>NZ_JBFUIY010000134.1:0-1035 GCF_056401655.1 Allobosea sp. P4_E12 | reverse complement strand
CCGCTTGCGCGCAGTTCGTGGTGCTGTGCCGTCAGATCGGTCTGTTCGGGAGCGCCCTGGTTGCGATTGACGGCAGCAAGTTCAAGGCGGTGAACAGCCGCGACAAGAACTTCACGGCCTACAAGTCGCAGCCGAACTAAGGTTCCGCAGGCCCAGTATCCGCTCGCACAACGAGAAGCAACGCGGCGGCGGCGCAACCCTAAGCAAGTCTACATACCCAGCTACACGCTAGTTCCCTGATTATGAACGGTTATTCATGGAACAAGCGATCAAGCCAGCCGTTTAGATTTGCGGCGGGGGCCATCAAGGGAGAAGAACCATGATCAAGAATCTTGTTTTGGTCGCCGCGCTCGCCGTCGTTCCTGCGACTGCTTTTGCACAGTCGAACTCGGGCGCAGCCGGTGGAGCCGCGAGTGGCGCGGCCACAGGGGCTGTCGGCGGCGCGATCGTCGGCGGACCTGTGGGAGCAGCCGTGGGTGCCGTCGGCGGCGCTGCGGCGGGCGCTATTGTGGGCGGCATTGCGGCCGACCAGCGCACCGAATTCCGCACCTATGTCACGGAGCAGAAGGTGCCGTCGGTGGCATACCGCGAAAAGGTTATCGTCGGCGCCACGTTACCCGACACGGTGACCTATCGAGAGGTTCCGGCTCGCTATGGCAAGACCGAATATCGCTACACCGTGATTAACGGCCAGACCGTCCTGGTCGAGCCGAAGACTCGCAAGATCGTGCAGATCATCGAGTGATCAACGGGAGCCCACCCTGACAGGGTGGGCTCCTTTCGATCGGGTTCACCCTGATCAACCAAGGAGACAACGCCATGTTACGGGCAATCCTGATCGCCGCTGCTGTCGCGGCTACCGCCGCCTTCAGCGCTCCGGCGCAAGCGCAGGTCCAGTTAGAGTTCGGAATCGACCGGCCGGGCTATGATGGTCCGCGCTATCACGAGCCCCGTGGCTACCGCTTTGCCGGGGAACGGCGTGGCTTCCGAGGCCACGCTGTTCTCGACGATGACGATTGCCGCACTGTCATAAAG
>NZ_JBFUIY010000133.1:0-1078 GCF_056401655.1 Allobosea sp. P4_E12 | reverse complement strand
CGCTGCCGCTGTCCGTGCTGACCGCGCTGCCGCGTCCGAGCAGGCCGTTGCCGAGATCGACCGTCAGGTTCGCCATGATCGCCGACATGTCGAGCGTGTCGATGCCCGTGCCGCCGTCGCTGTCATCGCCGAAATAGACGTCGTTGCCGTCACCCATTGTCGCCACGATCACGTCATTGCCCGCACCCGCCACCACCGTGTCGTCGCCGGCCCCGGCCGTGATCCGGTCGTCGCCGGTGCCACCGAAGATCCGGTCGTTGCCGGCCTCGCCATCGATCAGGTCGTTGCCGGCCCCGCCGAGCAGCACGTCGTCGCCGGCCCCGCCGAAGACCACGTCACGGCCCTCCCCGGCATCGACGAAGTCGTTGCCGTCGCCGGCCGAGATCGTGTCGTTGCCGCCCGCTCCGATCAGGACATCGTCGCCGCCCTGGCCGATCAGGTTGTCCGCCCCAGCCGCCCCGAGCAACACGTCCGCATCGGGCGTACCGACCAGAACCAGTCCGGCGTCCGGCTGCGTTGTCTGGCCGGTTCCGCCACCATTGCCGGTCTCGGTGCCGGTGCCGCAACTCCCGCCGCCGCCGTTCCCGGTCTCATTGCCGGTGCCGCCACCGCCGTTCTCGGTCTCGTTGCCGGAACCGCTGCCGCCGCCATTCTCCGTCTCGCTGCCGGAGCCAGAGCCGCCGCCATTCTCGGATTCGTTGCCGGAGCTGTTGCCGCCGCCGTTCTCGGTCTCATTGCCCGAGCCGCTGCCGCTCCCGTTTCCGGAACCACCACCATTACTGCCGCCCCCGCCAGTCGATCCGCCGGCGGCAGCTGGTCCGGTCACGTGCATTTCATCCTGGGCACGCATGCCAACCAGATGGTCGGAGCCGCCGCCCGTATTGAGCACGACGTGGTGGGCCGATTCGAGAGCCGTCACGTCGACCGTGTCGTCACCTGTGCCGGAGTTCACCGTGATGGTGTTGAAGCGCAGATCCGAGGGGGTCAGGTTGCCGACCACGAGGACGCTGTCATTGCCGCCACCGGTATTGATCGAAATCTCTTCGATCTGATCCAGCTCGGCCACGACCGAGGCCGT
>NZ_JBFUIY010000132.1:0-1140 GCF_056401655.1 Allobosea sp. P4_E12 | reverse complement strand
GATCATGGCCCCGGCCAAGCAGATCGTCGACAACGCTGGCGATGACGGCGCTGTCGTGGTCGGCAAGCTGCTCGAGTCGAAGGACTACGCCTACGGCTACAATGCCCAGACCGGCGAGTACGGCGATCTGGTCAAGGCCGGCATCATCGACCCGACCAAGGTCGTGCGCACGGCGATCCAGGACGCGGCTTCGGTCGCCGGCCTGCTGATCACCACCGAGGCGATGATCGCCGAGCTGCCGAAGAAGGACGCCATGCCGGCTATGCCGGGCGGCGGCGGCATGGGCGGCATGGACTTCTGATCGAAGTCCATCGCTTCTCGCGAATACGACGGAGGCCCGGCGCAAGCCGGGCCTTTTTCATATCTGCCAGCCCCTGGCTCTGCCTCGGTGCGCGACAGCGGCCCGACGCGTCACGCAACCGCCATCCCGCCGTAATCGCGCCGTCGCGTCCCGCTGAGCAAATGACGCTCACTGTTTCAGGGGCCAGATATGCTCACACGTCGCACCATGATTGCCGGCCTTGGCGCCCTCACCTGCCTTCCCGCGCTGGCCCAGAGCGACTGGCGCCAGAGCATCAAGGAAATCCGCTTCGGCGTCTCGTCGGCAGAACATGAGGCGGGCGCGATCGCCCGCAACCAGCCGGTGATCGACTATCTCACAGGCAAGCTCGGCGTTCCCGTGAAACTCTATCGGGTCAGCGACTATGCCGGCCTCGTCGGGGCACTGCGGGCCGACCAGCTCGAGTTCGCCCGCTTCGGGCCCGCGGTCGACTCGCTCGGCCGGCGTGTCCTCGGCGACAAGCTGCAGCCTCTGTTCCGCGACATCGATAACAACGGCCAGGAAGGCTATTACTCGGTCATCGTCGTTCGTGCCGACAGCCCCTACAAGTCGAGGCCGTGTGCAAACGCGCTATTGGGATGCCTGAGGTGTGCGCCGCGTCGTCTGCGGGTGAAGTTGGACGAGAGTCGCGGCGACCCTTTCAGGTCCGCATCGCCAGAATGAGCGGCCCAGCGCCAAGGATGGCGATCACTCTCTTCAGATTGTAGGCCAGGACGTGGAGGCTCATCTCCGTACTGACGTTTTTGAGGGACTTGGTCTTGAAGTGGGTCGCTCCCATCCAGGCCTTTAAGGTTCCGAAA
>NZ_JBFUIY010000131.1:0-1141 GCF_056401655.1 Allobosea sp. P4_E12 | reverse complement strand
CTTCCAGAAGGATCGCACGCTGCTGCAGGCCGACGAGGCGCGCATGCTCCGCGGCCTGTTCAGTCGAGACGCCTGCGCCGACCTTTCCGGTCGGGACCTCGCCCCCCGCGCACATAGGTCGCCGCCCGGGTCTTCACGGCGGGCAGCTGCAGCCCACGCTGCTTGATGCCCTGTTCGATCGACATTTCCTGTCCCCTTCCAGAAATTGGGAAGCCGTCCCGCGTGGCGGGCCGGTGGCGTGCCCAAGGGTTGCGATCGCCTTTCAGCGATAGAGCTCTAGGGTCAACCAATGCAATAGATCACATCAATCTGAGCAGACTCGACCTCAATCTGCTGCCCGCTTTTGATGCGCTTCTGTCTGAAGGCAGTGTCACGCGCGCGGCCAAGTGCATTGGCATAGGCCGACCTTCCATGAGCCATGTGCTCAACCGATTGCGCAGGCTGTTCAGGGACGATCTGTTCATCCGCGCTCCCGTTGGGATCAGGCCGGCCCCAGGCGCCCTGCGGCTTGCCGGGCCGATCCGCGAAGCGCTGTCGATGATCCAGGGGACGCTGCTTCAGGGAGAGAGTTTCGATCCGCTTCAGCCCGAGCGCGTCTTTCTGCTGGGGATGCCCGACAGTGTTGAAGTGCCGCTCCTGCCGCGGCTGATGGCACTGCTGGCGTCAATCGCGCCCAGAGTGCGCATTCAGGTTCGCGCGATCGACCGTTTCACCATTCTCGAGCTGCTCGACGGGCACCGCCTGCATCTGCGTGCCGCGGGCCTTCTCACTGAAGGCTCTAATCACCACAAGCGGCGCCGCCTCCACACCACCAACGATCAGACGTCGCCATGATCTGGCATCGATCCTATGACCACGACCCGGCGCATCGCTGGTTTCGCGAGACCATGTCAGGGCTCGCCGCAGCGCGTTAAAGCGAGTGCGACCGACGATACAGCCACGATGCTGACTCCTCAGCCGCCGTTTAGCGCCGCAGTTCACCGGTGCTTTGCGGCGCTGTGGCGCGAGATTGAGCGCAGAACGCAGAAAACCCCGCCTCTTATGTGAGACGGGGTTTGATATTTGATTTGGTTGCGGGGGCCAGATTTGAACTGACGACCTTCAGGTTATGAGCCTGACGAGCTACCGGGCTGCTCCACCC
>NZ_JBFUIY010000130.1:0-1153 GCF_056401655.1 Allobosea sp. P4_E12 | reverse complement strand
CCTCAACGCAGAGGCTGGCGTGGGCCGGCGTCCTTGGCACAGGCCAGGTCATCAGTGTACGCGCAGACATCATGCCCCGACGAGACTCCCCAAGTTGGTCGTTGCGGGCGACGTGGGTTGACGTCATCGCTCAGACGGGACCGCTTCGCAGGCTACGAAACGATTCGCAGGAGACTCTCATCGAGTTGGGCTTGCTCACGCCCGAGCGTGTCGCTTCTTTCAAGACTGCCAACCCTAGAACGGTTGTGTTGCCCGAGGTCCACAACGTCATTGTGCTGACTAGCCCGAATAGGGGATGGAGCGACTTCCGGCATCAGCACAGCACGCTGCCCCGTGACGTGGTCGTCGAGCCTCGGTGGGTGAAGACGCAAGGAGCCGGAGCCGCCGCGGAAATGGCCTCCGCCTTGGGAGCGATCAGGCCGGATGATGCCGACGTCGTGTTCATCGTTCGTGGCGGAGGTGGCTGGAGCGATTTGTGCTCCTACGACGATCTCGACCTTGCGATTGCGATTGCCCGATCTGCCGTGCCCGTAGTGACAGCAGTCGGACATCACGACGATGTGCGGTTGGCCGACCTCGTAGCTCATGCTGCATTGATCACGCCCACGGCTGCCGGCCTGGCTCTCAACATCGCGGCTTGGAAGCCGATCAACAATCGCAACAACTCATCAAGAGCGCAGGCACGCGCACGCGGCGCCGCACTTAGCGGGACGGGGCGTTCGGCCGGCGTGTGGTCGGCATCCCTCCAAGCGGCAAGCCTCAAGGATCAGCTTGCCACAAGCCGCAACGAACTGCGGGCCAGCAAGGAGGCTTTCATGAACACGAACCGTGAACTCGCCACCCTGCATTCAAACCTCATCCACTTGTGGCGGTTTACGGACGCCATACTGCTAAAGGCGGCCGAGTCTCGGATCAGGAGCCGTTATAGGGCCTGGGCCGTGGCCTGCTGGTTCGTCGCCTGCACGGTCCTCGCCGCGCGGCCACATGACCCGACCGGCGTCGGTTACGTCCCTTTCGCGATGGCTCTTCTGGCATCCGGGGCGCTCCTCTGGCGAGCCCCTCGCCGGATCACAAGTCAGCCGAGCAAGCGACAACTGCGGCGCCTACCGACCACGGGCGATGAATGGGTCCAGCGGGCCGAGAAGGCGACCAC
>NZ_JBFUIY010000129.1:0-1321 GCF_056401655.1 Allobosea sp. P4_E12 | reverse complement strand
CGATCAGGTCGTTGCCAGCCCCGCCAAGCAGCACGTCGTCGCCGGCCCCGCCGAAGACCACGTCACGGCCCTCCCCGGCATCGACGAAGTCGTTGCCATCGCCCGCCGAGATCGTGTCGTCGCCGCCCGCACCGATCAGGACATCGTCGCCGCCCTGGCCGATCAGGTTGTCCGCCCCCGCTGCCCCGATCAGGACATCGCTCAGCCCCGTCCCGACATGCGTCCCAGGAGCCGTCCCCGGACCGGGAGCCGGCGTGCCAGCCCCGTCGTCATCGTCGTCGTCGTCACAGCCGCAATCGTCGTCGTCGTCATCGTCGCCATTGCCGGCACCGTCGTCATCGTCGTCATCATCGTCGCCATCTCCGGCGCCGTCGTCGTCATCGTCATCATCGTCGCCATCACCGGCGCCGTCGTCATCGTCGTCATCGTCGTCGCCGTCTCCGGCGCCGTCGTCATCATCGTCGTCGCCATCTCCGTTGCCGGTGCCGTCATCGTCGTCATCGTCGTCATCGTCGCCGTCACCCGTGCCGGTACCGTTGTCGCCGTCATCGCCAACGACGGTCTCGAAGATGTTCTCCGGCAGATTGGTCAGGCTGGTATTGCGGGCGATGATGTCCGCGAACTCCTGGCCGTCGATGAAATTCTCGTAGAAGTCGAAGTTCTCGACACGGTCGAGATAGTAGAACCGGTCGGCCTCCTGCAGGCGGTCAAACTGTTCATGCAGCACGACCCAGAAGGTCTGCCCGACCATGCCGCCATTGATATGCGTCTCGGCAAGGCCACCGACCCAGAGATCGACCCGGTCGATCCCCTTCACGATGCCGGTGCCGTCGGCCTGGATGGCCACGCTGATATTCGAGTTGATCGCCTGGAAGGCCGCGATCTCGTCGGCGTCCAGGACGAGGTCCGGATAGGCCTGCTTGAACTGGGCGATCACTGCATCGCTCAGATTGTTGCGCTGCTGGAAGTCCTCCCACGAGGTATAGGGCGAGAGATTTCCGGCATATCCGACGGCCTCGGAGACATAGGGATCCTGCGAAGCGGCAAGATCCGAACGCACCTGGTTCAAGGTGCCAAGCCCGACATCCCAGCCGCGGGCCACATTGAAGGCGAAGAGGTCGGCATTGATCCGAACCAGATCGTTGCGCACCGCGTCGACGATGTTGAAGTCGACCTCCTCCGCCGGCTGCCTGATGATGCCGCCCAGGATCGATCCCACGCCGAGCTGCTCATAGCCGGGCTGCGGGACATAGCCGGGAGGCAAGGGAGCGGTGAAGGCGCCAGCGTCGTTCGTCGGGTTCAGGAAGGCGTCGAACAGCGC
>NZ_JBFUIY010000128.1:0-1382 GCF_056401655.1 Allobosea sp. P4_E12 | reverse complement strand
CTGCCGCCCTGCTCGATCACTGCATCGGATCTTCTAACGCCAGCCGCCATCTCTTCTCGGATCGGCTCGGAACCCTCGGCCGCAACATTCGGGAAGAATTGTGGGGGTCACCCGATCCGTAGCTCGGCGTAATCGAACCCCTCGAACCTCCGAAGGGTGCAACAGGGATCCCGCCGCCCTCTTGCAGGTTTTGAGCGTCGCGAGCCTCCTTCGGCGGTGTCAGCATTTCTCAGCTGGTCGCTCAAGTGCGCGTGGGACGACAGCGACGATTCGCAATACGCCAAACTTGTGGCCATCGTTCTTTAGAGGAGAGCCATGACTAACCAAGAGGGCCGTCGCCCCATTGGGCCGACGGAGCAACCGACAGGACAGGCGGCCCAATGGCTCAACGTGTCAGAGCGTGAGCATGGGCTGTCGACGACCCGCGTCGACGAAGCACCCTGGTTAGGTCCGACGGCAGCGGCCGCGCTGCGTGCAGTCATTCCGGGCTTCATGGAGGACACTTCCGCGGCCCTGTACGCGCGTTGGTGGCAGTTGGAATGTTGGCTGCGATCGCTCGCCTATGTCGAACTCCGTGCGCTCCATGGGGCGACGTGGATCGACGCGGTGAAGGCTGCTGGCCCCCGCTTGGAACAAGACGCCCAGTACACGCATATGGCTGGCCCGGACAGCGATAACCCTCTCGCCTATCTGGACTACAGCCAGCTTGCAGAGTTGATCGAGCGTTCTTGGGACAACATCGGCTACGCATTGTTCGAGAAGGCGTCGTGGCAAGGCCGCCAGGTCGAACTCAAGCGGATACGGCACAGGATCGGGCATATGCGACGTCCCCACGGTGACGACCTAAGCCGGCTGGAGCAGGTGTTGCGCGACCTTGAGGGCGGGACGTTCAAGGCACTGAGCACTTACAACGACCGCAGCGTCCCGGACGTCACTGTCTACAGCGACGCGGTGACGGTTGGTTGGGTTCGCGGCGACCACGACGATGCTCGTCGGCTTGTTGCCCATGCTGATCGTCAGTATGAAACTCGAGTCCGAGTGTCGACGAGCGCACGCGCTTGGGCAGCGCGGAGTCCGGCGAGCATCGCAGGCACGCCCGGACACCTTTGGCACGTCGACTTCTTCAAGCGCGGACAGGGTATCGACGTGCCCGCCCTGTGGCGTGACCTCGAGGGGAATGACGTCGATCGACTCCTTCTACATTTGGAGGCGCATTCGGATCATCATGTCGGGTTCACGTTCAGCGCCGTAGACGATGACTCCGCGATCGCCGACGCGATCGGGAATGCCTTCGACCACGTACTGATGAACCTGTCTCACGGCCATGAATTGACCCATGGTGTTGCGTGGTCGCGGCAGATGCGGGACATGGACTACAGGAT
>NZ_JBFUIY010000127.1:0-1467 GCF_056401655.1 Allobosea sp. P4_E12 | reverse complement strand
GCTTCACCACACTCACGGCGAGAGTGACGATCCCCGCGCCTGCACGTGATTCGCTGGCGCGCAGGTCGACGACCTCCTGGGTCTGCCGGATCGTGTCGCCGGGACGAGTGGCGGCTTTCATCTGACGCTCGACGGCGAGGAAGGCGAGGATGTGGATCTCGTCTAGCTGGGGCGTCCGTAGGCCGCTCGAGGCGGCCAGCACGAGAAGCCCATGGGCGATACGACCTCCGTAACCGGTGTTCGCCCGGGCCCACTCCTCGTCCGTATGCAACGGGTTGAAGTCGCCCGAGAGGCCGGCAAAAGCGACGATGTCGGACTCCGTGATCGTCCGCCCGGTCGATTCGAAGTGCATCCCGAGGGCGAGGTCGGCGAAGTACAGCGTCACAGCTTCACGCTCTCCTTGATGCCGATGATTCCGTTCGGCCTGACAAGCAGGAACACGATCAGGCAGAGCACGACGATGGCCTCGACCAAGGTGCTGGACAGGTATGCCGACACCATCGCCTCCAAGATGCCGAGCACCATGCCGCCGAGGACCGCGCCCCTGATCGAGCCGATGCCGCCGATGATGGCGGCGATGAAGGCCTTGAGCGTGATGAGGAATCCGAGTCCGATCGTGATCGTCCGGAACTCGGCCACGTACATGAAGAGCCCCACCATGCCGATGGCACCGCTCAAGCCGTAGACGAGGGCCACGATGCGGTTCACGCGGATGCCCATCAGCTCGGCTGTCGATCGATCCTGTGAGACGGCGACGATCGCCTGACCGTGCCGGCTCCGTGAGAGGAACAATTGGAACGCGACGACAATCGCCAACGCGACGGCGAGGTTCATCATGGCGAGGTAGGTGATACGGATGTCGCCCACCTTCACCGAGCCCATCGGAAGGAGGCCCTCGGGGAAGACTCGTGGTTGGACGCCCCAGAAGAGCTGGACGAGATTCCTGAGCACGAAGCCTGCGGCCATGGCCGCGATGAAGGCCATGAAGAGCTGATTTCGAGACATCAACGGCCGGTAGATGGTCCGCTCGATCATGATCGCGAGGGCGGCCGCGAGAAGCATGCCGGCAATCACGGCAATTGGAAATGGGATGCCGGCGAAGACAAGGGTGCTAGCGAAGAACGCGGCGAAGATCAACGTGTCGCCGTGAGCGAAGTGCATGAGGCCGAGGACCTGGTACACCAGCCCGTACCCGACACACCACAGCGAGTACTGCGCGCCGATCGCGATTCCGTTGACGAGCTGCTGGAGGAAGTACGTCATGAGGCGCTGCCCTCTTGAGAGAAGTAGTGGGCTCCGACTTCATCGGCTCTGGTTCCGGCCGCGGACTCGTCGAAGACGATGTGGCCTTCGGACAGGACCGCGATGCGGTCGCAGAGCTCTAGAGTCTTCGTGACGTTCTGCTCGACGAGAAGGACCGCGATCCCCGAGTCGGCGACCATTCGCGCCAGGCCGTCGTAGACCTGG
>NZ_JBFUIY010000126.1:0-1485 GCF_056401655.1 Allobosea sp. P4_E12 | reverse complement strand
GCGAGAGCGCCCAGCGGACTGGCCTCTTCTCCTGCCCCGGTCGCCCAGAACAAGCCGTCGCGCTTCCCCGGGCGGCTCGCGACCCGCTGGGCATAGGAGCCTGGCCCGGCGCCGGTTCTGTCCTTGCTCGCATAGTCGTTCTGGGCGTCGACATAGGCCAGGCTGACCTGGATCGCATCGAGCTCATTGCGCCCGAGGCGCCTGAACAGGATTTCCTTGCGCCCGGCCTCTGTGTCGAACCGCCATTCCCCGTCCTTGCGCAGGATCGGGATCGGGAACGGAAAGTCATTCTGACCAACGAGCAATGTCGCCTTGTCGCCGTCGACCGTGACCTGGTGCTTGGCCTGATAGGCGGAGAGAAAGCGCTCCCTGTCCGCCGCGTCGGCGACCTCGTCGCCGGAAAAGACGATGTCGCGCCCCTTGAGCCCGAGAACGCCGAGCATCGGGCCGGTCTCGCTGGTGCGGGCGGCTTCCACAAGGGCTGCGGCGGCCGCCTCGGGYGTCTTGAAGCGCTSTTGCGCGCTGGCTGCGGAGATCCCGGCCAAGGTGGCAGCCGCGATTGCGAGGCTCAGCCATCGCCGACGGATCCGGTTGAGGTGCATCATGGCAGCATACCTCCGGACATCTCCGGGACAGTGGCACGGCATAGTGCCGTCGCCGCACATTCATGGCGGATGGTTCCGGTCGGTACGTGCGAGCCGGATGCCAGCCATTGATCGTAGGTCTGGAACCGCACCCCGATGCGCTCGTAATAGACACGCAGGAAACCATCGGCGCCCCGTGTCACGGCGTCGGGCGCGACCTCCTGGACCTCCTGCGCCATCACGCCGACATAGCGCCTGTCGCTGCCCCGATAGGCAAACCGGTAGAAGCCGATGCCATTCCGAAGCCGGCCGAGCTCGACGATATGATCCTTGAGCGCGAYGTCGGAACGCCGCCCACCGCCGCCCCCRCGACCGCCGCCTCCACGCCCACCGCCGCCACCCATGCGCGCGCCACCGCCGCCGCCCATGCGTGCCCCGCCGCCGCCAAACCCGCCGCCTCCCGCTCTGGGTCCGCCGCCAAACCCGCCGCCGCCCATCCGCGCTCCGGCATGAGCGAAGCTTGCCTGTCCGCGCTGGGATTGCAGATTGGCGGCCCTGCCGGGCTGCATGTTGCCGAAGGCATTGTCGCGGCGCGGACCAGCCGCCCGATTGACGTTGCCGCCGCCGGGGCGACTGGCCTGCGCCGGCCGCTGCGCCGGCCTTTGCGCATTCGGGCGGTTCTGGCGCGCGCGGTCGGCGGTGGCAGGACGGTTCCCTGCCCCGCGATCGGGACGCGCTGCACCGGCGCCGGCATTGGGGCGATTGCCGGCATTGGGTCGGTCAGGCCGATTGGCCCCCTGCCCGCGATCCGGCCGGTTGCCAGCTCCGGTGTTGGGGCGATCGGGCCGGTCCGGGCGGGCCTGGTTTCCGTCCCGCCCGCGAAAGTCCATGCGTCCGTCGC
>NZ_JBFUIY010000125.1:0-1510 GCF_056401655.1 Allobosea sp. P4_E12 | reverse complement strand
GTGCCGCTGGAGGCGGTGAGATTGCGGATCGCCAGCACATCGCCATCAGGATCCAGCGCCCCTGCGAGCAGTCCGATCGCGGTGATCAGCAACGTCTCGCAGCGCCCGATGCTGCGCAGGCTGACCACACCGGCAAGCAGCGGGGCGCGGTTGCTGCGCGGGCTCCCGGGGCCACCGGGACCGCCGGGATTCTCGCCACCGGGTCCGCCAGGGTTCTCGCCGCCCGGGCCGGAATGGCTGCCCGGGCCGGGGTGGTGGCCGCCCGAGCCGCCGCCGGCCGAAGCGATCCCCTCGAAATCATGGCCACTGGCGCCGGCACTGCCGGAGAGGCCGCCGCCATGGCYGAGCGTCAGGTTGTCGTTGCTGGCCGGATCGCCGAAGACATCCTCGAGCTTGGCCGGCGAGAAGCGGCGCAGCGGCAGYTGCTCATAGTCGATCGGCGGGGAATCGATGCCGAGGAAGGCGGCAAGCCCGSCCGTGCCGACRGCCTGGCCGCCGGAGCCGAKCGCCTGGTCGGGCTCGGGYTCCTTCTTGATCGCGCCGGTCTCGTCCTCGGCCTCCTTGTCSGCCTCCTCGGCCTGCGCCTGCYTCGRSGSGCCTCCCCCAGCCGCATCCTCGCCCGGGGGCTCGGTGGGCGGACCGAGATCGGACTTGGCGTGGCTGGGGAAGAGGCTCTTGACGTAGATCGCGACCGCGGTSAGCGCGAGCACGACCAGCGCCGGCCAGCGCGACGACGGCGCCGCGTCCTCGTCGGTGATCTTGCGGTAGCTCTGCTCCGCGGASGGCGCGCCCGGCGCCGGGGCCTTGAGGGTYYTGATCTCGATCATGCCGACACCCGTTCRTGCGCAGGCTTGAAGGGAGCTGCGATRGGACTGGCCTGCGGCATCCGCAGCGGTGCTGCCGGCGTGCTGGCCGGGGCGACCTGCGTCGTCGCCGGGGTCAGGATCTCGTTGCGCGGCCCGAAGGCGGCGAGCTTGCCGTTCTGGATGACGCCGACGAAGTCGACGGCGGCGAGCGCGCTCGGCCGGTGCGCCACGATGATCGCGATGCCGCCGCGCTCCTTGACCGTCTCGATCGCCGCCTTGAGCGCGCTCTCGCCCTCGCCGTCGAGATTCGAGTTCGGCTCGTCCATGACGACCAGGAAGGGGTTGCCGTAGAGCGCCCGCGCCAGGCCGATGCGCTGGCGCTGGCCGGCCGAGAGCGCCGCGCCTTGCGGCCCGAGCTGGGTCTGGTAGCCATCGGCCAGCCGCACGACCATCTCGTGGATGCCGGCCGCCTTCGCCGCCGCCACGACCCCGGCGGCGTCGCTCTCAGCCGAGAGCCGCGAGATGTTCTCCTCGACGCTGGCATCGAGCAGGCTGACCTCCTGCGGGAGATAGCCGATGAAGCGCCCGAGGCTGGCCTCCGGCCATTGCGCCAGCTCGGCGCCGTCGAGCCGGACCGAGCCGCGCAGGCACGGCCAGATCCCGGTCAGGGCCCGCACCAGCGTCGTCTTGCCGCCGCCGCTCGG
>NZ_JBFUIY010000124.1:0-1521 GCF_056401655.1 Allobosea sp. P4_E12 | reverse complement strand
AAGGTCTGCGAGCGCGACCTTGGTCAATATTGCAGCGGCGTGCAGCCCCATGACGGCTACAGGCTGCAGTGCCTGCTGACCGCGTCGAAGGTCGTCAGCAGCGGCTGCAAGCAGGTCATCGTCGATGCCGGTTGGAACTGAAGGCACAGCGCACCCCATGAAGCCCATCGCCCTCGTCTTCTCCGCCGCAATCGCCCTCGCCCCCGCAACCGCAATCGTGCAGGCCCAGGAGCGACTCAACGATACGCAGCTGATCGAGACGCTGAACGTCCTCGACCAGTCGAAATCCATCGACGTCGCCGCGCTCCGCCGCCAGGCCGTGGACAGCGTCGCCGCCAACCGCGGACCGGACGCCTCGCTGCGCGAGCCGCTCTCGCAGGAACTGGACAATCTCTCGCAGTTCACCGTCGAGATCCAGTTCCGGACCGGCTCGGCGGTGATCCGCCCTGCATCGTTCCGCACGGTCGGCGTGATTGCCGACTCCCTGCTCCACCCGACCTTGCGGGAATACAAGTTCCTCATCGTCGGCCACACCGACGCGGTCGGCGACCGCAAGTCCAACCTGACGCTGAGCCAGAAGCGGGCCGATGCGGTTCGCGACGCGCTGGTCACCACATTCGGCATCGCCCCCGCCAGGATTGTCTCGGTCGGTCTCGGTGAAGAGCAGTTGCAGAACCGGAAGAACCCGGACGCAGCAGCCAATCGGCGCGTCCAGATCGTGAATGTGGGTCGTTTCAGATAGGGGCCGGACGGTGATGGACCGGCTTGTTTGCAGACATTTGAGCGCGAGGACGGCATGCGACACGGAATGATCGCCCTATCCGCAATGGCGCTGGTGCTGGCTCCAGCCAGCGCCATTCTCCCGGGCCTCGGCGCCGCCTTCGCCCAACAGGCCGCACCAGCGCCACAGGCTGCACCGGCGCAGGCAGCGGACACGGTCTTCACCCGTGCGGAGATCGAGCCGCTGGTGAAGCCGATCGCGCTCTACCCCGACCCGCTGCTCGCCCAGTTGTTGCCGGCCTCGGCCTATCCGCTCGATATCGTGCAGGCGGCGCGCTGGATCGAGCGCAACAAGGCGGCCGTCGAGAAGGCCGACTTCACGGCAGCCGACGCCATGAACTGGGATGCCAGCGTCAAGGCGCTGATCCGGTTTCCCGACCTGATCAAGCAGATGAACGAGAACCTCGACTGGACGAGCGATCTCGGCGACGCCTTCGTCTACCAGCCGACGGATGTCGCGGCCGTCATCCAGGATCTCCGAGCCCAGGCGGCAAAGGGTGGAGCCCTGAAGTCGACGCCGCAACAGACCGTCGTCCAGAAGACCGAGGGATCCAGCAACGTCATCTATATCGAGCCGGCGGAACCGGAGGTGATCTATGTTCCGAGTTACGACCCCGGCGTCGTCTACGAGCCGGTCGCCTCCGCCGTCCCGGGCGCGCTCCTGACCTTCGGGACGGCCATCGCCGTCGGCGCCGTGATGTACAACAACCCGTGGAACTGGGGCACCGGCGCGGTCTATCC
>NZ_JBFUIY010000123.1:0-1542 GCF_056401655.1 Allobosea sp. P4_E12 | reverse complement strand
ATGTTTTCCTTTGCCATGATCTCATTTAATAGTTTTCGTGAAAAGAAAAGATACCGGCTTAATTTATCCAAAGTGTCCTCTATTGACCGAAATGCATCGTCAATCTCGCGCGCTCCAAAAAGATCGATATACTCATCTTTATCTCGTATTGAATCCAAATTTTCTAAATCATATGCGGCGAAACTCTTGAAGCTTACTACTTGACTATGATCCGCAGTTTCTACAAATTCGATCCCTCTTGAGATATAGAATGCCTTAATCTTGACTTTTGTTGTGTCGCTTATCGTGCGAAATCCTGATTCAAACTCCGTCAGCGTCCGCTTTCCAACTGCCGCCAATCTGCAAACAGTTTTCATATCGAGATTAAGCATCGCGCGCGCCGCTCTAGCTTGACTAGGTGTCATCAGTTTCATCCGTATTAATGTTGGCCTATACGACTTCCGTTGCGGTCCAATCTCAATCTATCGAGTACAAAGCTGTGCCGATGCTGCCGTGATCTAGGCTGCCATTCAGCGGCAATCAAGAACTCCGCGGGTTTTACGCCGCATTCCGCGGCGAGAGCAACTGTCACTTCCGGCGAGGGTGGGGGGTCTGGCATCTGGATCGGGCGCGGCCAGCTTCTGCGGCCCGCGGACTGCTTGGTCAAGGTTGGCCTCCGCGACGGGCTCGACGTGACGGACGGCGAGCGCGCCCCAACTGACATGGGCACGGACCGGGGCGTGGAGATGGACTACTTCTCCGGTCGCGATCCCGGCGGCCCGCCTGGACCGTGGGTTTCAAAGTTCTAACGGAAACCCTCGGCCGTTTAGGATGCGCGTCAATCACGAATGGGCGGGCAGTGGCTCGTGAAGGCCGTAGCCGACGAACCAGCGGATCGCGATATTGATCACCGCCTCGCGCAGATCCCGTTTGTTATTGCTCAGCGTTATAACGTCAAACTATTAGTATAACGAAAAAAGCCCCGGGTTTCCCCGGGGCTTCCGACTAGGATCGGAGAACCGATCAGAAGTCGCGCTGGATGCGCAGACGGCCGGTGAGGGCGTCGTCCGATTTGATCAGCAGGTTGCCGTTGCGGGTGCCGACGTTGTCGACCTGACCGATGCGGTTCTTCAGCTCAACCTTGGAGTAGAGAACTTCTACGCCGATATCGAGACCCGAAACCGGGGTCCAGACGAGGTTGGTGCCGATGATGAACTCCTTCGGGTCAAGCTTGACCGGGACGTTGCCCTGTTGGGCGAAGAGGCCGTTCTGGACCGCAGCGCCCATGTCGAGCTCGGAGTACGAACCATAGACTTCCGAACGGATGGTCGGGGTCCAGTAGTGCTTCAGGCCAGCAGTGATGGCGAAGCCCTTGGTCAGCTTCGAGCGACCGGTGGTCTGGTCGATGACGATGTCCGCAGCGTTGAGGAAGCCGAGACGGCCGTAGCCGAAGCTGCCGCCGTAGCCGAGGTAGGAATTCATGCCCTCAGCGTAAGCTGCCTGCAACCACAGGACGTCGCCAGCGGCGAGCATCGGCAGGTTGAACTTCAGACCGCCCTGGAT
>NZ_JBFUIY010000122.1:0-1594 GCF_056401655.1 Allobosea sp. P4_E12 | reverse complement strand
GGCCTGGTACACTATCTTTCGATGACGGCACCGCATGCGTGATTTATCGCGCATGAGCACTCAGCAAGAGCATCGATGGCCTGAACTGGAGTGACTTCCTCAACCGCGATGGAACGCCCGTCCCCACGCCGCCCCATGCCGGAGGTCTGGGCCCCACGGGCGCCCGTTGGGATTGGCATGCTCTGGGCAGTCGTTTTTTGGACTCATAGAGCGAAGTGATCAAAATATCGCAGTCCGTAACATTCGGCACTTCATTGGGAAGTGGCACGGATTATTCGGGTTCTCTGCCGTTACTTCATATGGAACAGATTGACTTGCGTATCCCTGACCTCGGAGGACATCATGCGACTAGGTCTTGTATCCACCGCCGTTCTTGCGACGTGCCTGGCAACGTCGGCCTTCTCCGCCGACCTTCCCAGCCGCCAGGCGCCGCCTCCCCCGATCGTCTACGCGCCCCTGTTCACCTGGGCTGGTCTTTATGTCGGTCTCAACGCCGGCGTGGGCTGGGCTGACTCGGGCGAGATCGCCGTCAACGGGCCGACTGCTGGCTCTTCCAGCGTCCTGAGCGGTGTCGGCGGTGGTGATGGCAGGTTCGTCGGTGGCGGCCAGATCGGCTATAACTGGCAGTCCGGCGCGATCGTCTACGGCCTTGAGACCGATATCCAGTATGTCGATACAGGCGGTAGCGTGGCGTGGGGCCAATACACCTGGTGGGCCGGTAGAGGCGGCGGTGACGGCGCCTATTTCGGCACCGTGCGCGCCCGCATCGGCTATGCCTTCGACCGGACCCTGGTCTACATCACCGGCGGTCTGGCCTATGGCGGCCTGAACACCAACCCGCTGACCGGCAACACGACGAGCAATGCCGGCTGGACCATCGGCGGCGGTGTCGAATACGCCTTCACCAATAACTGGACGGTCAAGCTCGAAGGTCTCTACGTCGATACCGGCGAGGGCAGGAGGGCCCAGGTCTTCGAAAACCCCGCGGGCGGCGTGCTGCCGGCCGGAACCTATACCGCGGTCAGCAATGGCGGCGGCGGCGCCGGACTCCTGCGCGTCGGCGTGAACTACAAGTTCTGAGCCGGGCACTCTGATCTGCAAACAGCCCGGCCGATGCGCCGGGCTGCTTTTCCCTTCATCCGGGCGCACAGATTGGAGACCGAGCTTCGACACCAGTGGCTTGGCCTCTTGTCCCGACCGGTCCCATCAAGACGAATCCCGCAAGCTGCCGACGTGTTCTGGTGCCGGCGGCCCAGATGTCTTTGTGCGCACCCTGATCGATCAACTCATCGCTCCTGGCGTTTGCCCATAGCAAGATCGCCGGCTTCCTTTGAAATCGCATATTCGGGCGCGATTACACCGAACGAAAACAGGGAGACGATCGTGCGTCTACGCAGAGCCCTCGCCGCAGCCTGTCTGCTGGCCCCCATGGTGATCCCGTTGGCCGTTTCGGCCCAGACGCTCACCTTCGCCGAAGCCTATGACCGTCTGGCGAAGGCCTGCGGTTCGGACATCGACAAGCTTTGCTCGAAGGTTTCGCTTGGCGGCGGCGCCGTCAAAACGTGCCTTGATCGGAACCAGGCGCGGCTATCGG
>NZ_JBFUIY010000121.1:0-1597 GCF_056401655.1 Allobosea sp. P4_E12 | reverse complement strand
CGAGGCCGTGTGCAAACGCGCTATTGGGATGCCTGAGGTGTGCGCCGCGTCGTCTGCGGGTGAAGTTGGACGAGAGTCGCGGCGACCCTTTCAGGTCCGCATCGCCAGAATGAGCGGCCCAGCGCCAAGGATGGCGATCACTCTCTTCAGATTGTAGGCCAGGACGTGGAGGCTCATCTCCGTACTGACGTTTTTGAGGGACTTGGTCTTGAAGTGGGTCGCTCCCATCCAGGCCTTTAAGGTTCCGAAGGGGTGTTCGACGGTGGCTCGGCGGATGCGCATGCTCTTGGGCGCGCGATCCAGCCGTTCCTGCATGGCCTCGATCACCGCCTCATGCTCCCAGCGGGTGACCCGTCGCTCGACGCTCGGTGTGCACTGGGGCTTTAAGCGGCAGCTCTGACAGCTGGCGCGGTCCCAGTAGCGATGCAGGGTCAGGCCCTTCTCCACCGTCGTCATGTGGCGGGGCAGCAGCGCCCCCGATGGGCAGCGGTAGACGTCCTGCTCGGGCAGGTAGGCGAAGTCCTGCTTGCCGAACCGGCCGTCGGCCTTGGCGCCGGAAGTCAGGGGCTTGGGCATGAGGGGCGTCACGCCGATAGCCTCGCAGGCCAGGATCTCCTCGCCGGCGAAGTAGCCGCGATCGGCCAGCACGTCGAGCGTTTCGACGCCCATTTCGGCCTTGGCTTGGCCGGCCATGCCCGAGAGTTGACCGCGGTCGTGGCCGATGTTGGTGACCTCGTGCGCGACGATCAGGTGGTGAGTGATGTCCACCGCCGTCTGCACGTTGTAGCCGACCATCCCCGTGCCCTTGCCGTTGGTGGCCATCGCCCGCGCATCCGGATCGGTCAGAGATATCTGCTGGTCCGGCGCGGCATGCACCTCAGCCTCCAGGGCCTTGAAGGCTTTCATCTGCTCCTTGAGGGCGGCGATCTTGTCTTTCAACCGCACCGTCTTGGCCTGGGCCAGTTCGCCATCATGTCGATCGGCCGTCTCCAGCGCCGACATGTAACGCTCGATGCTGGCCTCCACCTGCTCCATCCGACGCTGGATCGAGGCACGCGTAAAGTTCTTGTCGCGCGTGTTCACCGCCTTGAACTTGCTGCCGTCGATGGCCACGATCGCGTGGGTGAAGAGATCCAGCCGGCGACACAAAGTGATGAACTGCCGGCAAGCCGCCCGGATCGCCGAGCCGTTGTCCYTCCTGAAGTCGGCGATGGTCTTGAAGTCCGGCGCCAGCCGTCCCGTCAGCCACATCAGCTCGATGTTGCGCTGCGCCTCGCGCTCCAACCGACGGCTCGATTGCACCTGGTTGATGTAGCCGTAGACGTAGATCTTTAGCAGCACGCCCGGATGGTAGCTCGGACGGCCCGTCGCCTCGGGAACCACGCCTTCAAAACCCAGTTGGCCCAGGTCCAATTCATCAACGAAGACGTCGATCACCCGAACCGGATTGTTCTCCGACACGTAGTCGTCAAGATACTCGGGAAGCAGGACACCCTGCCGACGGTCTTCACTCTCAACGAAGCGCTTCATCTAAGCTCCCGGAGCATCACCTCCAGGAATCCTAGCCGACTCGGCTCTTTTCACACAGCCTCCACCC
>NZ_JBFUIY010000120.1:0-1789 GCF_056401655.1 Allobosea sp. P4_E12 | reverse complement strand
GGCTCTGAAGTCCAGCATTTGCAGATGAACTCGTAGGGTGTGAGCCCCCTAAGGGTCTTCAGCCGGCGGCCGAAATTGTAGGCGACAACGAAGTCTGTGAAACGAAGTCTGTACGTAGCACATTGGGAAGAGGCTCGACCGTTGCCTGACGGCGCGCGAAGCCTTGCGTAGCGCAGCGCGCCGTCACGGCGGTCATGGCCGGCCAGAAGGTCTCTAAAGTGAGGTTGTCGAGACAACACTTTGGAGCGAGGCCAACCATGACCAAGCGCTTTTCTACTCCCACCGGCGCCGTGCTGGTAGCGATCGACATGTCCAAGCACCGCCAGGAGGTGCTGATCGAACGGCCAGAAGGCGGTCGACGCCGGCGGATGACCGTGATGGCGACCAAGCAGGACTACGACCGCCTGGCTGCGGACCTTGCCGCGATCGGGCGGCCGATCCTTGTCGGCTTCGAGGCGACCGGCAACTACCATCGCACGCTCGCCTATCGGCTTCTGACGGCAGGCTTCGAGCTGCGGCTGATCTCCTCGGTCGCGCTCGCCCGGACGCGGGAGGCGCTACACAACGGTTGGGACAAGAACGATCCCAAGGACGCCCAGGTCATCCTGCACATGCTGCGGATCGGTGCCACGCAGGCCTATGTCGACCCGTTGGCCGCCGGCATCAACGATCTCCAGGAGTTGTCGAAGACGCACGAGACGATTTCGAAGGCCAAGACGCAGACCTGGCACCGCATCCTGACGCATTACCTACCGCTGTACTTTCCGGAGATCGGCCGCTTCGCCGGCAATAGCCGCTCGGATTGGTTCCTGGCACTGATCGAGCGCTTCCCGACGCCCGGCAGCATCATCGCACTGGAACGGGAAGCGTTCGTGGCCGAGGCCTGGCCTCTGGTCGGCCGCAAAGTCTCCAAGGCTCGGCTGATCAACGATATCTACGAGACGGCTTGCTCATCGATTGCGTTGCCCGTGCCGGAGGAAAGCGCGGCGATCACGATGTTCCGGATGATTATTGCCCAGGCTCGGGGCCTGATCCGGGAGCGCAACCGGATCGAGGAGATCGCGCAGGTCACGTTGGCCGATCATCACGATTACCAGTTGCTGCGGCGGATCCCGGGAATCGGACCGATCAACGCTCTGACAATCCTGGCCGAAGCCGGAGACCTGCGGCGGTTCGGCCATCACCGCCAGTTCCTGAAGTTCTGCGGCCTCGACCTCGCTACCTGCCAATCCGGCACGTTCCGCGGTCGGACCAAGCTGTCGAAGTACGGCAATGCCCGGCTGCGCCGAACGTTCTGGATGGCAGCGCAGGTCGCCGCGCGCCAATGTGACAACAGCTTCCGCGACAAGCTTGGTCGCTATGTTGCCGGTCACGTGGACGATGCCGATCGCCGTCGCAAGGCGATGACCGCGCTTACCGCCAAGATGGCGCGGGTGGCGCATGCCGTCGTCAAGACGGGAACAGAATACCGGCCGTTCCTGGAACGGTCGGATGCCAGGTGGAAGGACCCCTCTCTGCAAGTGCCGTGAGGGCGCCAAAGGCGACCCTGTAGATAATGTTCGGGCCTTCCACCTGGGTGCGTATCTCGTCTTGAGGACGGTGAGGACCACGGCCGCGTCAATGCCGCTGGATCCTGTGTTTGCTATGGCTGGGAGCGATCCCGTTGACGGTGGAAACCATCTGGATCAGCTTACTGCTGACGTCGGCGATCTGCCGGCGCGATGAGACCTGTTGGCCAAAGCCCAAAGCTGCTTCCCGACATAGGACGTTGTCCGTAGGACGTTGTCCG
>NZ_JBFUIY010000119.1:0-1883 GCF_056401655.1 Allobosea sp. P4_E12 | reverse complement strand
GGGTGGCTTCGGGATGATTCACTGGCTCATGGCCAAAGTGTTTCGCTCTTGGGATGTCGATCAGGGCTGGCTTTTGCCGCCTTCGCTGCATGAGTTCGTGCCGCCCGGTCACCTGGCGCATTTCGTCCGTGACACGGTGCGCGAAGGGCTCGACCTTTCGGCTATTATCGACAGCTACACCGAGGAGCGCGGCTATCCGCCCTACCATCCCGGCATGATGGTGGCCCTGCTTCTCTATGGCTACAGCCGTGGCCTGTACTCTTCGCGTCAGCTCGCCCGCGCCTGCGAGGAGCGGGTCGACGTCATGGCAGTGACCGGCCTGAACCGGCCGGACTTCCGGACCATCGCCGACTTCCGCAAGCGCCACCTCGTGGTCCTATCGGACCTGTTCGTGCAGGTGCTGCGTCTGTGCCGGGCGGCCGGTTTGGTCGAGTTCGCACACGTGGCGGTCGACGGGACCAAACTGAAGGCGAACGCCTCGCGCCATAAGGCCATGAGCTACGGGCGGATGAAGACGACGGAGCCTGCGTTGGCCGCCGAGGTCGCACAATGGCTCGATCAGGCGCGCGACACCGACGCGACCGAGGATCAGGTTCATGGCGCGGACCGACGTGGGGACGAGACACCGGACTGGATGGCCGACAAACAGCGTCGGCTGGAGAGGATCCGAGCTGCCAAGGAGACGCTGGAGGCAGAGGCTGCCGATCCGCCGGATCCGGAGGACGAGAGCGGACCAGGCGCATCGTCGGGCATGCGCTGGCAGGGCCGGGCGTTGCGGAGCGAGGACGGTGGACCGCCCGACCGGGCGCAGCGCAACTTCACCGACCAGGACAGCCGCATCCTGCCCACGCGCGACGGGTTCGTGCAGGGCTACAATGGCCAGATCGCGGTCGATGCCGCCCATCAGATCATCGTGGCCCACCGGTTGGTGACCAACTCCGCCGACTATCGCGCCCTCGTGCCGCTCATCGACGATGTCCGCGTCCATCTTGGGCGCAAGCCGCGTGAGGTCTCGGGCGATGCGGGCTTTGCCAGCGAGGTGAACCTGGCCGCGTTGAAGGAGAGAGGGATTGCGGGCTACCTCGCCCCAGGCCGTGCGCGCCACGGCGAGGGGAACGCGGTCGGGCGCCGTAGACTGACGAAGATGCCCTTGATGAGCGCTATGGCCGCACGGCTGAAGCGGGCTGGCCGCAGGAGCCGCTACCGCCTCAGGAAGCAGGTGGTCGAGCCSGTGTTCGGGCAGATCAAGCAAGCCAGAGGCTTCCGGCAGTTGCTCCTGCGCGGTCTCGATCAGGTCCGAGGCGAATGGGCAATGATCTGTACCGCTCACAACCTCCTGAAGCTTGCAAAAGCCTCAAGATGASGACCGGGCACCGAAATCTCCCGCCCAGCCTTCCCGTCATAATCGCCCCAAAATCGTTACTCGGACGGGCTCCTAGATGTTYAGTCCCGGCATTTGATGGATTGGATCGAGCCTGAATCGTTCTGGCTCTGAAGTCCAGCATTTGCAGATGAACTCGTAGGGTGTGAGCCCCCTAAGGGTCTTCAGCCGGCGGCCGAAATTGTAGGCGRCAACGAAGTCTGTGAGGTGCGCCTCGAACTGGCGATGATCGTCATAGTGGAAGCGCTTGACGGTCGCTTCCTTGATGGTGCGGTTCATCCGTTCGGCCTGGCCGTTGGTCCATGGATGATAGGGTTTGGTCAGTCGGTGCTCGATGCCGAGCTCCCAGCAAGCGCGGTCGAAGGGATGGCCGCGCATCATGGCTGTCGGACCGGAACGGTTCTTGGGCAGATCAGCGAAAGCCATGCCGTTATCGGTAAGGACCGTGTGTATCTGGTAGGGGAATACCTCGGCCACAGCCCGCAGGAAGTCTGCGCCGATC
>NZ_JBFUIY010000118.1:0-2087 GCF_056401655.1 Allobosea sp. P4_E12 | reverse complement strand
GACSAACGCCGATCCGAAGCCCTTCTCCTGGACCGCTGACCCCGACAAAATCATCGCCGCCGTCAGGC
Organism: Allobosea sp. P4_E12; assembly: GCF_056401655.1. Taxonomy (NCBI): domain Bacteria; kingdom Pseudomonadati; phylum Pseudomonadota; class Alphaproteobacteria; order Hyphomicrobiales; family Alloboseaceae; genus Allobosea; species Allobosea sp. P4_E12. Next base: position 2,019 of record NZ_JBFUIY010000118.1, on the reverse strand, counting down.
GTGGGCACCAAGCGTTAGATTCCATCCACTAGCTGAAGTGATGCTCCAGCGGGCTTCTTGGCCGYGGCGATCCGGACCCTGTTGTGTCTCAGCAATCAGGATCGGCACCAACCCGCGCAAGCCAGTGCGAACTGTCGCGCGGATTGAGCCCTCGCTGTCCCGGGGCTAAGTTTAGCGACATGGATCAGCTTCAAAAGCGACACGCATCGGGCATTGAAACAAACCGCTCGACCATGCAGCGCTAGCCGCCTCGCATTGCCGTCCAGCTCGGCTCGTTCTATCCTTACTGAGATCCCGTCCGAACGGGCCTTAGCTGAGGGCCCTTTTTGCCGTAACGCCTCAAAGTACACGGTTACTATTGGCTGCATTGCTGGGGAGGTCGCATATGGAAATCGGGTGGATCGCCGCCATCGTTGTCGGCGGCATTGCTGGCTGGCTCGCCGAGCAGTTTATGAAGAGCGACATGGGACTTGTGATGAACATCGTCCTGGGAATCGTAGGGGCCGCTGCTGCTAGTTGGCTGTTCGGCCTTATGGGTATCAAATTCGGTCCCGGTTGGGTCGGTTATTTGATCGCGGGCTTCATTGGGGCAGTTATCCTGATCTTCGCCGTGCGGATGGTTCGACAACGCGCTTGATTCATTCCGTGTTGCCCGGCCCTGGCTGGCGTCGAGAAGCAGACTAGGTTCGACCTCACCATCGATCTTTAAGGACCGTCAAGGCGTGTATGCGGCCCACAATACCGCCAATGGGCATTGTCACGGGAAACTCGACGAGCCGGATTTCGCTCTGTGCAATGCTGTACTTACGCGGCGGTGGTCGCGTTTTGCCACTGCTGCGCGGCCGCGGCTCGGAAGAGCCGCAGCGTCGGTCGGGAGATCAGATGGCGCTCGAGGTTGAAGATATTATGGATGGCAGCATGAACGGAGAGAAATCGCTGCGCCGACATTGGCGACTTGAAGCGCTGCATCTTGCGCTCACGTCGTCGGATTAGCTGGTGTGAGTTCTCCGCCCGATTGTTTCGGCGCAGGCCCTGCTCGTGGCGCCCCGAGAGCCCCAGGTCTCGCCGTGCGGCCGCGTAGGAGCGCAATTTGTCCGTCACCAGCACTTTGGGGGCAAAGCCATGCTTTTTGAGCAGTTTGCGCATCAGCCGCAGGGCGGCCCCCTTGTCCCGTCTGGATTGCACCAGCACGTCGAGGATCTCGCCCTCGCTGTCGACGGCTCGCCAAAGATACAGGCGCCGGCCCTGGATGCGGATCACCATCTCGTCCAGGTGCCAGATGTCTGCCGGTGCGGGCCGGAGCCGGCGCAGGTTGCGGGCATAGCTGCATCCAAATTTGAGTACCCATCGCCGGATCGTCTCGTACGAGATGTCGAGGCCGCGCTCCGCCAGCAACTGGTGACGGGCGTAGGAAATCGGCTGCACGCCCCTACCCTACCGGAGCAGGCTCAGATCGCACCATTCCCGTGACAATGCCGTGTTGGCGTCGATCGCCACCGCACATTCGGCGACCGCCTTGATCATCCTTCGCATGAACGAAGCCAGCAGCGATTGCGCCAGGACGGCGTCTCGGTGCCACGGGAGAATGTTCACTCGGACGGCCTGGAAATGCCGGGTCATCCTCCATTCGGAGGATGTCGAGCCTTTGCCTCGCGCCTACCAGAGACAGTCTTGGCTCGCTTGGGCGCAGCTGACCTTTGAAACCGAAGCCCCGGGCAAATGGAGCCCTCGCATAGCGTGCGACCTGGATGCCGACCGTGGGCGTCGCGGCCTCCAAACTCTCGCAGGCGTCTCGATGACCGTCTGGCCGGATGAGGCGGGAGCTCGAGCTCAGCGGTGTCAACGGCGGCCGGATTCCAGGCCACTTGGGCGGAGCAAAACCAGGCCAGCGCTGGCGATGTGAGACGATAAGCCAAGGGCCCCGATCGGGGCCCTTGGCTTATCGTCGCTTTCGTTTCTGATCAGCTCTCCATGATCTCGCCGGTGTCGGGATCGACGTGTTCGGCCGTGGCCTGGTTT
>NZ_JBFUIY010000117.1:0-2179 GCF_056401655.1 Allobosea sp. P4_E12 | reverse complement strand
TGAGGGCGCCAAAGGCGACCCTGTAGATAATGTTCGGGCCTTCCACCTGGGTGCGTATCTCGTCTTGAGGACGGTGAGGACCACGGCCGCGTCAATGCCGCTGGATCCTGTGTTTGCTATGGCTGGGAGCGATCCCGTTGACGGTGGAAACCATCTGGATCAGCTTACTGCTGACGTCGGCGATCTGCCGGCGCGATGAGACCTGTTGGCCAAAGCCCAAAGCTGCTTCCCGACATAGGACGTTGTCCGTGAGAACGGTGTGGACCCGGTACGGTACCGCGTCGATCAGAGCCACCAGGAAGGCAGAAGCCGAGGTCCGGCCGGTCTTCCTGACCACCTGGACGAAGGCGAATTTGCTCGTGCGATCAATGGCCACGTAGAGGTAGAGCTTGCCCTCGGCAGTCTGTACCTCGGCGATGTCGATATGGACGTAGCCGATCGGGTAGGACTTGAAGCGCCTYTTCGGCTCCTTGTCTCCTGCCACCTCCGGCAACCGGCTGATGCCATGACGCTGCAGGCAGCGGTGCAATGATGAGCGCRTCAGATGCGGGATCGTCGCCTGCAGAGCATAGAGGCAATCGTCGAGCGGCAGCAGAGTATGCCGGCGGAAGGCGACGATSACCGCCTCCTCCTCGATCGACAGCACGGTCGATCGAGGCTCGCATGGACCGGTCTTGAGATCCGCCGTCGAGCTCCGTCTCTTCCACTTGGCCACCGTCTTCTGGTTGATGCCGTAGCGCTTCGCCAGAGCCCTCAGGCTCTCTTGACTATGCTGTATCGCTCGACGRACCGCCTCTGTCGTCGTGGCGCTCCCATGGTGAACCTGATGGGGTGGACGGCCTCCGCTCCCGGCATCGAGGTGCCATAGTGTGGCTGTCAAAGGTCACATGAGGGAGAGCCGTCCATGGAGAGGATCATCACAGTCGGTTTGGACATCGCCAAACAGCTTTTTCAGGTTCACGGCGTCGACGCCAACGGCGCGGTTGTCGTTCGGCAAAAGCTGCGCCGCGATGCTGTCGCCCCCTTCTTCGAAGGATTGGCGCCATGCCTGATTGGCATTGAAGCCTGCGCGAGCGGACACCATTGGGCCCGGGTTCTGACTGGGCTTGGCCATGAGGTTCGGCTGATGCCCGCCTCCTATGTGAAGCCTTATGTCAAGCGACAGAAGAACGATGCGATGGACGCCGAGGCGATCTGCGAGGCGGTGACGCGTCCAACGATGCGCTTCGTTCCGGTGAAGAGCGAAGAGCAGCAAAGCCTGCTGATGCTGCACAGAGTCCGCGAGCTTCTGATCCGGCAACGGACGATGCTGGTTAACGCGTTGCGTGGTCACCTGGCCGAGTTCGGGATCGTGACACGTCAAGGCGTTGCCGGCGTCGGCATGTTGATTGCGCTGGTCGAGGACGAGGATCACGACCTCGTCCCGGCGCTTGGGCGGGCAGCGCTCCGTCCTCTTATCGAACAGTTGCGGGAGGTTCATGCGAAGGTTGCTGAGATGGATCATCAGATTCTTCGCTGGCATCGCTCGAACGAACTCAGCCGGCGGCTGGAGACCATTCCCGGCATCGGCCCGATCACCGCGAGCGCGATCGCTGCCACTGTCACGGAYGTGTCGCTGTTCAAATCCGGCCGGCAACTTGCGGCCTGGCTCGGCCTCGTTCCGCGGCAGAACTCGTCCGGTGGCAAGGACCGGCTCGGCAGGATCAGTAAGCAAGGCGATGCTTACATTCGCCGGCTTCTCGTTGTCGGAGCGCACGCCGTCCTTCGCTACAGCCGCAAGGCAGAAGCGGCACCGACACGATGGGCCGCCGGACTGCTCGCGGCGAAGCCATACAATGTCGTCGCCATCGCGCTTGCGAACAAGATGGCCAGGATTGCTTGGGCGCTGATGACGACAGGGAAGAAGTTCGAGGCCTCAGTCGCGTAAAAGAGCAGCAGTGGGCTACGAAGGATTGGTGAGGTGCTGATGGTGTGATGACGAACGGTCGAGCCGGGATCGGGACAATCCGTTATGGGCCATGCGCCGAGAGCGCGCGAACCTGAAAGGAACCCGATCGGCGGACTTCATCAGGGCCCGCGGCATCAATGCGCTGCCGATCAGAGGCCGTATACATGCCTGCACCCGACCAACTCGTCAGAAGCGCCAAATGGCCCTTGCCACGCGGAGGCCGTCCATACA
>NZ_JBFUIY010000116.1:0-2437 GCF_056401655.1 Allobosea sp. P4_E12 | reverse complement strand
GCGTCGGCCTCGTCGCCATAGGCCGTGGCGAACGGATCTGCTCCGTCCGCAGCGGCATTGGCGGCGGGGTCGTCATCCGTGCCGATCTGGTACTGCTTGACGACGATGCGGTCGCCGGCCTCGAGATCGAGGATCCGGTGGATCAGGTCGCGATCGTCCGCGTCATAGGGCACGTCGAAGGAGAAGCAGTCGTCGCCGGCACCGCCGGTCAGCGTCACTGCGTCGGCACCGATGGTGAAGTGGTCGTTGCCGCTGCCGCCGATCACCGCCTCGATATTGGAGAAGCTGTCCTCGCCGATCTCGACGCCGACCGCCTTGCCCTCGACCAGGTTGATGTCGATGCACTGCGTCGCCTGGGAGTAATCCAACGTGTCGCAGCCGCTGCCGCCATCATAGCAATCGGCCGCGGCATCGAGCGTGCCGATGATCACGTCGTTGCCGGACCCGGCTTCGACCCGGTCCGTGCCCGCACCACCATCGAGCGTATCCGCGCCGCTGCCGCCTTCGAGCCGGTCGTTGCCCGCCCCGCCATCGACGATATCGTCTCCCGCGTCACCCTCGATCCGGTCGTCGCCTGCCTCGCCGAAGAGCCGGTCATTGCCGGCATTGCCCTCGACCCTATCGTCGCCGGCGCCGGCGAAGACGATGTCGTCATCCGCGTCGCCCTCGATCCGGTCGCACCCGTCGCCGCCGAAGACGATGTCGTTACCGGTCCCGCCATGGATCTGGTCGTCACCGGCGCCGCCCGCGAGGTGATCATCGCCGGAACCGCCATCGAGCACATCGTCCCCGGCATCACCGGAGAGCGTGTCGTTGCCAGCCTCACCGAAGAGTCGGTCGTTGCCGCCGCCACCGGCCGCTGCATCGTCGCCGGCTCCGAGCTGGGCCGTGTCCTGGCCGGCGCCGAACTGGACGAGGTCGACATGAGCGCCACCGGTGACGACATTGTTGCCGTTGCCGGTTCGGACCGTGTCGTTGCCGTCGCCGGTGAAGATGGTGTTGTCGCCTTCTCCGCCGTCGATCCAGTCGTCGCCGTCGCCACCGTCGAGGATGTCGTCGCCGTCCTCGCCATAGACCTGGTCATTGCCGGCCCCGCCCATGACGTGATCGTCGCCGGCATTGCCATGAACTTCATCATTCCCGGCGCCGCCATCCACGGTGTCGTCGCCCTCATCGCCATGGGCGACGTCGTTGCCGGCATCCCCGGCGATCTGGTCGTCGCCGGTGCCGCCCTGGATCACGTCATTGCCGTCACCGCCGGAGAGCTGGTCGTTGCCGGCGCCGCCGACAATGATGTCATCGCCAGCCTCGCCGAAGATGATGTCGTCGCCATCCTCGCCGAAGAGCTKGTCGTCGCCGTCGCCGCCATAGATCGTGTCGTTGCCCTCGCCGCCATAGACGATGTCGTTGCCGCGSCCGGCATAGATCAGGTCATGGCCGGTGCCGCCGCGGATGAAATCGTTGCCGGCGCCGCCATGCAGGATGTCGGAGCCGCCGCGGCCGTCGATCACGTCATTGCCGTCGCGCCCGTCGATCAGGTCGGCGCATTCSGTCCCGGTCAGGCTGTCATCGCCGGCCGTGCCGTTGATCTCGRTGAACTCGACGACSCTGAAGAGCGCGGTCTGGGCGACCGCGACGGTCTCGTCGCTGACCTCRTAGCTCAGCGTCACCGGGCCAAAATAGCCGGGCGTCGGGCTGAACTCCCAGCCACCCTCGACCGCGGTCAGCGTGCCGCTGGAGGCGGTGAGATTGCGGATCGCCAGCACATCGCCATCAGGATCCAGCGCCCCTGCGAGCAGTCCGATCGCGGTGATCAGCAACGTCTCGCAGCGCCCGATGCTGCGCAGGCTGACCACACCGGCAAGCAGCGGGGCGCGGTTGCTGCGCGGGCTCCCGGGGCCACCGGGACCGCCGGGATTCTCGCCACCGGGTCCGCCAGGGTTCTCGCCGCCCGGGCCGGAATGGCCGCCCGGGCCGGGGTGGTGGCCGCCCGAGCCGCCGCCGGCCGAGGCGATCCCCTCGAAGTCATGGCCACCGCCAGAGCCGGCACTGCCGGAGAGGCCGCCGCCATGGCTGAGCGTCAGGTTGTCRTTGCTCGCCGGATCGCCGAAGACATCCTCGAGCTTGGCCGGCGAGAAGCGGCGCAGCGGCAGCTGCTCATAGTCGATCGGCGGGGAATCGATGCCGAGGAAGGCGGCAAGCCCGGCCGTGCCGACAGCCTGGCCGCCGGAGCCGAGCGCCGGGTCGTCCTCGGGCCCTTTCTTGATTGCTCCGGTCTCGTCCTCGGCCTCCTTGTCCGCCTCCTCGGCCTGCGCCTGCCTCGAGGGGCCTCCCCCAGCCGCATCCTCGCCCGGGRKCTCRGTGGGCGGACCGAGATCGGACTTGGCGTGGCTGGGGAAGAGGCTCTTGACGTAGATCGCGACCGCGGTACCGCGGT
>NZ_JBFUIY010000115.1:0-2472 GCF_056401655.1 Allobosea sp. P4_E12 | reverse complement strand
GCGGTGTCCCGGCGCCACCTTTCCGGCAACGGTCTGAGCGACGATGTTGGAAGCCCCTGAGGGCTTCGGCACATGACGATTTCAGAGCTTACGCTTAAATCCAGCGACGATGAGCCGGTTCGGAGGTTCGAGGTCTTCACCGGGACCGGACGCCGACGGGATTGGTCGGACGACGACAAGGCAAGGATCGTGGCGGAGAGCTACGAGCCGAGCGCGACGGTGAGCGAGGTTGCGCGCCGCTATGCCTTGTCTCCGCAGCAGTTGTTCGGCTGGCGGCGTCTTTTGCGGCGAGCACCGGAGACGTTGCCGCCGGCATCATTGCCAACGTTCGTGCCTGCGGTGGTCGATGCAGCACGCCCGGCGCCCGAGACCGTGAGGCAGCCGGCGACGCGTCGTCGTCGTGSCGTAGCCCGGTCGAGCGGSGGGATTGAGATCGAGATTGACGGCGTCGTGGTGCGTGTCGGAACCAGTGCGAGCCCGAAGACGATTGCCGCGGTGATATCCGCGCTAAAGGGCGGCTCGTGATCGGCCCGACTGGCGCGGTCCGTGTCATGATCGCAACGAAGCCGGTCGACTTCCGCAAGGGCGCGGAGGGCTTGGCCGCACTGGTGCGCGAGAGCATGGGCGCCGATCCGTTCTCGGGCGCGGTGTATGTGTTCCGGGCGAGGCGTGCTGACCGGATCAAGCTCGTCTACTTCGATGGGACGGGTGTCTGCCTGTTCTCGAAGAGACTGGAAGACGGCAAGTTCCAGTGGCCCACTATCGCCGACGGCGTCGTGCGACTYACAGCGGCGCAGCTTCAGGCGCTGCTCGAAGGCCTCGACTGGCGACGGGTGCATCAGCGGCGCGAGACGCGCGTCCCCGTCGCGGCAAGTTGATCGCTCGGCGSTGGCAAGCCACTGTAATCCATGATTGAATCGGCTYCGTGAGCAACGCGGCCAACCCACTGACCAGCGATCCGATCGCGCTTCGGGCGATGCTCGCGGAGGAGCGCGCCGAGAACGAGCGGCTACGCCAGATCATCAAGGAGTTGCAGCGCCATCGCTTCGGGCGCCGGGCCGAGAGCCTGCYGGTCGATCAGTTGCTGCTGGGSCTCGAGGAGGCCGAGCAGATCGAGGCCGAGGGCCTCGCCGGCGAGGAAGCGGCTGATCCCGCAAAGCGGGCCGAGCGGGCCAGGAAGCGGCGCGCCAACCGCGGATCGCTGCCCGCACACCTGCCGCGTGTCGAGCGGATCATCGACGTCCAGGACAAAACATGCCCGTGCTGCCAGGGCGCGCTGCATGCGATGGGCGAGGATGTCTCCGAACGTCTCGATATCGTCCCCGCCCAGTTCCGCGTGATCGTGACGCGTCGGCCGAAATACGCCTGCCGGGCCTGCGAGGAGGTGGTGGTACAGGCGCCGGCGCCAGCCCGGCTCGTCGAAGGCGGCATCCCCACCGAGGCGACCATYGCCCATGTCCTCGTCTCGAAATACGCCGATCACCTGCCGCTCTATCGCCAGGCTCAGATCTATGCCCGGCAGGGGGTGAACCTCGACCGATCGACCCTGGCTGACTGGGTCGGCAAGGCGGCCTTCCTCCTGCGGCCCGTGCATGAGCGCCTGTTCGAGCGACTGAAGGCATCGACCAAGCTCTTCGCAGACGAGACCACGGCGCCGGTGCTCGATCCGGGCCGCGGCCGGACCAAGACCGGCCAGCTCTTCGCCTATGCCCGCGACGAACGGCCTTGGGGCGGCGCCGATCCGCCCGGCGTGGCTTATCTCTACGCGCCCGACCGCAAGGCCGAGCAGCCGATCCGGCATCTTCAGGGCTTCGTGGGCACGCTGCAGGTCGACGGCTACGCCGGCTACAAGGTGCTGGCCGAGAGGAATGCCGTGAGCCTGGCTTTTTGCTGGAGCCACGCCCGGCGCAAGTTCTACGAACTGGCCGAAGCCGGTCCGGCGCCTATTGCTTCGGAAGCGCTCGCGCGCATCGCAGAACTCTACCGCATCGAAAACGACATCCGGGGACGCTCCGCCGAGGAGCGGCGCATTGCCCGCCAGGCAAGGAGCCGCCCCATCGTCGAAGCGCTGGAGCCRTGGCTGCGCGACAAGCTTCTCCTCGTCAGCCAGAAGAGCAAGCTCGCCGAGGCCATCCGCTACGCGCTCTCGCGCTGGGCCGGTCTCTCGCGCTTCCTCGACGACGGCCGCGTCGAGATCGACTCCAACGTGGTCGAGCGCGCGATCAAGCCCATCGCTTTGAACCGCAAGAACGCGCTCTTTGCCGGATCTGACGGCGGCGCCGAGCACTGGGCCGTGATCGCCTCACTCGTGGAAACGGCCAAGCTCAACGGCGTCGATCCGCAATACTATCTCGCCGACGTCCTCGCCCGCATCGTCGCCGGCCATCCCCAGAGCCAGATCGACGACCTGATGCCCTGGGCTTACGCAGAGACGCAGCTCAAGGCTGTGGCCTGAGAACAGCGCTCACTCAC
>NZ_JBFUIY010000114.1:0-2545 GCF_056401655.1 Allobosea sp. P4_E12 | reverse complement strand
CATCTAGGGTATAGCCGTCCTGATCGACCGCCCGCCAGAGCCAATGCTTCTTTCCGGCGATGGTGACGACGATCTCGTCGAGATGCCAAAGGTCGCGGCGGCTCGGCCTCTTGCGCTTCAGGCGGTGGGCGTAATCCCGCCCGAACTTCAAGGCCCAGCGCCGCACCGTCTCGTAGGAGACGGCGATGCCGCGCTCCAGAAGCATCTCCTCCACCAGGCGAAGGCTCAGGGGAAAGCGGAAATACAGCCACACCGCATGGGCGATGATCGCCGGTGGGAACCGATGGCGCTTGTAGCTGATGGTCGGCAGGGTCATGCACGCCCACCTACACCGCTTGCCGCCATGCCGGAGTTAACGTGACGACGCCCGCGACAACACTGGTTGACGATCTCGATCACGCGGCCGCGGCGGCCGCTCACCCCGCCGCCATCGCCGAAGAGCGAAAAGCTCGGTGGGGCTTGGCGGAAATGAGATGGCGCTGGACGTTGAAGGTGTTGTAGGGGGCTGCGTGAGTGGAGAGAAATCTCTGGGCTGAACCTGGGCTCTTGAAACCTTGTGTCTTGCGCCAGATTGCCTGCTGGATGATCGCGGGTGGAAAGCGATAACCGCTGTAACTGATCTTTGCCATTCTCAATGGCTACCAACCCGACCGAGGCGCAACAACTCCGCTACGGCGTGACGATGCCGGCACGTGCCATATAGCGCATCTCGCTGACCCTTTCCCAACCGAAACGCCATTATCTGATTGAAGAGGTAGTGTTCATTCTGCCCCGCCAAGTGAGGAACTTCGCTGTCCCGTGCGATGCCGTCGCCACATGCAGCGCATTGCTCCACAGCGTCGACTTCGTTGACGCTCCGAGATTGAGGCGGTGATGCAACGGAATCCGCTGCGTCACCGTCCGTACTTCCTCGAGTGCCGTTAAGGAATCGGAGCGCGGATTCGGGCATAGCGGAACGCCCGACCGACGCTGGCAGGCTGTCCGGCGGCCCGCATCACCAGCCCGCGTTCGCTTAGCCGCGCCAGTGCCCGCGAGACTGAGGCGCTCGTGACAGCACTTTCCGGCCGACCGAGCCCGGTGATGATATCGCGAGGTCGTGCCCAGTCGCCTATATGGAGCTGCGTCGCCGTTGCGTCATGAACATAGGCAGGCCAGACCGCCAGCAGCGCAAGAATGTCATTCTGCAGGGGTGACGGTCCATTGCCCATGCTGTGAGGTCCCTTAGCGGTTAATAACATTCCGAATCAGAGTATTATTAACCGCTAAAGATCAGGCAAGCCCTACGCAAAGAAAAACGTCACGGCAAAATCTCTGTCGGGCTCGACAACCAAGGAAAATTACCATGGGTAATCATGGCTGCGCTGGCGCTGCGCGCCCATACTTTCCGACTGAAATCTGACGGGTCGAAGTGGCGGCGCTGCAGCTCGCGACAGATCCTGCTGACGAAACCGGGCCAACCTCGTCGGGGTGCGACGCCAGCTTGGCGGCGACATCGCGAAGGGAAGCGTCACGATGATCGGGAGCGGCTCGGCGGATGGTGTGGGTGTCGTCGGACGCAATTCCCTGGGCGCCATAGGATCTGGACATTCGCCCGTTCACGCCGCGGCGAGAATCGCAAACTGCACTGCGATGGACGGATTTAGATTCTAGGCGGCATTGTTACGGGAATGGTGCGATATCCGCCGCGCCTACCGGCGATCGCAACAGAACCTGCGCGGCATTGTAGAAGCCCCTTTTCACGAAGCACCGGCGGCTCGCCTTTCACGGCCGGAGGTTCTGTGCAGGGATTTGCTCCGGAGCGTTCAGATGGACGCGTCGTATCCTCGACACGCTCGTGCTTCGAGGGACGGGAGAGGAGAGGCGATCGGAATGAAGAGAACGGCAAGACGTGGACGTGCGGCATCGGCGTTCGTGATGCGCCCGCTCACAGCGAACATCCCCGCCAACCGAACAGACCCGAACAGATAAGAACAGCGCTGTCCGTAACTGGCAGGATGTTGCCAGTGCGGAAGAACGTCCCGCGAACGACTCAGAAACGGCGCAAGGACCGTGCCGCCATATCTGACACGCTCACGCACCCAAGAACGCATGCCCCGCTCCAGGTGATCGTCCATTTCAGCGAAGGCGAGGCCAAGGCCCTGGCCGTGCTGGCCGGCGCGTTGGGATCGGACGAAGGACGCGCCGCTGGCCAGAGCGCCCGCCCGCGTCAGGGAAGAAATGAACATCGCCAAGTCCCGGCATCGCAACATGACGAAGCACGTCAGGCCCCATGTCTGAGATCGCCCCTGACTGCACAAGCTCTTCGAGGGGTTCTGTTGCAAATTCCCTAGGAGCCCGTCCGAGTAACGATTTTGGGGCGATTATGACGGGAAGGCTGGGCGCGAGATTTCGGTGCCCGGTCCTCATCTTGAGGCTTTTGCAAGCTTCAGGAGGTTGTGAGCGGTACAGATCATTGCCCATTCGCCTCGGACCTGATCGAGACCGCGCAGGAGCAACTGCCGGAAGCCTCTGGCTTGCTTGATCTGCCCGAACACCGGCTCGGCTC
>NZ_JBFUIY010000113.1:0-2571 GCF_056401655.1 Allobosea sp. P4_E12 | reverse complement strand
GCAGCGAGAACCGGCACATCTTCGCGATCGTCTCGCGGCTCAGACCAAAAACACGCGCCGCCTCACGGCGGCTCTTCCCCTGATTGAAAACAAAATCACGAACCGCCGCGTAGACCTCCACCGCGAACATCCCCGCCAACCCCAAAAGGGATCAGCCTATCCAACTGGTTGGCTTTTACGCCGCCCGCGCCACCACAAGCGAGGGCGCTTCATTGGATGGTTTTGTCACCGCCCTGCACACCGCAATTCGCCTACGCGAAATCGTTCCTGGATGTCCCGCTTTTCCTCGGGCGGCAGCCCTGCGTGAAATCGTTCCGCTAGTAGACCCTGCTGCTTGAGGAAGTCGGCGACGCGTTCCGTCTCGCCACGGGTAGCGCAATACACCACGGCACCCGAAGCGCCGTCCTGTGGTAGCTTGGCCTCGATTACATCGAGGATATCAGCCAGCTTTTTGCCGCGCTGCGTGGGCCTGACGTCAAAGCTGAGATTGGTGCGCACCGCGCCGCCGTCCAGCAGTAACAATTCGCGCTCAAGGCGCGACTGGAAATGGTCGCGGATGTCACGGACTACTTCGGGCTTGGCTGTGGCAGTCAGGCAGAGCACCGGAGCAGGCGCGTTATCGCCCGAGGACTCTTTGATAAAGCGGCTGACATAGCGGTAGTCCGGCCGAAAATCGTGGCCCCATTTCGACACACAGTGGGCCTCGTCCAGCACCCAGAGCCCGATCTCACGCTGCGCGAGAACCGACCGGACCGAATTGCTCCGCAATTGCTCGGGAGAGATCAGAAGCATCGCCGCCTCTCCCATGCGCACACGGTCCAGTGCTTCCTGTCGCTCAGCGATCGACAGCATTCCATTGACGGTGGTGGCCGAGGAGATACCTGCTCGTGCCATTCCCTGCACCTGATCTGCCATCAGCGCGACCAGCGGCGAAATCACGACGGTCAGAGCCCCCGTCTTGTCGAACTTCGAGAGGGCGGGGATTTGATAGCAGACGGATTTGCCGGTCCCGGTTGGCAGAATGCCGAGGAGGCTGGCTCCCCGCATCGCCTCATCGACGATCCGCTCCTGCAGAGGCCGGCCCATATCGTCCACTGGCTGCGCGCGAAAGGCTTCAAACCCGAACCAGCGAGACAGCGCGCGGACCGGATCATTCCTTTCACGGCACCAGGTGCAATCCGAGCTTTTGCAATCGGCGTCACGCAGATCCCGCACAATCTGCGCAGACTTGGGGTATTGCGCCCGCACCCATGGTGGCATGACGGAATCTCCGCCCGCGACCAGGATCCAGGACAAAGCATAAGCTATAGGCCATCCGAGTTGTGGGCTCGAAAGCCAGTTCAGTGTCTGTTGCACCCGTCTCTCGCAAGCGCGTCCCTCCAGTAGCTGGGAAATCGCTTCCCGTGCTTCGAGAGGATTGGGCGCGGGCGCCCCCCGCACCTCCTGGAATACCGCGTCGAAGCCGCCTGAGTTCTCGCTCCTTGTTGTAAGGAAATGAAAGGCTGCCACAGCATGGGGCTGATCGGCGTGTTGCTGCGTCAAAGCCGTCAGTTGATTGCGCAGCACCTGAAACACCAGGCGCGCATCCATTTCCGGATCGTTGACGTGCCCTGCTTGTAGGCGCCCGTCATGGTAGTGCTTGACCAAATGGTGATAGGGATTGCGTGGAAATGCGAGCGGATTGAGCCACAGCGTGTCGATCGGAGATTGCGCAATCCCCGCCAATCGGGGCCGCACCGCGGCAATGTGAGGCAAATCATGCCGAATGATGTTGTGGCCGATCAGATGCTCGGCCTCGGCCGACTCTGCTTCCAAGCGATCGAGGGCTGCCGCCAGATCGCGCTTCTTAGCCAGGATCGGTGAACGAGCATCATCGCGCACCGCCGCAAGAGCGAAGATCGTGGCGGTTCCTGGATCCACTTCGAGATCGATCGAAACGCAGCGGTCCAGGAACGCTTGGAAAGGCTCAGACATACTGCAACGATGCCAATCCGGGATGAAATGGTCAGCGATGATCGCGCGCGCCGAAAGGTCAAACGGGCCAGTAGAGTCACCGGACCCTTTGCCCGAGGGCCGCTTTCGGAGCGGTCCCAGGGGTGGCCCCAAGATCAAGACTTGGCGGCTCACAATCGACCGTTTACCCAGGGATAATACCCGGCACCGTCCAGTCCTACGATCAAGCGTCGGCGAGGGCCGAGCATCTCGCAAGCTAGACACTTAATGGGTAGGGCGTCCGCTTCCGACCCACGCCGGCTGCATGAGGGCCCGACGCCGCTGAGCGCCAGAGGACTTGTATGGGGTTTTCCTTGTCAAGGCCGCAGACCCCTTATCGGCTTTGAGACGCGGTTCGTTTTCACGTACGGGTGGACGTCAACAGCTTCGCCGCTCCGCGCGGCGAAGGCCGTAGATGAGTGCAGGCGCTCACATCCAAACGATCCGAGGGGAACTCGCCATTTTGGCGCGGTTCGGCGCCACAAACTTGTATTCGGTCGATCCTGGAGGATCGCGACCATGATGCAGTCATGCGCATCGACGGCGAAGTTCCGAGGCGGCGGGCCCATTCCCATTCTA
>NZ_JBFUIY010000112.1:0-2635 GCF_056401655.1 Allobosea sp. P4_E12 | reverse complement strand
TGATAGCCGTCGATCGAATGCGGAATGATCGGCGGCTGTTCCGGGTAGTTCCGCATGCGCCTGACGTCGTCGACGATCGGACGGTCGAGCGGCGGCACGTTGACGGCGCCCATCGGCGGCGCCGCGCCGGTCAGGCGCGGCACGATGTTGATCCGGCCGCTCTCCTGCGAGAGCGCGCCGAAGCAGAGGACGACGAGAGCTGCCAGGGCAGTTCCAAGGACGGTCCAGGAGCGCACCAGGCTCAGACCGCTACGATCTTGACCGCGCATTTCTTGAAATCCGTCTGTTTGGAGATGGGATCCGTCGCGTCGAGAGTGGTCTTGTTGATGAGCTGGCTGGCGTCGAACCATGGCACGAAGACGACGCCCTGGGGCATGCGGTTGCGCCCGCGCGTCTCGACCCGGGTCTGCATCTCGCCGCGGCGGGAGATCAGCCGGATCTCCGCCCCCTGGTTGAGCCCGCGCTTGCGGGCATCGTCCGGGTGCATGAAGCAGCGAGCGCCGGGGAAAGCCTTGAAGAGCTCCGGCACGCGCATCGTCATCGAGCCGGAATGCCAGTGCTCGAGCACCCGTCCGGTCACCAGCCAGAGATCATATTCGTTGTCCGGCGATTCCGCCGGCGGCTCGTAGGGCACGGCGATGATCCGCGCCTTGCCATCGGGGTTGCCGTAGAACTCGAAACCCTTGCCCGGCTTCACATAGGGGTCGAGGCCTTCGCGATAGCGCCAGAGAGTTTCCTTGCCGTTGACCACCGGCCAGCGCAGCCCGCGGACCTCGTGATAGGTGTCGAACGGCGCCAGGTCATGGCCGTGACCGCGGCCGAAGCTGGCATATTCCTCGAACAGTCCCTTCTGGACGTAGAAGCCGAAATGCTTGGCCTCCAGATTGCCATAGGCGGGGTCGACCTCACTTGCAGCGAAGCTGTCGACATGCCCATTCCTGAACAGCACATCGAACAGCGTCTTGCCGCGATAGTTGGGATTGGCATCGAGAAGGGCGGCCGGCCAGACCTCGTCGGTGGTGAAGCGCTTCGAGAATTCGACCATTTGCCAGAGGTCGGAACGGGCCTCCCCGGGCGCCTTGACGAGTTGGTGCCAGAAATGGGTGCGCCGCTCGGCATTGCCATAGGCACCTTCCTTCTCGACCCACATGGCGGCGGGCAGGATCAGGTCGGCGGCCATGGCCGTCACGGTCGGGTAGGCGTCGGAAACGACGATGAAATTCTCTGGATTGCGATAGCCCGGGTAGGTTTCCCCGGCACTGTTCGGCGCCGCCTGCAGGTTGTTGTTGACCTGGATCCAGTAGAAATTGAGCTTGCCGTCCTTGAGCATGCGATCCTGCTCGACCGCGTGATAGCCGGGCTTTTCCGGGATCGTGCCGGCCGGAATCCGCCAGATCTCCTCGGCGTGCTTGCGGTGCTCGGGATTCACCACAGTCATGTCGGCGGGCAGACGATGGGCGAAGGTGCCGACCTCGCGTGCCGTGCCGCAGGCGGAAGGCTGCCCGGTCAGTGAGAAGGGGCTGTTGCCGGGCTCCGAGATCTTTCCGGTCAACAGATGCAGGTTGTAGACGAGCTGGTTCGCCCAGACGCCGCGGACATGCTGGTTGAAGCCCATCGTCCAGAACGAGACGACCTTGCGCTTCGGGTCGGCATAGAGCTCTGCCAGCTCTTGCAGGAAGCCGGGCTCCACCCCCGTCAGCGCCGAGACTTTCTCGAGGGTGTAGTCCTTGACGAAGGCGGCATAGGCTTCGAAGTCGATCGGCGAGGTCGCGCCGACATCTTCGGCCTTCTTCGCCTTGACCTCGCGCGGATCGTCGGGCCGCAGGCCATAGCCAATATCAGTCGCGCCCTTGACGAAGTTCGTGTGCTTCTGGACGAAGTCCTTGTTCACGCGGCCGGTCGTGATGATGTGGTTGGCGATGTAATTGAGGATCGCCAGATCGGTGCCGGGCTTGAAGACAATCGGGATATCGGCGAGGTCGGCGCTTCGGTTGGTAAAGGTCGAGAGCACCGCAACCTTGACATGGGGGTGGCCGAGCCTGCGGTCGGCGACGCGCGTCCACAGGATCGGGTGCATCTCCGCCATATTCGAGCCCCAGAGCACGAAGGCATCTGTGGCCTCGAAATCGTCATAGCAGCCCATCGGCTCGTCCATGCCGAAGGTCCGCATGAAGGCGTAGGCGGCAGAAGCCATGCAGTGGCGCGCATTCGGGTCGAGATTGTTCGAGCGGAAGCCGGCGCGCATCAGCTTGGTCGCGGCATAGCCCTCCCAGATCGTCCACTGGCCGGAGCCGAACATGCCGAGCGCGGTCGGCCCTTTGTCCTTCAGGACCTGCTTGGCCTTGGCGGCCATGACGTCGAAGGCCTCGTCCCAGGAAACCGGCGTGAACTCGCCGTCCTTGGCGTAGACGCCGCCCTTCTTGCGCAGCAGAGGCTGCGTCAGCCGGTCCGCGCCGTACATGATCTTCGAGAGGAAATAGCCCTTSACGCAGTTCAGGCCGCGATTGACCTCGGCCTTCATGTCGCCATGGGTGGCGATGACCTTGCCTTCCTTGACGCCGACCATCACGCCGCACCCCGTGCCGCAGAAGCGGCAGGGCGCCTTCGACCAGGTGATCTCCAGCGTGTCGACGCC
>NZ_JBFUIY010000111.1:0-2768 GCF_056401655.1 Allobosea sp. P4_E12 | reverse complement strand
CCAGATGCTGACGCGCGATGAAATCTGGATCTTGCACCTGTTTCGGCCAGACAGGGGCTGCGTCGAATTGCGGCCGGGCAAGGCGCGCGAGGAACTGATCCGGAAAGGTCTGATCGAGTGGACGCCCGCGCCAGCGTGGGTGGGCGTCAACACCTACGCGCTCACTGAGCGCGGACGGACGATCATGGGCGTCCTGCCGAAGTCGGCAGACTGATTAGCTGAGAAGATTAGGGCGAAGAAGCCGAGTTGAAGGCGACCGATCAAAGTCAGCTTTCAAACCGACATCGAAAGGGCAGAATCGACCCCATGTGAGACATTCGCGGCCAAGCAAGCCGAGGGTGAGGTTGGCCTTTTCCGGACATCTAGGATGTCCGCTTCTGGGCAATCAGCCCAGAGGGCCGCGTCGGAGGGCACTGTCACCACTTAACGCGGCGAATGCTGCCCCTGCTCGGCAGCTCGCTTGGCTTTCGCTGGGCGTGTCGACTTCTTCTCTTCAGCCGCGTCAGACTCGACCTGCTCAATCATTATCGCCAGCGCAGCAAGGGTAATTTCCTTCTTCTTAGCGTCGGGATGCTTCTTGCGAATGGCAGAGAGCAATTCACTCGGATCGCGATAATGATGAGCAAGCTTAAGTATGGTCCTGCCGATTTCTTCATTATTCGAAGCCATGATACCCTCCTGCTCTTGGCTCTATAGAAGGATCCTTCTGCGCCGATAGCGACAGCGCACGAGCTTAGATTGAGGCATAACCGAACTCTCTACCGTTCTTCAGGCGCTTCTGAAACCGCGTCTTCTTGTATTTGGGGTCATTCGTCACTTCCGGGCCGACCCAGGTCGGTAATTCTACAACTTGGCCTTCATGTTCCAACTCGATTTCGGCAATCACGAGACCTTCCAAAGCAGCCTCGTAAACATCGACCATCCATGTCAGGCCGTCATAGGGCACAAGGAAGCGCGTCTTTTCAATAACCTGCCCATTGCAAAGCGTACTCAGCATCTCCTCGGCATCGGCACAGGAAATTTCATATTCGTACTCAGAGCGCGTGGCGCCAACCCGGGGGCCTTTGATCGTCAACCATGCTCGGTTTGCTCCAAGACGAACGCGGACCTTTCCGCCACCGAATTGAGCCAACAGTCCATCACGCAGGTGCTGCTCACTCTTAACCACGCTCCGCCACTGATCGCCCGTTACAAGGAACTTTCGCTCAATTTCAACGTGCATATCGCAACCCTACCGGCGGTCGTTGCGAGAGGACGGGCGTCTACCGCCCGTGTAACGCAAAGCTAGTGTAGGCGCCCTATAAGAGAGCGCCATTCATGTGTGAGTAAAGAAAAAATAGAAATACCGCGCGCCTATGCCGCGAGTGCTGGCCGCGCTCGCCATCCGGGGCTCCGATAGATTGGGACCGGTGTATCGGTAGCGCCCCGGTGCAAAACAACGCCACGCGACGCGTGGCGCGTCCAGTGGGATGTCCGCTTCTGGGCTCCAGGCGAATGTCTGCAATGGCGCGGTCCAACCCTGCGCCGTGACGCCCGCGACCTTCCGCTCACCACCCTTCTCAGACCATGGCGAAGTCCGCTTTGCGGCAAGCTCGCCAATGTCAGGTTTCGAGCGAGCACCTGATCACCGCTCTCGACCCGTCTGAGACATTTGAAGATCAGTCTCTGGCTACCGGGCTCGGTCCCATTCCCGACGCTGACTGCGCCCGCTTTCGGGCCAACCCAGCCTTCGTTTACCTCAGCCTCAGCCTTATTCTCTCAGAGAGCATCCACTCTTGACCCCAGAGTTGACAAGTGGCGGCGCGGCTTCGCCGTCCGACCGGAGCCAGCGGCCTGCTAGTCGCGCGGTTATTTGAGCAGCATTGGGAGGATGGCAAGTGCGGCGAGAGCAAGCACGACCCCGATGCGTAGCCAGATAGCTCTGCGGTTACTCCTCATAAGCATACAACGCTCCCCACGCAACGTTGAACTAGCATGGCAAGTCGCTGCCGACCTGCCTCCCAGCGACGGAGCAAGCCAAGTCCAGAAGTCATCATGGACCCGCCCTTGCGTGGCGCAAGATGCGTTGAGGTTACCGGGGCGTGTCCATTGTCACGACTCCGTCAGCGAGGGGCGTTGTCGTCTCGGGCTGGCCGATTAATGATCGCCCACGCTGATAATCAGGGATGACTCGAACGTGCCGATACTGGTGTGTTTGCGCGACGGCAATGAGCCGTCGCGCAAATCATTCAGCCCTTCGTGACGATTGGCGTCGCAACCGGCGGGGGCGCCTTGCCTTTGCCCTTGCCGACTCCAACGCAGCCGCCTGCCGCAAGCAAAGCGATCGATACAATAACAATAGCCGACTTCGTCATGTGTTGACCCTCGAAAATCGTTGCTACTTTGTTTGATAGAACTTGCTCCGTAACAACGTTTGGTAAAACAGCGGGCAACCGTCCTACACGATGCCGCTGCAACGACCTCCAGCGGTCCCGCCTATTTCCAGCAGGACCGCAGGAGTTCCATTCGCCGCGCGTCAGAACTTGTAGTTCACGCCGACGCGAACGATCCCGCCGCCGCCGCCGCCACTGGTGGTGGCGGTGTAGATTCCGGCCGGGAGCACGCCGCCCGCGGGGTTTTGGAAGACCCGGGTCTGTCGGCCCTCGCCGGTATCGACGTAGAGACCTTCGAGCTTGACGGTCCAGTTATTGGTGAAGGCGTATTCGACGCCGCCGCCGATGGTCCAGCCGGCATTGCTCGTCGTGTTGCCGGTCAGCGGGTTGCTGTTC
>NZ_JBFUIY010000110.1:0-2876 GCF_056401655.1 Allobosea sp. P4_E12 | reverse complement strand
AGCTCTTCGGCGAGGATGGCGACGACATCATCTTCGGCGAGGCTGGCGATGACATCATTGTCGGCGGCGCCGGCAACGACCAGCTCTCCGGCGGTGACGGCAATGACGTGATCCAGGGCGGCACCGGCGACGACCAGATCGCCGGGGATGCCGGCAACGACGTCATCCATGGCGACGAGGACGACGACACCGTGGATGGCGGCGCCGGCAACGACGAGCTTCATGGCGATGCCGGCGACGATCACGTCATGGGCGGGGCCGGCAATGACCAGGTCTATGGCGAGGACGGCGACGACATCCTCGACGGTGGCGACGGCGACGACTGGATCGACGGCGGCGAAGGCGACAACACGATCTTCACCGGCGACGGCAACGACACGGTCCGAACCGGCAACGGCAACAATGTCGTCACCGGTGGCGCTCATGTCGACCTCGTCCAGTTCGGCGCCGGCCAGGACACGGCCCAGCTCGGCGCCGGCGACGATGCAGCGGCCGGTGGCGGCGGCAACGACCGGCTCTTCGGTGAGGCTGGCAACGACACGCTCTCCGGTGATGCCGGCGACGATGTGCTCGATGGCGGTTCCGGCGATGATCATCTCGCGGGCGGCGCCGGTGACGACCAGATCCATGGCGGGACCGGTAACGACATCGTCTTCGGCGGCGATGGGTGCGACCGGATCGAGGGCGACGCGGATGACGACGTCGTCTTCGCCGGCGCCGGCGACGATAGGGTCGAGGGCAATGCCGGCAATGACCGGCTCTTCGGCGAGGCTGGCGACGACCGGATCGAGGGTGACGCGGGAGACGATATCGTCGATGGCGGGGCGGGCAACGACCGGCTCGAAGGCGGCAGCGGCGCGGATACGCTCGATGGCGGTGGGGGCAGGGACCGGGTCGAAGCCGGGTCCGGCAACGACGTGATCATCGGCACACTCGATGCCACGGCCGATTGCTATGATGGCGGCAGCGGCTGCGACACACTGGATTACTCCCAGGCGACGCAATGCATCGACATCAACCTGGTCGAGGGCAAGGCGGTCGGCGTCGAGATCGGCGAGGACAGCTTCTCCAGCATCGAGGCGGTGATCGGCGGCAGCGGCAACGACCACTTCACCATCGGCGCTGATGCGGTGACGCTGACCGGCGGGGCGGGCGACGACACCTTCTCCTTCGACGTGCCCTATGACGCGGACGATCGCGACCTGATCCACCGGATCCTCGATCTCGAGGCCGGCGACCGCATCGTCGTCAAGCAGTACCAGATCGGCACGGATGACGACCCCGCCGCCAATGCCGCTGCGGACGGAGCAGATCCGTTCGCCACGGCCTATGGCGACGAGGCCGACGCTGCCGGCCGGCCCTTCCACTTCCGCATCGAGAAGATCGGGGACGACGACCGCACCTATGTCGAYGTCTTTCTCGAGCAGCATGACGAGAAGGACTACTCGATCGAGATCCAGGGCAGTCACAGGCTTTACTATTACTGACCTCGGCGCGGGGCAGTTCGGCCTCGCATCCCGGGTCCGCTGACGGGAGAGACGGATATGACCAGGCGCAATGTCGCATCGCAGGCGGGCGGGGACGCCAGGGAAGGGCGCGAGCCGAACTTCGGGCTCGGCCGGCATATGCTCGCCGGTACCGCGCTCGCCCTGCTCCTGGTCGTCGGCTGCGGCGGCTGGGCCGCCAGCGCCCATCTCAACGGCGCCGTGATCGCGCAGGGCTCGATCAAGGTCGATCAGAACCTCAAGGAGGTGCAGCACCGCGACGGCGGCGTCGTCCAGGCGATCGGGGTGCGCCAGGGCGACCGGGTCGAGGCAGGCCAGACCCTGTTCTGGCTCGACGATGTCCAGACCAAGGCCGAGCTCTCGATCATCCGCTCGCAGCTCGGCGAAAATCTCGGTCGCAAGGCCCGCCTGATCGCCGAGCGCGACAACCTTGCCGCGATCACCTTCCCGGCCGAGTTCGCCCGATTCTCCGACGAGGCCAGCCAGATCATCCAGGGCGAGACCCGGTTGTTCGACGGCAACCGCACCAACCGCGAAAGCCGCAAGGAACAGCTCGAGATCAGCATCGTCCAGTCCGGYGAGGAGGTGAAGGGCCTCGAGGCSCGCCAGGTCGCCAAGGTCGAGGAGCTGCGCCTGGTCGAGCTCGAGCGCAACAAATATCTCGGYCTGTTYCAGAAGGGCTTCATCGACGGCACGAAGGTCTACAACATCAACCGCGAATGGGCYCGCCTGCTCGGCGAGCGCGGCGAGATCGARGCCTCGATCGCCCGCGCCCGGCTGCGCGTCAGCGASGCCCGCCTCCAGATCATCGCCGTCGACGAGACCGCCCGCACCGAGGCCCAGCGCGAGCTGCGCCAGGTCGAGGCCAAGGTCTCCGAGCTCAGCGACCGGCGTCTCGCCAGTGAGGACCGGCTCTCACGCTCCGAGATCCGCGCCCCGATCGCCGGCATCGTCAACGAGTTGACCGTCTTCACCGTCGGCGGCGTCATCACCCCGGCCGCCCGTCTCGCCACCATCGTACCGGGCGAGGCCAAGCTC
Organism: Allobosea sp. P4_E12; assembly: GCF_056401655.1. NCBI lineage: Bacteria > Pseudomonadati > Pseudomonadota > Alphaproteobacteria > Hyphomicrobiales > Alloboseaceae > Allobosea > Allobosea sp. P4_E12. Next base: position 333 of record NZ_JBFUIY010000110.1, on the reverse strand, counting down.
ACCGTCGAGGTCAGGATCGCGCCGACGGATATCGACCAGGTCAGGCCGGGCCAGCCCGCCCGCCTGCGCTTCTCCGCCTTCGCCAAGAATTCGACCCCGGAGCTGCCGGGCACTGTCAGCCATCTCTCCCCGGCGACCACCCGCGACCCCACCACCGGCGCCAATTTCTACACCGGCGAGATCCAGATCGACGGCGATCTCGTCGCCGCCCTCGGCGACCGCAAGCTCCAGCCCGGAATGCCGGTCGAGGTCTTCATCACCACCGAGGAACGCACCGCGCTCTCGTTCCTGACGAAACCCTTCGCAGACCACGCCAACAGGATCTTCAAGGAG
>NZ_JBFUIY010000109.1:0-2905 GCF_056401655.1 Allobosea sp. P4_E12 | reverse complement strand
TCGCTGACGCGCAGCCGGGCGCGGGCGATCGAGGCTTCGATCTCGCCGCGCTCGCCGAGCAGGCGGGCCCATTCGCGGTTGATGTTGTAGACCTTCGTGCCGTCGATGAAGCCCTTCTCGAACAGGCCGAGATATTTGTTCCGCTCGAGTTCGACCAGGCGCAGCTCCTCGACCTTGGCGACCTTGCGCGCCTCGAGGCCTTTGATCTCCTCGCCGGACTGGACGACGCTGATCTCGAGCTGTTCCTTGCGGCTTTCGCGGTTGGTGCGGTTGCCGTCGAACAACCGGGTCTCGCCCTGGATGATCTGATCCGCCTCGTCGAAGACCTTGGCGAGCTCGGCCGGGAAGGTGATCGCGGCGAGGTTGTCACGCTCGGCGATCAGGCGGGCCTTGCGGCCGAGATTTTCGCCGAGCTGCGAGCGGATGATCGAGAGCTCGGCCTTGGTCTGGACATCGTCGAGCCAGAACAGGGTCTGGCCAGCCTCGACCCGGTCGCCCTGGCGCACCCCGATCGCCTGGACGATGCCGCCGTCGCGGTGCTGCACCTCCTTGAGGTTCTGGTCGACCTTGACCGAGCCCTGGGCGATCACGGCGCCGTTGAGATGGGCGCTGGCGGCCCAGCCGCCGCAGCCGACGACCAAGAGCAGGGCGAGCGCCGTACCGGCGAGCATATGCCGGCCGAGCCCGAAATTCGGCTCGCGCCCTTCCCTGGCGTCCCCACCGGACTGCGATGCGACACTGCTCTTGATCATGCTCATCTCTCCCGTCAGACGGCCCGGAATGCGAGGCGCTGCGGCCCCGCCCCCTCGCCGGGATCAGTAGTAATAAAGCCTGTGACTGCCCTGGATCTCGATCGAGTAGTCCTTCTCGTCATTCTGCTCGAGATAGACATCGACATAGGTGCGGTCGTCGTCACCGATCTTCTCGATGCGGAAGCGGAATGGCCGACCGGAATCGTCGCCCTCGTCGCCATAGGTGCGATCGAAGGCATCGTCGTCGGAACCGCTTCCGCCGTCGTCATCATCGTCATCATCATCGTGCTTGCGGATCTGGTACTGCTTGATGCGGATGCGGTCGCCGGCCTCGAGGTCGAGGATCTGGTGGATCAGGTCGCGATCGTCCTCATCATAGGGCACGTCGAAGGAGAAGGTGTCGTCGCCCGCCCCGCCGGTCAGCGTCACCACATCAGTGCCGATGGTGAAGTGGTCATTGCCGCTGCCGCCGATCACCGCCTCGATGCTGGAGAACCCGTCCTCGCCGATCTCGACGCTGACCGCCTTGCCCTCGACCAGGTTGATGTCGATGCTCTGCGTTGCCCGGGAGTAATCCAGCGTGTCGCAACCGCTGCCGCCATCATAGCAATCGGCCGCAGCATCGAGCGTACCGATGATCACGTCGTCGCCAGACCCGGCCTCAACCCGGTCCCTGCCCCCACCGCCATCGAGCGTATCGGCACCGCTACCTCCCTCGATCCGGTCGTTGCCGGCACCGCCCTGGATCACGTCATTGCCGGTCCCACCGAACAGGCAGTCATTGCCGGTGCCGCCATCAATGACGTCATTGCCATCATTGCCCTCGATCCGGTCGTCGCCCGCTCCGCCGAAGAGCCGGTCATGGCCGGCATCGCCCTCAACCCTGTCGTCTCCGTCTCCGCCGAAGACGATGTCGTCGCCGTCGCCGCCCTCCACCTCGTCATCGCCGTCACCGGCGTCGAGCAAGTCATTGCCGCTGCCACCAAAGAGCCTGTCCTTGCCGCAGCCGCCGGCGAGGTGATCGTCGCCCTCCCCGCCATCGAGTACATCGTCGCCGTCATCGCCGGAGAGCGTATCGTTGCCGGATTCGCCGAAGAGCCGGTCGTTGCCGCCGCCGCCCGCCGCGACGTCGTCCCCCCCACCGAGACGGGCCGTGTCCTGGCCGCAGCCGAACTCGACGATGTCGACGTGGGCGCCACCGATGACGACATTGTTGCCATTGCCGGTGCGGACGGTGTTGTTGCCGTCGCCGGTCAAGACAACGTTGTTGCCCTCACCGGCATCGATCCAGTCGTCCCCCTCACCGCCGTCGATGAAATCGTCACCATCGCCGCCATAGAGCCGATCATTGCCCTTACCGCCGATGATGATGTCGTTGCCGTTGCCGCCGAAGATGATGTCGTCGCCATCCTCGCCGAAGAGCTGGTCGTCGCCGTCRYCGCCATAGATCGTGTCGTTGCCCTCGCCGCCATAGACGATGTCGTTGCCGCGGCCGGCATAGATCAGGTCATGGCCGGCGCCGCCGCGGATGAAGTCGTTGCCGGCGCCGCCATGCAGGATGTCSGAGCCSCCGCGGCCATCGATCACGTCATTGCCGTCGCGCCCGTCGATCAGGTCGGCGCATTCSGTCCCGGTCAGGCTGTCATCGCCGGCCGTGCCGTTGATCTCGGTGAACTCGACGACSCTGAAGAGCGCGGTCTGGGCGACCGCGACGGTCTCGTCGCTGACCTCRTAGCTCAGCGTCACCGGGCCAAAATAGCCGGGCGCCGGGGTGAACTCCCAGCCACCCTCGACCGCGGTCAGCGTGCCGCTGGAGGCGGTGAGATGCCTAACCACGAGCGTATCGCCATCAGGATCCAGCGCCCCTGCGAGCAAGCCGATCGCGGTGATCAGCAGCGTCTCGCACCGCCCGATGCTGCGCAGGTTGACGACGCCGGCGAGTTGCGGCGCTCGGTTGCTGCGTGGCCCGCCGGGGTTTTCACCGCCGGATCCGCCAGGGTTCTCGCCGCCCGGGCCGGAATGGCCGCCCGGGCCGGGGTGGTGGCCACCCGAGCCGCCGCCGGCCGAGGCGATCCCCTCGAAGTCATGGCCACTGCCAGAGCCGGCACTGCCGGAGAGGCCGCCGCCATGGCCGAGCGTCAGGTTGTCGTTGC
>NZ_JBFUIY010000108.1:0-2913 GCF_056401655.1 Allobosea sp. P4_E12 | reverse complement strand
AACCAGCATCGTCCGTTGCCGGATCAGAAGCTCGCGGACTCTGTGCAGCATCAGCAGGCTTTGCTGCTCTTCGCTCTTCACCGGAACGAAGCGCATCGTTGGACGCGTCACCGCCTCGCAGATCGCCTCGGCGTCCATCGCATCGTTCTTCTGTCGCTTGACATAAGGCTTCACATAGGAGGCGGGCATCAGCCGAACCTCATGGCCAAGCCCAGTCTGTCAAACGGCGCGCAATGTTGCCCCCCAATCTGGAGTGCGCCCCCTGAGGCGGACAGCGTGACGGCGAGCAATTGACCGGGGAGCCGGGCTTTCGAAGGATGGAAGCCCATGGCCCGACACCGCACCCACAGCATCGAGTTCAAACGCCAGGTGTCACAGGATTACCTGGCAGGCGAGACGCTCCATAGCCTCGCCCGCCGGCACGACCTGTCACGCAACCTCGTCCGGATCTGGATCCAGAAGTTCGAGGCTGGCGCCTTCGACGACGAGGCAGTCGCCGCCGATACGATCGAAGCCTACGAAGCGCGCATCGCCGCGCTTGAACGGCTCGTCGGCAGACAGGCTCTGGAGATCGAGTTCCTAAAGGGGGCTCTGAAGCACGGTCCGCGGCCGAAAAGCGCGACTACATCCGTCATCACCGGCCCCGCGGCATCTCCGTCGCAGAAGGATGCCGGCTGATGGGGATCGCGCGCTCGACCTACTACGACAAGCCGGCCGTGAGCATCGACGACACCGCACTCGTCGAGACTATGGCCGCGATTTCCGAGAGCTTCGAAGCCTATGGTTATCGACGGATGCGAGCGGCGCTGCGCCATCGCGGTTTCGTCGCCAATCACAAGAAGATTAGGCGCCTGATGCGCGAGCACGATCTTCAGCCGCGTCGGCGCCGGCGCTATATCGCCACCACCGATGGCGATCACGAACTGCCCATCTTCCCGAACCTGGCGAAGGATATCGTGCCGGATGGGCCGAACCAGCTCTGGGTGGCCGACATCACCTACGTCGCGATCATCGCGGGCTTCGTCTACGTTGCCGTGATCCTTGATGCCTGGTCGCGCAAGGTCGTCGGTTACGCCATCGGCCGCTCGATCGACGTCAGACTGACGCTGGCCGCGCTGCGCTCAGCTATTGAAAAGCGAAAGCCGCCACCCGGCTGCGTGCATCACACGGACCGCGGGTCGCAATACGCGGCTGGACGCTACCGGCAGGCCCTCGCCGAGCAAGGCCTCGTCGGATCGATGGGGCGTCGCGGCAATCCCTACGATAACGCCAAGGCCGAGAGCTTCATGAAGACGCTCAAGGTCGAGGCCGTCTATCCGATGGCCTACGAGACCTTCGAGGACGTCGCAGCCGACCTTCCGCGCTTCATCGATCAGGTCTACAACGCAAGCCGACTGCACTCCGCGCTCGGCTATGTCAGCCCGCAGCAGTTCGAGGATCAACACGCCCGGCTCACGGTCAAATCCGCAGCCTGATCCTGTCTACCCGCAGGGGCGCACTCCAATCGGCGTCCAAAAGTTGCACACGATGACGTAATTGCTGCCGTCGATGCCATGACATCAGAGTGATGGACGGCAGGCAGCGGCGCCGGCCTGAGCACGGGATGGTCGTCATGAAACAGTATGTCGGGCTGGATGTATCGCAGAAAGAGACCAGCGTTTGCGTCGTCGATGAATCTGGCAAGGTCGTCTTTCAAGGCAGGGCGAGGTCCGATCCCGGCGCTTTGGCGGAACTGTTAAGCAAGCGCGCGCCGACCGCCGAGCGGATCGGCTTTGAGACCGGCGCGATGTCGAGCTGGCTGTGGCATGAGCTCAACCGGATCGGTCTGCCCGTCGTCTGCATCGACGCCCGTCACGCGAAAGCAGTGCTGTCGGTTCGAATGAACAAGAGCGACGAGAACGATGCCCAAGGCTTGGCGGAGTTGGTTCGGGTCGGCTGGTACCGAGAAGTCAAAGTGAAGAGTCCGGAGAGCCAGGCAACCCGATCCCTGCTCGTCGCGCGCTCGAGGCTTGTCGCCATCCGTCGCGATCTGGAAAACCAGATCCGTTCGATGCTGAAGGAGTATGGGCTACAGTTCAGCCGATCGATTGGAACGCAGTTCCGGCGTAAGGTCCTGGAGCTGGTTGTCGAGGGGCATCCGCTCCGATCCGTGATCGGGGCGCTCCTCAGTGTCCATGAGCGGACCTGCGAGGAACAGGAGAAACTCGATCGGCAGGTCCGGCGTCTCGCTCAGGACGACTGCACCACACGCCGGCTGATGACGGTTCCCGGCGTCGGCGTGGTGACGGCATTGACCTACCGCCACACGATCGACGATCCCTCACGCTTTTCCTCGGCCAGCGACGTCGGTGCCTACCTGGGCCTGACGCCGCGGCGAAAGCAATCCGGGGAAACGGATATCAGCGGCCGTGTCTCGCATTGGGGAGATCGCTTGCTGCGAACCTATCTCTACGAGGCAGCCAGCGTCCTGATGCATCGAACCAAGAAATGGTCGACGCTGAAATCATGGGGCATCCGTCTCTCCAAGCGGATCGGGATGAAGAAGGCCAAGGTGGCCGTCGCACGCAAGATGGCCGTGCTCCTCCACTGCATCTGGGTCGACGGCACCAGCTTCGAATGGGGGAGCGAAAAGACTGCGTAGGCGCTTCCCGCATAGACCTGCTCTGCGGATTCCGACGAATTCGGCGGGCAATTCCGATATGAATTCGGCACCCTGTTCCGATTTCATTCCGGCACCCCATTCCGATTTGAAGCCGGCAGGTGCGAGGTGATTTGCCTGGGTCGTTCGTGATGATTGTCGTGGATGGATTTGACGGTCAAGCGATCGTGGCTGGAGGGCTCTGCGACTGGCGTTTTCGCATGCTCTCGCCGGCGAGTTCGATGCGGTAGGCATTGTGGGCAATACGATCCATG
>NZ_JBFUIY010000107.1:0-2970 GCF_056401655.1 Allobosea sp. P4_E12 | reverse complement strand
GAGGTTGGGCGTACGCGGAAGGACGTTTGTGCCGAACACGCCCTGCGGATCGATCACGACATTCGCGACGACGACACTGATAAAGAGTGCCGCAGCCCCCAGAATCAGCGTCAGCGCATAGGTCCGAGGCTTCATCCCGGACGCGGCAGAAACCGGCTTCTTCTTACGCCAGAGCATCGGGCAAACCTGGCTGGAGTTCGGCAAGGCGTCCGTCGAGGAAAAGGCTGCGGGCAAGGCCGCGCGAAACAGAAATTCGCGACGATCGACGCGACAGGCAAGAGCACGAAGGCGGGTTCCACCAAGCATAGAAGACGAGCGACGGCAGCATCGTGTCGAGGATCGCAGCCGCCGCGCTCAAGCGCGCAAGAGCGAAGGGCAGGAGCACCGCAAGCGGAAGAAAGACGATAATGAACTCGGTAGAATTGAAGAGCATCGGGCGCGCCATAGTAGCAGTGCGAGGCGACAGACTTGCAGCCGCGATGGACGCCGGCAAGTTGTTGCGGGAGCTTGCCGCCGGTTGGCCGGCCTCGTGTGTGAAATATGTCACCAATTCTGCGGATCATATGCAGCCGCGAGGTCGCGGGCGTTAGTTGCCGCTAGGAATGTTCTGTACACGCGGACGAAAGCGCAACCTGTTAGCGTCACGTCTTCAGTCTGCATGGTGTTTCCTGAAATCACGGACGCGGGTCTGTTAGGGCGCCAGCGCCTCTATAGTGGTCGGCATGAATGCCGGAGTGGGGCGGCTTAACGGTCACCCCAGGCCGGTTTGCGCAAAGTCGATCAGCCAACGGACGCGCTGTATCATTAACGCAACGTCAGTGGAAAACCCGGCGGCTCGCCTTTGGTCGATATTGCAACTCATGGTCGCAGCTCGATGGCTATGCCCAGATGCAGGCCAGGGGTATCGAAATGAGCAACGAGATCCAGCGACGGAACATCCCGGCCCGGCCTGTCGTCGTGCAGCCGAGCCCGCCCCGGGGCATGACTTTCTGCAACACCCTCGGCTTCTCGACCATCTGCTACTGAGGAGCCGGGCCGAGTGGCTCTTGGCGAATCTAATCTGGTTAGGCGGAGGGAACTGCTCATCTCGCCTCGCGTTCCCTAACCGCGTGACGGCGCATCACATCGTCGACACGGCCTAGTAGCCCCGCCGAGTTTCCCCAGAACCGGCGGGGCTACTGCGAGTCGTGGAGTAGCTGTCGTGTGCGCGCGTCACCGGGGCGGATCCGCTCATCCTCGAGTTTCGTGCCTTGCCGCGCCGACCAGGTCATACCGATCTCCGCACCTTCATGAGCCGGAAGGCCCGCAATCAGAGCAGTTTCGCAAGATACTGCCCGTAGCTCGATTTGCCCGTCAGCTTCGCCAGTTCGGCCAGCTGATCGCGAGTGATGAACCCCTTACGGAAGGCGATTTCCTCCGGGCAGGAGATCTTCATGCCTTGGCGCCGCTCCAGGATCTCGATGAACTGCCCGGCTTCCATCAGGCTCTCATGCGTGCCGGTATCGAGCCAGGCGAAGCCCCGGCCCATGATCTGAACGTGAAGCTTACCACGCGCCATGTAGACGCGGTTGATATCGGTGATCTCGATCTCGCCGCGCGCCGACGGCGCGATGCCCGCCGCGATGTCGAGCACATCGTTGTCGTAGAAATAAAGGCCGGTCACCGCGAGATTGGATTTCGGTTCGGCCGGCTTCTCCTCGATCGAGATGCCCGTGCCCGCCGCGTCGATCTCGACCACGCCATAACGCTGCGGATCGGAGACGGCATAACCGAAGACGGTCGCCCCCGTCGGCCGCGCGATCGCCTCCGCCATTAACTCAGGCAGGCCGTGGCCGTAGAAGATGTTGTCACCAAGAACCAACGCGACGCGATCGATCCCTACGAAATCGCGCCCGACGATGAATGCGTCGGCAAGGCCGCGCGGCTCGGCCTGCACGGCGTAGCTGAGCTTCAGGCCAAACTGGGTCCCGTCCCCCAGCAAGCGGGCAAACAGCGCCTGATCATGGGGGGTGGTGATGATCAGGATCTCGCGGATACCCCCAAGCATCAGCGTCGAGAGCGGGTAGTAGATCATCGGCTTGTCGTAGACGGGCAGCAACTGCTTCGAGACCACCGAGGTCACCGGGTGCAGCCGCGTGCCGGTGCCACCCGCGAGAATGATGCCCTTCATGATACCCTCTGCGCCGTCAACGAGCCCACCACCTCGCGCATGCGTTCTTGCCACGGCTTTGCGCGATAGCCAAAGGTCGCGGCGAACCGGGCGGAATCAAGCACCGAATTGGCCGGACGGCTCGCTCGTGCGCCAGCGACGAGGGCGATTGGTTGTCCTGAATGAAATTCGGCGCGATCCCTGTCGAAAGGCTCGCGGCTATAGGTTTCCATGATGTAGCCGCGGTCATCGAAACGTCGCGGCCGGACCAGCACAGGACCGGGAATGGCGAGAGGCGCGAAGGTAAAATTGGACATGAAGTCTCCTGCCTAGCCGCAGGTAGTCGCGCCGCCGGACCGCGTCAACGACACGCCGACGCTCGTCTGACTGGCAGGCCCGGCTACGCCGCGCCTTCTCAACCAAGCGCGAGGCGATGGAATAGGGCGGTCCGGCGCGAATGACCACTTTCAGTGGCTCAAACGGCTCACAGGGGGACGTGGCCTTGTGTCGTAACGCCGCTGGCGCTCCACTTGACCCAGCTCGCCAGGCCGCCATCGTCAAAATCGTGAGCGCTGTTCTCAGGCCACAGCCTTGAGCTGCGTCTCTGCGTAAGCCCAGGGCAGCAGGTCGTCGATCTGGCTCTGGGGATGGCCGGCGACGATGCGGGCGAGGACGTCGGCGAGATAGTATTGCGGATCGACGCCGTTGAGCTTGGCCGTTTCCACGAGTGAGGCGATCACGGCCCAGTGCTCGGCGCCGCCGTCAGATCCGGCAAAGAGCGCGTTCTTGCGGTTCAAAGCTCAAAGCGATGGGCTTGATCG
>NZ_JBFUIY010000106.1:0-3013 GCF_056401655.1 Allobosea sp. P4_E12 | reverse complement strand
CTCCAGCATGTGCCGGTCGTCACCGGTGGCATGGACCTGTGAAGAGCCCTCCCCCTTCTTGTTGGCCGAACGACCCTGGTCGGTTTCGCGCGAACTTCCGGTCTGCCGTGGCTGTTGCTCTGGAGCGTTTTCCTCGAATGCAGGAGCCTCTGATTCAAAAGAAGAACTGCGGTCGACAAAGATAGAGGTGTCTTCGCTCATCAACACAGGCTCCGGAACTTCTGGGGCTCCATGCCAGCGAGGCCGTGCATTTCACGTGAGCACAATTGCTAAAATCCGAAGGACCCAACGTACCGAACCGCAGCCGCGTTGCCAGCCGTCCAGTCCTGCGCAACATCGATGCCGACCGCGGCATCAGGTCTGTGTCTGAGCGCAAAGGGAAACCGCGTCCGCCCCCTTCCCCATTGTTGAGAAGCCCGTGCGGACCAAGCCCAAGAAGCCGCTGTCAGGAAGCTTCCGTCCCGGGCATCGGATGATCACTCCGGTCGCTCAATCCGGATATTCGCGGGCGAGGCGATCGTAAGCATCCTCAGACGCTGCGTCGCCCGCCATGGCATTTTCAAGTTCACCTTCGTCGATAAGCACCCCGCCGAAATGGCCCACGAACGCGCGAGCCAAGCCTCGGTCTTCAAATACGATGCGGACCGAGTCGGACCCTGGGAAGCGATCGAGAACCCGGAAGCCGATTTGCCAGTCCCCACACCAGCTCTCGATCCTGCGCAGGCGTTCCGGCGCGGCAACAGGGTCCAATATCAATTCGACCTGATGAAGCCTGGCATCACGCTCTCCCTACGACCGGCACCTCTTCGAGCCGCGTCGTGTAACGCGGCGAACGCATATCGAATTTCGTGACCCACGCCTTCTGCTGGCGAGCGATACCGGCCGCCGCGGGAAACACAGCGCCACGACCGAGCTTCTTGTTGCACGCGTCCAAAGCTTCCATCAGGCGGCCACTCTTCTCGCGTTCGAGCGCGCCGATCAGGGCTCGCGGCGACATCTCCAATGCCACTAGGTCAACCGTCATCAACCCCGCCTTGGCGTATCGGTAACCCGGCTTCCAGGTCTGCCGAGCTCCCCACTTGGCTGCGCGGACCAGGACAAGGGTGTCGTTGCTCGCCTCGGGGAAGTCGACCGTGGTCGAGACCGAACGGGACGGGCCGTTGTCGAACGGAGATGTGTGGAAGAATACGGTGACGTGATCGGTCGCCAACCCATGATGCCGGAGCTTCTCGCCGAGACGGGTGGCATGGGCAGCAATGGCTTCCTGCATCACCTCGAGGCTTTCGACCCGGCCGGAGAACGACCTCGTAACCGCGCAGCCCTTTCGAGTGGGGGCGACGCTCTCCAGATTGATGCAGGGCTGGCCCCGGAGTTCCTGGATGATCCGTTCGCCGACGACAGTCAGCGTCTGGCGAGCGAGCTTGGGATCGAGAGCGGCGACATCGGCGGCCGTCTTGGAGCCAAGCGCACCCAGCTTAGTCTGGCTGGCACGGCCAATGCCCCAAACGTCCTCCAGCGCCATCAACGGAAGCCATTCGCGGCGCGCTTCCTCGCTCGTCAGGTCGCAGACGCCGCCGAGTTGGGGCGTGGTTTTCGCGATCTTGTTCGCGAGCTTTGCCAGTGTCTTCGTTGGCCCGATGCCGACACAGGTGGGGACGCCGGTCCATTTCGAAACGGTAGACCGCAGGTCGCGGCCCAGCTCCTCGCGATGCTCAGGCGCGACCGGGGTCAGGTCGAGGAAGCTCTCGTCGATCGAGTAGATCTCGATATCCGGCGCGAACCGCTCGTAGACGGTGTTCATCCGGCGGCTCATGTCACCGTAGAGCGAATAATTGGACGAGAAGACGACGACGCCTTCGCGCCTGCAAAGGTCGCGGATCTGGAACATCGGCGCGCCCATCTTGATCCCGAGCGCCTTTGCCTCGGCCGTTCTGGCGACCGCGCAGCCGTCGTTATTCGAGAGCACGATCACCGGCCGGCGTCGAAGCTTTGGGTCGAACACGCGCTCGCAGGAGCAGTAGAAGCTGTTGCCGTCGATCAGCGCGAACGACTGCGTCATCGCCGGAAGCGCCGCACCGCATTGGTGACCACGCCGAAGATGTCGATTTCTGCGTCGGGACCAGGATCGTAGTCGGGGTAGCGCCGGTTGCCGAATGCCAAACTCGAGCGGCCTCCCGCGATCCTGAACACCTTGACGCTGCGCTCGCCGTTGACGTCCACCACGACGGCGTCACCGTCACGCGGGACCAGGCTGCGGTCGACCGTGATCAGGCTGCCGTCGAAGATCCCCACGTCGATCGCGCTGTCGCCAGCGACGGTCATTATGTAGGTCGCAGGGGCGTTCTTGATCAGCGCTCGCGATAGGTCGATCGGTGTGTCGAGGTAGTCGTCGGCGGGCGAAGGAAAGCCCGCGCGCACGGCCTTCAGGTAGACCGGCAGAAAGATAGGCGGTCCGAGGACAGCGGGGGACATGTGCATCGAAATGCGCTCCGTTCATTAGAACGAAACAAGAACATCAAGAATGCGGCCTGTGTCAATGAGGTGAGTTTGTAAAGCCGTAGCCACGTCCATGGTCCCAATGCCGCGATCCGTGCCAACCCTTGTGACCCTTGTATCCGTGGCCCCCCTTTTGATTTGCTCAACGTGGTCAGGCGTCCCTAGGGTCGTCAGACCTGCTAAGGGGCGGCTTGTGAAATCGATGGCATCACGGAGCAGAAACTCAGCATGGCCGCTGCAACGAAGACTAACTTTCGCATCGGTTCCTCCTCATGACCAAGCAGCGGGCTTTGGAAAGCACCAACACACCCGCTGCATGGCAGCGCCAGGCGTCAGTCGCAGATGCGCATCCGGCGCTCGACAAGCTCGCCATAGCGATTGACCCGACGCTTTATGACAGTGCGGCAATCGTCATCGTCGAGAACAGCGTGGCCTCGGAAGCCACGCCGTTCCCCGGCAAAGCGGTAGCCACGGGGCTCGTGATAGCGCGGACCATCATAGCCCGGCCGGTCGATTC
>NZ_JBFUIY010000105.1:0-3016 GCF_056401655.1 Allobosea sp. P4_E12 | reverse complement strand
ACCTTGGCGACCTGGCGCGCCTCGAGGCCCTTCACCTCCTCACCGGACTGGACGATGCTGATCTCGAGCTGTTCCTTGCGGCTTTCGCGGTTGGTGCGGTTGCCGTCGAACAACCGGGTCTCGCCCTGGATGATCTGGCTGGCCTCGTCGGAGAATCGGGCGAACTCGGCCGGGAAGGTGATCGCGGCAAGGTTGTCGCGCTCGGCGATCAGGCGGGCCTTGCGGCCGAGATTTTCGCCGAGCTGCGAGCGGATGATCGAGAGCTCGGCCTTGGTCTGGACATCGTCGAGCCAGAACAGGGTCTGGCCWGCCTCGACCCGGTCGCCCTGTCGCACCCCGATCGCCTGGACGACGCCGCCGTCGCGGTGCTGCACCTCCTTGAGGTTCTGATCGACCTTGATCGAGCCCTGGGCGATCACGGCGCCGTTGAGATGGGCGCTGGCGGCCCAGCCGCCGCAGCCGACGACCAGGAGCAGGGCGAGCGCGGTACCGGCGAGCATATGCCGGCCGAGCCCGAAGTTCGGCTCGCGCCCTTCCCTGGCGTCCCCGCCCACCTGCGATGCGACATTGCGCCTGGTCATATCCGTCTCTCCCGTCAGCGGACCCGGGATGCGAGGCCGAGCTGCCCCGCACCGAGGTCAGTAATAGTAAAGCCTGTGGCTGCCCTGGATCTCGATGGAGTAGTCCCTCTCGTCGGTCTGCTCGAGATAGACGTCGACATAGGTGTAGTCGTTGTCACCGATCTTCTCGATGCGGAAGCGGAAGGGCTGGCTGGCAGTGCCGGCCTGGTCGCCATAGGCGCTGGCGAACGGATCGGCCTCGTCCCCGGGCGCACCATTGGCGGGATCGTCATCCGTGCGGATCTGGTACTGGCTGACGATGATGCGGTCGCCAGCCTCGAGATCGAGGATCTGGTGGATCAGGTCGCGGTCATCCTCGTCATAGGGCACGTCGAACGAGAAGCAGTCGTTGCCGGCACCGCCGGTCAGCGTCACTGCGTCGGCACCGATGGTGAAGTGGTCGTCGCCGCTGCCGCCGATCACCGCCTCGATATTGGAGAAGCTGTCCGCGCCGATCTCGACGCTGACCGCCTTGCCCTCGACCAGGTTGATGTCGATGCATTGCGTCGCCTGGGAGTAATCCAGCGTGTCGCTGCCGTTGCCGCCATCATAGCAATCGGCCGCGGCATCGAGCGTGCCGATGATCACGTCGTTGCCGGCGCCGGCCTTGACGAGATCCTCACCGGTACCGCCATCGAGCGTATCGTCGCCAGCATCTCCGGCGATCTGGTCGTTACCAGCTCCGCCCATGACCACGTCGTCGCCGTCATCGCCCTCGAGCCGGTCGTTGCCGGCCCCGCCATCGATGACATCATCGCCCGCGTCGCCCTCGATCCGGTCGTCACCAGCCTCGCCGAAGAGCCGGTCATTGCCGGCATTGCCCTCGACCCGGTCGTCGCCGGCGCCGGCGAAGACGATGTCGTCATCCGCGTCGCCCTCGATCCGGTCGCGCCCGTCGCCGCCGAAGACGATGTCGTCACCGGTCCCGCCATGGATCTGGTCGTCGCCGCTGCCGCCCGCGAGGTGATCGTCGCCGGAACCGCCGTCGAGCACATCGTCACCGTCGTCGCCGGAGAGCGTGTCGTCGCCATCCTCGCCGAAGAGCCGGTCATCGCCGCCGCCGCCGGCCGCTGCATCGTCGCCCGCGCCGAGCTGGGCCGTGTCCTGGCCGGCGCCGAACTGGACGATGTCGACATGAGCGCCACCGGTCACAACATTGTTGCCGTTGCCGGTGCGGACGCTGTTGGTGCCATCGCCGGTGAAGATCGTGTTGTCGCCTTCGCCGCCGTCGATCCAGTCGTCGCCGGCGCCGCCGTCGAGGATGTCGTCGCCGTCCTCACCATAGACCTGGTCATTGCCGGCGCCGCCCATGACGTGATCGTCGCCGGCATCGCCATGAACTTCATCATTCCCGGCGCCGCCATCCACGGTGTCGTCGCCCTCATCGCCATGGGCGACGTCGTTGCCGGCATCCCCGGCGATCTGGTCGTTGCCCTCGCCGCCAGAGATCTGGTCGTTGCCGTCACCGCCGGAGAGCTGGTCGTTGCCCTTGCCGCCGATGATGATGTCATTGCCGGCCTCGCCATAGATGATGTCGTCGCCATCCTCGCCGAAGAGCTGGTCGTCGCCGTCATCGCCATAGATCGTGTCGTTGCCGTCGCCGCCATAGACGATGTCGTTGCCGCGCCCGGCATAGATCAGGTCATGGCCGGCGCCGCCGCGGATGAAGTCGTTGCCGGCGCCGCCATGCAGGATGTCGGAGCCGCCGCGGCCGTCGATCACGTCATTGCCGTCGCGCCCGTCGATCAGGTCGGCGCATTCGGTCCCGGTCAGGCCGTCATCGCCTGACGTGCCGTTGATCTCGGTGAACTCGACGACCCTGAAGAGCGCGGTCTGGGCGACCGCGACGGTCTCGTCGCTGACCTCGTAGCTCAGCGTCACCGGGCCAAAATAGCCGGGCGCCGGGGTGAACTCCCAGCCACCCTCGACCGCGGTCAGCGTGCCGCTGGAGACGGTGAGATTGCGGATCGACAGCGCATCGCCATCGGGGTCGCGCGCTCCCGCGAGCAGGCCGACCATGGTGATCAGCAGCGTCTCGCAGCGCCCGATGCTGCGCAGGTTGACGACGCCGGCGAGTTGCGGCGCCCGGTTGCTGCGTGGCCCGCCGGGGTTTTCACCGCCGGGTCCGCCAGGATTCTCGCCGCCCGGGCCGGAATGGCCGCCCGGGCCGGGGTGGTGGCCACCCGAGCCGCCGCCGGCCGAGGCGATCCCCTCGAAGTCATGGCCACYGCCAGAGCCGGCACTGCCGGAGAGGCCGCCGCCATGGCYGAGCGTCAGGTTGTCGTTGCTSGCCGGATCGCCGAAGACATCCTCGAGCTTGGCCGGCGAGAAGCGGCGCAGCGGCAGCTGCTCATAGTCGATCGGCGGGGAATCGATGCCGAGGAAGGCGGCAAGCC
>NZ_JBFUIY010000104.1:0-3050 GCF_056401655.1 Allobosea sp. P4_E12 | reverse complement strand
TCACCGGCGCGATCTGCTTGCGGGCACGAAGCCTCGGGATCAGCGTCAGGCCGTCGCCGTCCGGCAATTGCCGGTCGAGCAGAATTGCGCTGTGCGCCGCAGTCGCGATCGCCTCCTCCCCTTCCGCCAGCGTGGTGACATGGTCGACGACCATGTCGTGCTGGGCCAGGGCTGCGCGGAGCGCCGCCGCCATTTCCGGCTCGTCTTCCACCAGGRGAATGCGCATGGCTAGGACAGGCTCGCTTTGACCCAGCCTCTCCTGACGCAGCAACATTGCCGCGAGGTTGCGCGCATTCGAAGTCCCCCTCGACGAGAGGGTGCTTGCCAGGTTCCGGCGAGACGATCCGCTCATTCCGGCCGCCCTGGATCGCGGCGCAGCCTACGCCCTTCCGGGATCGCAGGTCATGGTGTCGCCACTGCGCGATGGGCGGCAGCTTCGCCGCATATCCAGGCCCGAAAGGCCGCAATGGCCGGCCTTTCGGCGGAGATCTCGGGGCAGACCAGATAATATTGATGTGGCCCTCTGACCTGATGCGGGAAGGGCCGGACGAGGCGACCCGCATCAAGATAGTCCCCGATCAGGACATTGGTAGCGAGGGCTATGCCCTGGCCCGAAGCGGCCGCCTGCAAGGCGAGGAACATGTGCGAGAAGCTCGGCCCTCGCGTCGCATCGATGTCAGGCAGCCCAACCGCGGACAGCCAGCGCGGCCAGGTGACATAATCGAGTATTCCATCCGGGATCTCATGCAGCAGCGTGTGATGGCGCAAATCAGCGGGCTCCTGCAGGGGCCGGTCGGGATCACCGAGCAGGGTGGTGCTGCAAACCGGAAAGAAATTCTCCTCCATCAGCAGGTCCGAGCGCAGGCCGGGATAGAGGCCGCGGCCGGAGCGGATCGCCACGTCCACATCCTCGCCGTCGAAATTGGTCAAACCCGTCGAGATCGAAACGCGCACCTCAAGATCGGGGTGACGCTCCTTCAGCGAACCGAGGCGGGGGATCAGCCAAGTGAGGGCGAAGGTCGGCAATGTGCTGACAGTCAGAATACCGGGCGCATCAGGCCGTAAGGCGCGCGCCGTGGCCTCGTTGAGCTGATCGAGCAGCAGCGAAACGGTCGCGGCATAGCGTTCCCCGACCGCCGTCAGGGCGACGCCCTTGCTCGGCAGGCGCGTAAAGAGAGGGCGGCGCAGCCAGGCCTCAAGCGATCTCACCTGCTGGCCGACCGCACTGGCGGTGACGGCGAGTTCGTCCCCGGCCTTCTCGAAGTTGAGGTGCCGGGCCGCGGCTTCGAAAGCGCGCAGAGAGGTCAAGGGCGGAAGGTGGCGGCGCGTCATGGGGAAGCGAAGGAAACCTTGGGCTGAAGCCAAGAAGTTCGCATTTGCTTGGACCCCAGGCAAGGAGCAGATTTGCTGGCGAAACCTGAGACAAGGGAGGCCGTCATGTCGACCAGGCCAGCCATAGAAAACCTTCTGCCACTCCCTGCCGCACCGTCGATTCACGGCCTGTCGCGCCTGCTGCTCCGTCTTGAAACCTGGCTCAACGCCAAAGCCAGCGCACGCGCGCTCTACCGCATGGATGACCGTGCATTGTCAGATATCGCGCTCTCCCGCAGCGACGTGGAGCGCGTCAACGCCACGGTCCGACTGCCGGATTGACGGCTTTGCCGGCAGAGTGCCGGGTTTCTGGAGGACGCGGCGGCGACGGGGTCTTTGCGCGGCTTGATCGTGCATCGTGAAGCCGGGATCCCGGTCAGGCCCGTCGCAACCGAGACGCGCGGCCCTTCGTTCCTCAATAGGTTTTGGCCAGGTATTCGGCGATCGCCTTGGCATCGGCCTCGTCGATCGGGGCGCGGTAGACCTTGATCATCTTCTGCACCTCGGCGTCCCAGAAGGCCTGCCCCTTCTTCGGCGGCTGGAAGTTGACGTAGTCGACCGAGTGGCACGACATGCAGTTGTTCTTCGCCGCCTCGAAGCCGGGACCGGGGCCCGGCTTGAGCACCGCCGTTTCAGCCGGCAGTTGATAGGTTTTCGGCATTGCCAGCGCCACCCCGGCCAACGCCACACCGGCAAGGCAGAGCCCGAAAGCCGACGCCCCAATGAAGCGCAAGGTCATGACCACCTCCATCACGCGGCCGTCACGCGCGTCGTCTCGACGACATTGCGCATATAGCCCGCCGGATTCCACAAGGGCTCGATCGGCTGCGATTGGCCGATCCGGTTGGTCGCCCTGACCATCAGCACATGCTCACCCTTGGGCAGCCGGACCGCTGCCTTCCATTCGCGGAAAGAATATTTTCCGAGATTTTCGCCAAGCGCCGCCGCAAGCCAGGCTTTCCCACCATCCGGTGAAATCGCGACATCGGTGACGCCATAGCCGCCGTCAAAGGCGATGCCGCGCAGCATGACATCTGCATTGGCCCTCACCGTTGCCCCATTCAGCACGCTGGTGATGAAGGAGCGGACGCTGAAGCGGTTGATCGGCACGGTCGCGGCCGGCGCCTTGCCGGGCTCGGTGCAGGCACAGGCATTGGCGGGGATGCGATAGGCCGACGTCATCCAGAACCCATCGAAGGCCTTGTCGAGCACAGYGATCTCGCGGAGATGCTTGACCCAATAGGTTCCGAAATAGCCCGGCACCACCAGGCGCACCGGGAAACCATTGAGCCAGGGCAGATCCTCGCCGTTCATGGCGTAGGCCAGCATGACCTCGCCGTCGCGAGCATGGTCGATGTCGAGCGCCTTGATGAAATCCGGCGTGTCGGGGATCATCGGCCCGTCGAGGCCGTCGAAGGACACCTGCACCGCCCCGGCCTGGACACCCGCCTTGTCGAGCACAGCCTTGAGCGGCACGCCCCTCCAGCGTGCATTGCCCATCGCACCGTTGGCGAGCTGGCCGCCGGCGACGCGCGGATCGAACAGGCCGCGGCTGTTACCGGAGCACTGGTTCACGGCGATGATCTCGGCTGGCTCGAACCCCGTCTTCAGTTCCTGAAGCGAGAGCGATAACGGCTTGTCGACCTTGCCCGTGATCGCGATGCGGAAGGCGTCCGGAT
>NZ_JBFUIY010000103.1:0-3087 GCF_056401655.1 Allobosea sp. P4_E12 | reverse complement strand
TTCGGAACCTTAAAGGCCTGGATGGGAGCGACCCACTTCAAGACCAAGTCCCTCAAAAACGTCAGTACGGAGATGAGCCTCCACGTCCTGGCCTACAATCTGAAGAGAGTGATCGCCATCCTTGGCGCTGGGCCGCTCATTCTGGCGATGCGGACCTGAAAGGGTCGCCGCGACTCTCGTCCAACTTCACCCGCAGACGACGCGGCGCACACCTCAGGCATCCCAATAGCGCGTTTGCACACGGCCTCGTCGGATAGCGGCCACGCATTTGCCGCAGCACTCGGTTTCCAAGAAGGCCTGAAGCCCCGCCGGCTGAAGACGGCCTACGTCCCTGCGCATTGCTCGCTGGAGCGCTAGGGCCATCCCCAACAACGGGCGGCCTACTGCCCCCACGTCGCGTGCTGACTTGCCCCAGACATGCGCGAGGCCAGCCCTTCTGCGGCCGGGCGTGGGATGGGTGCCGGCTGGGCCTCAATTCCGCCCTGGTGAATCGTCAGTCCTTGGCCCTCTCGTTGCGCGCCACTCTCTTACGAAGCTCGTCGGGGCTGACATCGACGCCGTCCCAGACATGCCCGTCACGGATTTCGGCAATGTATTGCGCGACAATGTGCTTCGCCTCTTCGGGGGTTTCGGCGACATTGGTAATGACGCGGTGGTTGGCATTGTCGCGAGCCGCAAAATGCCGAGACACACTCCCGTCAGGATAGGTCACAGGCGTGATCACAAACGGCGCATCCATCCAGTGACCCGGCGCGCTCATCCAGATCGGAACGTCGCCCGATGTCATGCCCCTGAACTGGTGCCAGACCAGTTGCCAGTCAGGAAAACCGCTCATGTCAGTGTGTTCCTCGATCCTTGACCGCGCTCCTTGTCCGTGAGGATGTTGCACAGGATCCGCCGGATCCGAAAATCAAAAACAGCCGCCAGAGCCGCGCTAGCCGCACGGCATCAGAGGGTGCAACGAGCAGGACGTAGAGGATCGTCCGTGGGCGCGTCGGCTGCGCAATTTGGCCCAACTCCACGAACCGCGATGGCGTCGCGCCAGTCGATCCACTAACAATGTCGGATCGCCCCGCGGAAGCGGGTGACTATCAAACGCGCGATATCGACCTCTTCAAGCTTCTCTCTCCGCATGTCTGCCGCGCGCTTTAAGGCGGACCTCCGCGAAATGCGTGGCCCCAGCGTCGGCGGCTTGTTATTTTCGGCCAATTCTTTGCTCGCTCCAGCCTGAGTGGGTTTGGCCCCGAACATGGAAATGGGAGTTCGGCGGCTTTGCCACACGATCTGACCTCCCTCCCAACGACGCTAGCGGGTATCTCGCGCCTTGCCATAACGCGTCTTGCCTGCGCCGGCATACCGGTTGCGCCTCTCCTGAACGACGTCGGTCTGACCGAGGACATGCTCGCCGATGGCGATCAAAGAGTGCCTGCCCGGCGTCAGGTCGCATTCCTGGAGCGGGCCGGGACCGCGCTGGGAGATGACTGCCTGGGCTTCACCCTGGCGCAGGAGTTCGAGCCCCGAGCTCTCGGGTTGCTGTTTTATGTGATGGCGTCGTCGCAAACGCTTGGCGCAGCACTGCAACGAATTGCCCGGTATAGCTCGATCACCAATGAAGCATTGGTCTTCAGCGTTGCCGAGGCAAGTGAGTTCACCATCACTCTGAACTATGCCGGACTTCCTCGGCATTCCGATCGGCACCAGGCCGAGTTCTGCATTTTTGGAGCAATCCGGATCTGCCGCATCCTGATAGGCGCAAACCTCGTCCCTCAACACGTCTCGATCGCGCATCACCGATCGGGCGATACCTCTGCGATGTCGCGGTTTGCCGGAACGAAGGTGGAGTTCGGCGCCGAGACCGATGCCATCGTTTTGCACGCTGACGCGCGCGAGCGCCCTCTCATTAATGCCGACCCTTACCTCAATGATCTCCTGCTGGATTATTGCGAGGCGGCGTTGTCGTCCCGCACAACCAATGCCAGCCCTCTGCGGGTGAGCGTCGAGAATGCGATTGCGCCGCTGCTGCCTCATGGCAAGGTTCGCGCCGAGGTCATCGCCCGCCAGCTTGGATTAAGCGAACGAACACTGGCGCGGAGGCTCGCCGAGGAGGGCCTGAGCTTCTCGGAAATCCTCCAGCAGCTGCGGCGCGACCTAGCCGTGCGCTATCTCAACGATCGCGACCACCATGTCTCCAAGGTCGCCTGGCTATTGGGGTTCCAAGAGGTCAGCGCGTTCTCGCATGCGTTCAAGCAATGGACAGGTGTGGCGCCAAGCCAGATGCGTATGGCCGGCGTTCAGGCTTGATGGATATCGCTTCGCCGGGGCGGACGCTCGTTCCTAAGCACTCCTGCGACGAGACCCAATGGGACTGAATGGCGCTCACGACGAAGTCCCATCGCCGAGATCCTGGTCAAGCATGGACAGGATCATGCCTTGCCCCTCCGAAAGACGCGCCTGGCTGCGTTGATCTCCGGTCCGCCCGTGGCGGCAACGACGAGGCGAAGGCTTTCCCTCGCGGAGAGGCTGGTGTGCAGCAGATGGGCGACCGCCGCGACCTCACCTCATCAAGCGTCCGCGCCATCCTAGCTAGCGTCAGCGGGCCGGTTCTGTTGCAAACTCTTCAGTTACGGAGGTTAGGGCATCACCTTCCAGCCGTTGGCAGGAGGACTTCAGATGTTCAAGGGCCGTCATTTCGACCGATCGGTGATCCTGCTGTGTGTTCGCTGGTATCTGGCCTACGGCCTGAGCCTGCGCGACCTGAAGGAGATGATGGCCGAGCGCGGCATCAGCATCGACCATTCCACGATCCACCGCTGGGTCGTCTACTTCGCGCCCTTGCTGCTTCAGCGCTTCAACCGGCGCAAGCGCGCCCTGACCGGCGTTGTCACGTTAACCGCGGACCATTGAAGCGAACTCAACCGGGTGACGGGCTCACGCTGCGAGGCCAGCGACGGCTTTCCATTGTGCCATGGCGCACAGACGATGCAGATGGATGGCGAGGGCGGAGCGACGGGACCGGGGCGGGACGAACAGATTGCGGACGGCGGAGAAGACGGCGACGAAGCGCTGCAGGCTGCCTGGAGATCGAAA
>NZ_JBFUIY010000102.1:0-3873 GCF_056401655.1 Allobosea sp. P4_E12 | reverse complement strand
CCGTCGCGTCGTCCCGGCCGAGGCTTGGCAGAACTTCGACGAAGGCCAGCCGCGAGGCATCGTCGATCGCGACATGGAGATGGTCCCAGCCGATGCCGCGATTGCGGCCTGGGCCGGTGCGATTGCCGGTGATGCGGTGGCCGACGCCGTCGATCCGGCCCAGGCTCTTGATGTCGAGGTGGATCAGCTCGCCCGGCGCGGCGCGCTCGTAGCGCAGGATCTCGGGTTTCGGCTCCAGCGCCGACAATCGGTTCAATCCCAGACGGCGCAGGATCGCTCCCACGGTTGAGCGCGGCATGCCGAGTGCAACGGCGATCTGACGCCTCAGCGCCCCGATCTCGGCAACACGCTGCACAGGCGTTGCATGCGGACCGTGATGCGGGGCTGAGCTGCGGTCGTGAAACCTGCGCTCGCCGCCCTGCCGATGCCGGCGAAGCCAAGTATGCGCCGTGCGGCCCGAGACGCCCGCCGCCAGTGCCGCCTTGACGGACCAGCCCCCTTCGACCCGCTCTGCCAGCAGGGCTCGACCGCAAGGCGTCAAACGGGCATTCTGATGGACGTTCATCCGGGCACCTCCGGCGCAGGCGTTGGAGCTTCGCAACCCCAGCCTCTCAGCACCGGCCCGGATGAACAACCTTCATAGCTTCGACACCTAGCCGCCCTAATCCGGCTCCCGATCGCTCGAACGGGAGGCGCAATTGGTCGAGCGGCTGGCCGCCTATTCGGCGCACATTGCCTAAACCTACCTGACAAAGGCGGGCCTTTAAGAGTAGATGGAGCCGCTCTATGACGCTGTAAAACACGTCAACGGCGGCTTGGCCTTGTCATTGAAGGACATCCGTCGGCGTGGAACGCGATTCCCCGACATGCGCCTGAAACTGCGAACGCAACAGCGCATTAAACCTGAACGCGGATACCCCGAATTTGCCCGCCGCTCCGAAAGGCGTGGCAGGCCCTTTTGTTTTGGGCGAAGCTAGGTCGGAGCTTCGGCAGTGTGACCGCAGTTGAAGCTGAGCGAACCTCGGAGGCGACAATGGGCATCCTCGAGATATCGATCGTTCTGGCGTGTGCCTCTCTGCGCGCACTTGACCCCTTTACTCAACCTGCGCAAGTCATAGCCTAAAGACTCGCGCGCCCGAAGCGGCGGGGGCCCAGCAGCTGTTAGGGATTAGGATCCGTCCCGTAGCCGAGGGTTCCTAAGCTCGCTCTCCTCAGCCTTTACTAGGCCGATTTGCGTGAGAACCCAGCGCCCTACCTCTGGTTTGAAGTGCATTGTATCTAGCCAATAGCGCGATGAGCCCTTGTTTGGGTCAAAATCATTGAAGGGGTGATTAGCGATTAAATCGTGAAGCTTCAGCCCATGGTTTGCCGCTACAATAGCCACGTCTCGGCGCCAGGCAGCCAGTTCAGCATCTCGCCCACCATCGCGTAATAGATCACGTTGCGTGGAACTCATTGGTGAAAGCACCACATGCAATTCGCGTGCGCTCAGGCGCTCCAGCGCTTTGTCGAGGTAGGCAAGGCTCTGCGGACGGTAATCCATGGCAGCGACGTTTTGCGCAGCGCTTATACGACGTGTCAGATCTGCGTCGAAATCGGGCGTCTCCTTGAACCCATTAGCGTGCCAGACGCCCGGCTCAGTGCGAAGGCGGTTGCTGCCGAATAGCTGGAAGGGGGCCTTTAAGTTCAGAACCGTCGACACCAGCAACTCCCATCGCCCCACCATCGACACGATCTTTGGGCTCAGCGGAGGTGGCGGGGGAAGCCCCGAGAACATGAAATAGTCGAGAGAGATGATGACGCGGCGAGTGCTCTTGAACTCTGCTGCCAGCGCCGCTAGCTGCGGCAATTCGTCAGCCATCAACGAGGATATCCCCGCATTGTAAGTGCTTCGGGTATCTGTCGCGAGATGGCGAGGATCGATCCCGCGGTAAACAACAGACGACCCAATTAGCAACGTCGAGGGTCGGGTCCTCGCAATCTGAAGAGGCTTGATTTTACGCATTTCGACATCGAAGAGGCGACTGACCCCGGCGCCATTGTCCGTCCAAGGCGGGTTGTCGCGGAACACCCAGTACGGATCACGCCATACTGAAAGGGCCATCATGAGCCCCAGCGACGCCAGGAGCACACTAATAAATATGCCGACCGACCCCAACCATCGGCGAGCTCCTGCAGCAGAAGATGAAGACATCAGCGCTTGTATCGCCTCACCTCATTCTTGGGCGCTCACTGGATGAGCGGTAGCCGCGTTCCTGCTGTAATTATCACCACGATCGCCGTCCAGATAAGAACTCCGTGACAGCGGGTCATCGTCTCGTCGGACCATCTTAACTGCGCTTCCGTCGGCAACTCCTTCACGCAGCAGGATAGGCTTGCGCGAATGGAGGGGACGACAAGCGGATTCGTGCAACTAGGGCCCGAGGCCCGCAACGTCGGCGCTGAGGGCATCGGGTTCTCCGGAGAGCAGCTTGCGAAACCGGGACGTAAATACGTCGAGGCCGGCTATGAGGAACACGGCGCGACCGCCGGTTCGAGACCTATAGAAGGCAGCGGCTTGACTGTGTCATTGAGGGAGGCCAGCCCGTCGAGGTCAAAGCAGTCGAGGTGATGGCGTCGGTCCAGTAGATCCGCGCTGCGCATCAGGGGGGACGAGTGGCGACCGCCGCCTGCGGACACAAGCGACGCGCGATATCAAGATGGCGACACATAGACTCTATCGACGCAAACCCGGGTCTGAAGCGACCGCGCCCTCAGCCCCCCTCAAGCGGCCGAATCGTTCCCAGTCGGGCGGCATTGGGCCACCGAAGATGCGGGCCAGCATCATGCGGCCGACCTCCGTGGAATAGTGAGCCTGGTCACCCATCCAATAGTTCGGATCGTCCGAGAGCCAGTCGGCACCCGTGAAGTCCCAGAGTGGCGTGACGCGCGCAACCTGATCAAGCGCTTGCGCGAGATCCTTCGGCAAGTAACGGCTCTCGACGGCCCGATGGAGCGGGCTGACGGCCACGATGAGCCTGGTGCCGTTCTGCCGGGTCAGCGTGGCGATGCGCTGCAGGATCTGCAGCTGGTCTGCGAAATACGCGCGCTGCGCGAACGGCCTGTTGTAGTCGCTTCCGGCCTGCGCGCCGCGTCCGGCCAAACTGCTCAACGATGCCAAACGGACGAATGCCAGTTTCACCTTATTGAGGACCGAAGGGGTCTGGCGATCTTCCTCCTCGAGCGCGGCCCGGGCCTCGCGCAGGATACGCTGCCAGCTCCTGACCTGCAGCGCCGTGAGATTGCGCCACCAGAAATACACGCCGCTTTCGCCGCTCAGGGCCTGAGGCAGCAAGGTCTCGATGTAGCGGTTGGTCGCCGGGGGATCTCCGAAGGTATCGATATCAAGGAGCAGAAACACGGCTCGCAAGTGCTGCCCTCGTTTCGCCTTGTCGGCGAGGACGTATTCGAGCGCGGGCAGGAAGTCCGGCAGCATGCCGCGCGTGACCGAGAAACTGGCGAAATTCACCCCGTCCAGGCGGCGGGACAGCTCCGCCGGCGGCGTGGCCTGGGCGCGAGAGGAGCCGAACAGCACGCCGTCGAAACTGTCCGGCGCAGCGTCATAGGCCGCGAGATTGCGGTAGTGGTAATTGAGGTTGGGCGTACGCGGAAGGACGTTTGTGCCGAACACGCCCTGCGGATCGATCACGACATTCGCGACGACGACACTGATAAAGAGTGCCGCAGCCCCCAGAATCAGCGTCAGCGCATAGGTCCGAGGCTTCATCCCGGACGCGGCAGAAACCGGCTTCTTCTTACGCCAGAGCATCGGGCAAACCTGGCTGGAGTTCGGCAAGGCGTCCGTCGAGGAAAAGGCTGCGGGCAAGGCCGCGC
>NZ_JBFUIY010000101.1:0-3973 GCF_056401655.1 Allobosea sp. P4_E12 | reverse complement strand
CTCTCGCTCTTCGGCGCGCGGCTGGAACGCCAGTTTGCCGCGGCAACACGCTGACGAGGCCGGCAACAGACACCGCGCCAATTCCGGCCAGGCAAGTTCAACCAGGCAAGATCAACCAAGCAAGATCAACCAAGGGAGTGAGACATGACATCTTCGAACAAGGGATTGCTCAACCGCCGTCAGGCTCTGTTGGCCGGCGCGGTCGGGCTTGCGGCGCCCGGCCTGCTGCTGCGGCCTGCGCTGGCGGTGACGCCGGCGGAGATCAAGGCGAAGGGCAAGCTGGTCGTGGGCATCCAGGGCGACAATCCGCCCTGGGGCTTCGTCACCAGCGCCGGCAAGCAGGATGGGCTGGATGCCGATATCGCGGCGCTCTTCGGCAAGGAGCTCGGCGTCCCCGTCGAGTTCGTGCCGCTCGAGGTCAATAACCGCATCCCGGCCCTGACCACGGGGCGCGTCGATGTGCTGTTTGCGACGATGGCGATGCTGCCCGAACGGGCCAAGGTGGTGCAGTTCAGCAAGCCCTATGTCGCCAACACGATCGTGCTGATCGGGCCGAAATCGGCGGTGATCAAGACGAATGAGGACATGGCGAAGTTCACTATCGGCGTGGCCAAGGGCGCAGCCCAGGATACCCAGGTCACCAAGAACGCGCCGGCCAGCACGACGATCCGGCGCTATGACGGCGATGCCCCCAGCATCCAGGCGCTGGTCTCGGGCCAGGTCCAGGCGCTTGGCGGCAACATCTTCTACATCCAGCGTATCGAGCAGGCCCGGCCGGGCGAATTCGAGAACAAGCTCGAATTCCAGAACCTCTACAACGGCGCTTGCACCCGGCAGGGCGAGAAGGAGATCAACGCCGCCCTCAACGCCTTTATCGACAAGATCAGGGCCAATGGCGAGCTCCAGAAAGTCTACGACAAGTGGATGAAGGTTCCCGTCCACAAGTTCCCCGACAGCCTCGAAGGCATCTCCTTCTCCGCAAGCTGAGCGCGCTGCTCGCTCGCTCCTTCAGATTTTGCCTGCAGGCCAGCCGCGTTGACTCCGGCCTGCACGCGCCTTGCCGCGCATGCGCGACGAGGCGCCAAGGATATCGACATGAGCAATCGCATCTACGTCCTCAACGGCCCCAATCTCAATCTGCTCGGCCAGCGCGAACCCGCGATCTACGGAACGACCACGCTCGATGAGGTTCGACAGCGCTGTATCGAGAAAGCCGGGACGCTGGGTTTCGAGATCGACTTCCGCCAGACGAATTTCGAGGGCGAGCTGGTGGAGAGCGTGCATCAGGCCCGCATCGAGGCGTGCGGGATCATCATCAATCCGGCCGGCTACACCTTCACCTCAATCGCGTTGCTCGATGCCCTCAAGATGTTCGACGGTCCGAAGATCGAGCTGCACATTTCCAACGTGCATGCCCGAGAGAGCATCTACCACAATTCGCTGATCTCCCGGACGGCGACCGGCATCCTGATCGGCTTCGGCGCAGCCGGTTACGAACTGGCGATCCAGGCTATGGCCGGCCTGGTCGGGCCCAGCTGATCCCTGCGCGCCATGCGGTCAGCGGCAGAGCATGCGAAGCACGGTCTCGATCGCGCTGAGCCGTCGGCGCTCGCGGGCTTCCGGCGCCCCCATGTCGTGCCCGAAGACCTGCTGGATGCTGGCCCGGTTGGAGACATTGTAGAAACTCAGCGCGCTGATCGTCAGATGGATGTCGATCGGGTCGAGACCCTCCCGAAACACTCCCTCGCGCAGTCCGCGCTCATAGACCTCGCCGATCATGTCGATGACCGAGAGGTTGAGATCCGCGATCTTGGGAGAGCTCTGGAGATGCCGGGCATGGTGGATGTTCTCGACCATGACGAGGCGGACGAAATCCGGATTGTCGGCGTGATAGTCGAAGGTGAAACCCGTCAGCGACACGATCGCTTCGCGCGGGGGCAGGGCAGCCAGATCGAGGCTGCGCTCGAAATTGCGGATCCGGGCATAGGCCTCCTCGAGCACGGCCCGGTAGAGTCCCTCCTTGTCGCCGAAATAATAGTAGATCATCCGCTTGCTGGTGGAGGTCTTCGCCGCGATCTCGTCGACCCTCGCACCACTCAGCCCATTCTCGACGAACTCGTCACGCGCGACCGCCAGGATATTGCGGCGAACGCCGTCGGGGTCCTGGGTCCAGCTCGCGGATTTTCGCGTGCCAGCCGGCCGCGCCGGCGAGGCCGGCATCTCATTCGTCTTGCGGCTTCCAAGCATGGACAGACCCCGGCGCCGACTGTGCGGCTGTAAATGAACCGTTCAGTTCAATTGACTTGACCAATTGAACCGTTTCGTACATTTAACATCGACAGGCGATCGCGCAAGCCGAACGATCGCTCATACTCAAGGCGCCCACCCAGAGGCGCTACCGCCAAAGACGGGAACCGGATCGACCCACTCAGAAGGTCGGCCGCTCAGGGAAGCGCCATGAACTACAAGCTTGATTTCACGCCTGTACTGGATGGGTTGCCGAGCCTTCTGACCGCCTGTCTGGGAACGCTGTTCCTGGCGCTCGGCGGCATGGTGCTGGCCATCGTCATCGGCATCGGCGGTGTTGTGCTGCGCGACTCGCGGATCAAACAGGTGCGCTGGCTGGTGATGGCTTTCGTCGAGCTGATCCGGAACACGCCCTTCCTGGTGCAGATCTATTTCATCTATTTCGCATTGCCGCTCCTGGGCGTGCGGCTCGACCCGACGCCGACGGCCATTATCGCGCTGGGCATCAATGGCGGCGCCTATGCCATCGAGATCATCCGTGGCGGCGTTCAGTCGATCAGCAAGGGGCAGGTCGAAGCCGGTCTCGCGCTTGGCCTGCACAAGGCGCAGGTCTTCCGGCTGATCGTTCTGCGGCCGGCGCTGCGCGCGATCTTTCCCTCACTGACCAGCCAGTTCGTGCTGCTGACGCTGACGACCAGCGTCGCCTCCGCGATCTCTGCCTATGAGCTGACCTCAGTCGCACAACGGATCGAGTCGGACAGCTTCCGCAGCTTCGAGGTCTACGGGACGGTGACGCTGTTCTACCTCGTCATATCCTGGCTGATGATGCGCTTCTTCGCGCTCATCTCCGGTCGGTATTTCAGCTATCCGGTCAAGTGAGGAGATCGTCATGGGTACAAACGAATTCCTCTTCCTCCTCGCCGGACTGAAATGGACGGTCTTCCTTTCGGTGATCGGCTTCGTCGGGGGCGGTATCTTCGGGCTCGGCGTCGCTCTGGCGCGGACCTCCGGTATTCCGCTGCTGGAGCGTGCAACCTCAGGCTATATCGCCATCTTCCAGGGCACGCCGCTGCTGATGCAGCTTTTCGTGGTCTATTACGGACTGGCGCTGATCGGGTTGAAACTCGACTCCTGGGTCGCCGTCTCGATCGGCTTCACGCTGCATGCCAGCGCCTATCTCGGCGAAATCTGGCGTGGCTCAATCGAAGCCGTGCCGAAGGGCCAGACCGAGGCCGCCAAGGCGCTGAGCCTGAACTATGTCTCGCGGATGAAGGATGTGGTCCTGCCGCAGGCTATCCGCATCTCGCTGCCGGCGACGATCGGCTTCCTGGTGCAGCTGATCAAGGGAACGTCGCTGGCTGCCATCGTCGGTTTCACCGAGCTGGCCCGGGCTGGCAACATCATCTCGAACCAGATCTTCCAGCCTCTCCTCGTCTTCGGGATCGTGGGGGCTCTGTACTTCGTCATGTGCTGGCCGCTCTCGCTCTTCGGCGCGCGGCTGGAACGCCAGTTTGCCGCGGCAACACGCTGACGAGGCCGGCAACAGACACCGCGCCAATTCCGGCCAGGCAAGTTCAACCAGGCAAGATCAACCAAGCAAGATCAACCAAGGGAGTGAGACATGACATCTTCGAACAAGGGATTGCTCAACCGCCGTCAGGCTCTGTTGGCCGGCGCGGTCGGGCTTGCGGCGCCCGGCCTGCTGCGCCCGGCCTGCTGCTGCGGC
>NZ_JBFUIY010000100.1:0-3983 GCF_056401655.1 Allobosea sp. P4_E12 | reverse complement strand
CCCTTGGCGCGCTGATCGGTGCGATCGTCTTCAAGGTCGGGGGCGTCCCGCTGACGCTCTCGACCGCGGGTGGCGCGCTGATTTCCGGCCTGGTCTTCGGCTGGCTCCGTTCCGTGCGCCCGTTCTTCGGCCGCATTCCAAGTTCGACCGTCTGGTTCATGAACTCGGTCGGCCTGAACGTCTTCATCGCCTGCGTCGGAATTTCCGCCGGCCCCGGCTTCGTCAAGGGGCTGCAGACGCAAGGCGTTGGCCTCTTCCTCTGGGGCGCATTGGCCTCCACGCTCCCGTTGATCCTGTCCATGTATGCCGGGAAGTATGTGTTCAAATTCGATCCCGCCATTCTGCTCGGGGCCGTGTCCGGCGCACGTACCACCACGGCATCGCTCGGGATGGTCTGCGATATCGCGCACAGCCAGGTCCCGGCCCTGGGCTACACCGTGACCTACGCGGTCGGAAACACCCTTCTGACGATCTGGGGCATGGTGATCATCATGCTGCTGGCCTGACGCCGGCGCACACGCCAACAAACCCGCTGCACATGAAGAACATGGGGAAATGCCATGGACCTGGTGAAGTTACGCAGTTTCGCGACCCTCAGCCCCTTCGAGATCAAGGACGAACTGATCCGTCTCGCTAAACAGACCGCGCAGACCTCCTCGATCGCCCTTCTGAACGCCGGCCGCGGCAATCCGAACTGGGTCGCGATGACGCCGCGCGAGGGCTTCTTCCTGCTCGGGCAGTTTGCGATCACGGAAAGCAGGCGCGTGATGCACAAGGCCGCCGGCATTGGCGGCATGCCCAAGGCCGAGGGTATTGCCGAGCGGCTGGAGGACTGGCTCGCCGATCACAAGGACTCGCCCGGCGCCACCTTCCTCCGAGAGATGGTCGCCTTTGCCATCAATAAGTTCAGCTTCAAACCAGACGCCTTCGTGCACGAGCTCGTCGACTCGATCATCGGCGACAATTATCCGGTGCCTGACCGCATGCTCGTGCAYAACGAGCGCATCGTGCATGAATACCTGATGTGGGCGATGTGCGGGGAGCCGCACCCATCCGGCCAGTTCGACCTCTATGCCGTCGARGGCGGAACGGCRGCGATGTGCTACATCTTCAAGTCGCTGAAGGCCAACCGGCTCCTGAACCCGGGCGACACGATTGCCCTGGCGACCCCKATCTTCACGCCCTATCTCGAAATGCCGCATCTYGAGGATTACGGCCTCAACATCGTTTCGGTGGCCGCGCCTCAGGAAAACCGCTGGCAGTTCACCGACGAGGAACTCAAGAAGCTTGAAGACCCCAAGGTCAAGGCCTTCTTCGTCGTCAATCCGGGCAATCCCTATGCCGTTGCCCTGAGCGAGGAGACGATCGCCAAGATCGTGAAACTGGTCCAGACCAAGCGTCCCGACCTGATCATCCTCACCGACGACGTCTACGGCACCTTCGTCAAGGGTTTCCGTGGCCTGCTCGGCGCGCTCCCGCAGAATACAATCGGGGTCTACTCCTACTCGAAATATTTCGGGTGCACCGGCTGGCGGCTCGGCGTCATCGCCATTCACCGCGACAATATCCTGGACAAGGCGATCGCGAACCATCCGGAGAAGATCCTGACGGTGCTCGATACCCGCTATGGCCCGATCACGCTCAAGCCGCGCGAACTGAGACTGATCGACCGCATCGTCGCCGACAGCCGCGACATCGCCCTGAATCACACGGCCGGCYTGTCGCTGCCGCAGCAGGTGATGATGACCATGTTCTCGCTGTCCGAGATGATGGACGAGGCCAAGCTCTATCAAAAGACCTGCATGGATATCGTGAAGTCCCGCGTTGACCGGATGATCGAAGGATTGGGCATCGATGTGCCCGACAACCCCCTGCATGATCGCTATTACGGCCTGATCGATTTCGAGTTCTGGGCGAACAAATATGTCGGCCCCGAGGTGGTGAGCTACATGAAGGAGCACGTCCACCCGCTCGACATCGTCTTCCGCCTCGCCGAGGACCACGGCATCGTGCTCTTGAACGGCGGCGGCTTCCACGCCCCCGATTGGTCGGTGCGCGTCTCCTTCGCCAATCTCGACGACGAGGTCTACAGCCAGATCGGCCGCGCTACCCGCGCGGTGGCGCGTGGCTACCGCCAGGCCTTCGATGCCTACAATCTCGCTCTCGCCAAAAAGCCCTGACGCGCGAGAGCGGCAGGAGTGAAGGTGTGGGCAGGTGATTTCCTGCGTTCGGCAACCATCGGACATTCGATCAGTCACGACTTGATCGCATGTCCGAGTTCAATGCTGCGAGGCAAAGCATGAACTACGTCGTCGAAGCCCTGCGCAACAATCCCGAGCTCGCCATCTTCCTGACGATCGCTCTCGGCTTCCTGATCGGCAAGGCGAAGATCGGAGGCTTCAGCCTCGGCGTCGTCGTCGGCTGCCTGCTGGCGGGCGTCCTGGTCGGCCAGCTCGACGTCAAGGTGCCCCCGGCCGTGAAGACGGTCTTCTTCGACCTCTTCCTCTTCACGACCGGTTACAAGGTCGGCCCGCAGTTCTTTCGCGCCCTGAAGCGMGACGCGCTTCCACAAATGGCACTGACGGTGGTTCTGTGCGTCACATGCCTGCTCGTGGCGCTCGGCTTCGCGAGATTGCTGAACTTCGACATGGGCACGGCGGCCGGGCTTCTTGCCGGGGCGTTCTCCGAGTCGACCGTCATCGGAACGGCGGGCGAAGCGATCCAGCGGCTGAATCTTCCGCAGGCGGAGCGGACCGCGCTCATCAACAATATTCCCGTCGCCTACGCCGTCACCTACCTGGTCGGGACGGCGGCCCTGGTCTGGTTCCTGCCCAAGGTCGGGCCCAAGCTCATGGGTATCAACCTTCGCGAGATCGCGGCACAGCGCGCGGACAAGGCCGGTCCGGGCGCCGATGTGGAGGGCGTCACCTCCGCTGCCCGCTTGTTCGACGTTCGCGCCTATCGCGTCGAAAACCCGGTTCTGACCAACAAGACGATCACCGAGATCGAAGCGCTCATCAAGGAGACCCGTGCCTTCATCCTGCGCGTTCGCAGCGGKGTSGTKCTGTTCGGCCACGCTTCGGATCGCAGGATCCAGGCCGGCGACATTATTGCCATTATGGCGCGCCATGAGGTTCACGCCGCCCGCGGCGACCTGATCGGCCCCGAGGTGAGCGACCCCGAGCTGCTCGACATTCCGCTCGAGGCGCTCAACGTCATCGTGACAGCCCGCAGCATCGACGAGAAATCGTTGGCGGAACTGGTCGAAGCGGAGTTCGCGCGGGGGGTCTTCCTGTCCAAGCTGACACGCTCGGGCATTGAGATGCCGATCGAGCCGACGACACGCGTCAATCGTGGTGACGTCATGTCGTTGGTCGGGCCGYTGCCGGAAGTCGAGCGGGCCGCGACCGARCTCGGCTATCCCGACCGCCGCACTTCGGCCACCGACATGGTCTTCGTCGGCTTCGGGATCTTCCTGGGCGGCTTGTTCGGTCTGCTGACACTGGTCGTCTGGGGCGTGCCACTGACACTGACCGCCAGCGGCGGYGCGCTCTTCATGGGGCTCGTCTTCGGCTGGCTGCGCTCCGTCTACCCCTTCTACGGYCGCATTCCCGAGCCGGCGATCTGGATCTTCGATACGGTCGGGCTCTGCATGTTCATCGGCATCGTCGGGCTCGGCGCCGGCCCAAGTTTCGTCTCGGGCCTGAAGGCGACCGGCGTCAGCCTGATCCTGGTCGGCCTCGTCTCCGCGCTGCTGCCGCATACCATCGGCATTCTGTTCGGGCGCTACGTCCTTAAGATGGACCCGCTCATCGTGCTCGGCGCCTGCGCCGGGGCCGGCACCATCACGGCGGCGCTCAGGGCCATCCAGGACGAGGCCCAGAGCAGCATTCCGGCGCTGGGTTACACAGTGCCCTATGCCATCGGCAATATCCTGCTCACGGCCTGGGGGCCGATCCTGATCGGAATCATGTCGCGTTAGG
>NZ_JBFUIY010000099.1:0-4035 GCF_056401655.1 Allobosea sp. P4_E12 | reverse complement strand
GCTCTCGACCAGCGAAGGAATTCGTCTCGTCAAGGCCTTCTTGAAGGCCGAAAGCACGGCGAAGCGCCAGCGGATCGTTGCCATGGTTGAAGGCATGGTGAATGCCGATCCTGCCGGGAGCAGCGATGAGATCGGGCCATCTCAGGGATAGCGCAAGTACAATCGGAACTGCAGCGCGCGCGATGACCGAAGCTGAAAATAAATGACGTATCGTAATGTAGGCCGGCGCGTACGGTCTCGTCTTATCGTGGCGCATCGTCGCGATGTCGCTGGTTAACCAATCTCTGCCGCTCCGAACGGGCAGGTGAAAATCACAGTCGACGAGCCGATATACGTGTGCTTACATCGCTTCGATACAAGATCTTGGTCTGACAACGTACATTATGAATGCTGAATATTATGCGATTCGATACGCTATCCGCCAACTCAGGGGTTATTGGCATGGCGATCTCAAGGAAGAGCGGATGTTCTCACGAATTTCCGGAATCGCACCCGGTAAACCGGCGGAATTACAAATGGTTTCGGCCCGATGGAGACGATGAAGATAGTTTTGGCCGAGGGATTATTTGGGGAGCTGCCATATCATTCTTGCTCTGGGGAGGGATGACGTTGGTTTGGTTCACTATCTTTCGATGACTGCACCGCATGCGTGATTTATCGCGCATGAGCACTCAGCAAGAGCATCGATGGCCTGAACTGGAGTGACTTCCCCAGCAGGGATGGACAACACGCCTGGCCGAGGGCCAGGCGTAAACCGAAGTTTCTGAGTTGGGTGCAGCACCCAGTCAGTTGCGCCGCTCCTCACGCCGGTGGGTGCGTCCGGTGCGCCGCGTGTCACGCCGCTCCCCGCGCCCCGAACGCCTGTCCCCACGCCGCTCCATGCCGGAGGTCTGGGCCTGAGAATTCGAGGCCGTCAGGATCGTAGCAGCCGCAGCAACACCGAGAGCGGCTGCCGACCACAAGAAGGAAAGGGCATGTCGCCGAGAGATCATGTCCGAATTGAAGACTTCGCTCATGGGGAAGCTCCTCGGGATCTATGAACAGTCTTTGCCGCCCCCTGTCGCCCCAGATCACCATGATTGACGTAAGGCCACTTTTCGTCCGCCCGTGTCAATCAAAGCAGGCTGTTTATGGCCCCGTGTAGCGTCTGGCACAAGGTGATTCGCCTACCCTTGGCGTAACTGTTTCGCTTCGACCAATAATCGCCGACCCGAATACAGCCGCCCTGTCTATCGACGTCACGAGAACTCCGACGGGTTGGCATTCGGGCGTCCGTGGAAATTGGGATGCTCCGGGCAGTCGAGATTTGGGGCTCATAGAGCGAAGTGATCAAAATATCGCAGTCCGGAACATTCGGCACTTCCTCGGCAAACGCCGCCGATTATTCGGGTTCTCTGTAGTTACTTGATATGGAACAGATTGACTGGCCTATCCCTGAATCGGAGAACACGATGCGATTAGGACTTGTATCCGCCGCCGTTCTTGCGACCTGCCTGGCGACGTCGGCCTTCTCTGCCGATCTCCCCAGCCGCCCGGAGCCGGCGCCGTTCGTCTACGTTCCCGTCTTCACCTGGACCGGATTTTACGTCGGTCTCAACGCCGGCGGCGGCTGGGCTGACTCGGGTAACATCACCGTTACCGGGCCCACGGCTGGTTCTTCCGGAATTCTGGGCGGCAACGGCGGCGACGGCGCTTTCGTTGGCGGCGGCCAGATCGGCTACAACTGGCAATCCGGCGCCTGGGTCTACGGTCTCGAGACCGATATCCAGTATGTCGGTTCGAGCGGCAATGCCTCCTGGGGGCAGTACACCTGGTGGGCAGGCAGAGGCGGCGGTGACGGCGGCTATTTCGGCACCGTACGCGCCCGCATCGGCTACGCCTTCGATCGGACGCTGGTCTACATCACCGGCGGTCTGGCCTATGGCGGCCTGAACAGCAACCCGCTGACCGGCAACACGACAAGCAACGCCGGCTGGACCATCGGTGGCGGTGTTGAATACGCCTTCACCAATAACTGGACGGTCAAGCTCGAAGGTCTCTACGTCGATACCGGCGAGGGCCGACAGACCCGGGTCTTCGAAAACCCCGCGGGCGGCGTGCTCCCGGCCGGAACCTACACGGCAACCACCAGCGGCGGCGGTGGCGGCGGGATCGTTCGCGTTGGCGTGAACTACAAGTTCTGACGCGCGGCGAATGGAACTCCTGCGGTCCTGCTGGAAATAGGCGGGACCGCTGGAGGTCGTTGCAGCGGGCATCGCGTAGGAAGGTCGCCCGCTGTTTTAACCAAACGTTGCTACGGAGCAGTTTCTACCAAGAACGTAGCAACGATATTCAAGGATCAACAGATGAAGAAGTCGGCTATTCTTGTCGTTTCGCTTGCTTTGCTTGCCGTTGGCGGTTGCGTTGGGTTTGGCAAGGGCAAGGGCAAGGCGCCCCCGCCGGTTGCAACGCCAATCGTCACGAAGGGCTAACTGATTTGCGCGACGGCGATGAGCCGTCGCGCAAACACACCAGCACCGAGCGTTCCGGATATCTGTGCTGTCCAGCGTGAGTTGACACGTACCGCAGTCCTCACCGGCCAGCCTGCAACTCCGCTCGCTGACAAAGTTGTGACAGCGGCCCCCGGCATTAGCGTCTCAACACGGCTTGCGCTCCGCAAGGGGCGGTTCATGATGAGATCAAGACTTGGCTGATCCCGTCACTATGGTGCATGTCAGCTGCGGGGTCGGCATTTGAGTTCCGTCGTTGCGTGGGGAACGCCTTATGCTTGCGAGGAAACACCTCAGAGCTGTCTGGCTGCGCATCGGGGTCGTGTTTGCTCTCGCGGCACTTGTCGTCCTCCCAATGCTGCTCAAATAACAGGGCGACCAGCAGGCCGCTGGCTCCGGCCGGACGGCGAAGCCGCTCCGCCACTAACTCAACTCTGGGGCCAAAAGTGGACACTTTCTGAGAGAATTTGGCTGAGGTTGAGGTAAACGAAGCCCGGTTGACCGGAAGGCGAAGCCAGCCAACGTCGGGAATTGGACCGGCTCCGGTCGCCAGAGACCGATCTTCAAATGTCTCAGATGGGGCGTGAGCGGCCCATTTCGCCCATGACCGGCATGGGTGTGGTTTGCTGACCTGCCGATCCGTCGGGTTATGTCGGCTCGGCCGCCAAGCGATCATTTGGTGACTGCCCTCCAAAGGATGTTCGCGGCGCAGTCACGTTCTTACCTCGCCCCTTCAGGGAACCCGGAACATCCGGCAATTTGCTCCAGTCGCTTGCGTCTTCCAAGCAATAGATACGATCCTGAACCTACTGTGATTCTGACTTCAGACTTCGACTGCTCGCAACGCGATCACCGAGTGGTCACGTTCGCGGGCCGCACGCAAAAAGGGCGCAGGAATGGGTTTGGGGCATGTGCTGCCGGGCGCCGGCGCGAACCATGGCCGGACTATTGCGGTGTCTGCGCGACGCGCGGCATTGCCCGGCACGCGCCTGCAGATTTGGCTCGTCCACGGCGCTTACTATCGCACTTCTCGCGGCGATGCCGGTTCATGCCCAGGATGCGACATGGTTGGCCAATCCAGGATCGGGAGACTACCGTTCGGCGGCCAACTGGAGCCCTACGACCGTGCCTCTCGGCACCGCGTCTTTCGCGCGCGCGCTTTTGGGGCATTCCTCCGCGCCGTGCGGGAGAGGCACGGCGCGTGACGCCTGGCGCATGTCTCCTTCTCCACGCATTCCGGACGCCGGGTGGTGGTTGGCGAGCGTGCCGCAAAGCGGACCTCGCCATGGTCTGAGAAGGGTGGAGGCTGTGTGAAAAGAGCCGAGTCGGCTAGGATTCCTGGAGGTGATGCTCCGGGAGCTTAGATGAAGCGCTTCGTTGAGAGTGAAGACCGTCGGCAGGGTGTCCTGCTTCCCGAGTATCTTGACGACTACGTGTCGGAGAACAATCCGGTTCGGGTGATCGACGTCTTCGTTGATGAATTGGACCTGGGCCAACTGGGTTTTGAAGGCGTGGTTCCCGAGGCGACGGGCCGTCCGAGCTACCA
>NZ_JBFUIY010000098.1:0-4110 GCF_056401655.1 Allobosea sp. P4_E12 | reverse complement strand
GCGCCTACCTGCGAACGCGTTGGTTCGCCGTCCTCTGCTGAATCACGATCGACCAGTCGAACAGTCACCGCAACGTTGCGTCGTGAACGGCGCAAGTAATTGTCGGTGTTAAATTCGGACCAGCTTAACCCCTAACCGCGACGGCCGGCGGCGCTGACGCAACGCCTGTCGGCGTATGAGTATTGGGCGGAAGATTTCTTCTCGAACGCCATGCACATATTGTACCGTGATAGGTATGAGAGCTGATCGATGCTCCACCATGCGCCGAGGCCAGTAAGGAACGCGCAGGCGGCAAGAAAGATTTGCGTCGAGACCGGCAGGGCGCTCCAGCGTGCGAGCCAAGCGCTGATGGCATTCATGTAGTCGCTCTTTCATTTTAAGGCGCAGGCTAGGTATCCTGTTCATCCCGCCGCGTTTTGTTGATTCCCGCCATTCTGTTGACGAAACACGCCCTGCGCGTGCAATCCGCTTCGGTCCTGTCGATTGCGTGCCGCAGCCCGAACAACTCGCTGGTCGGTCAGCGCYAGCGGCTTGTCATTCGGCCCGTTGAACTTGCCGCCGACCMCCACCGCAAGCCGGGCGCGCGCACCATAGCYCGGCACCTCGCGCCGCGTACTCTTGTCCAGTGGAAGCTGCCCGATTTCGAGTGGCAGGCCAGTGGGCAGAAGAAAGCTTGTCCGAGTTGCACGGCGGTGATCCGTTCCGGGAATGAGTTTGAGCGAAACTTCGAGGGAACAGCGGCGYCTCCGGCGCGCGCGCTTTTGGGGGCATTCCTCCGCGCCGTGCGGGAGAGGCACGGCGCGTGACGCTGGGCGCATGTCTCCTTTTCCGCGCATTCCGGACGCCGGGTGGCGATGGGGACAGAGTCCGAGAAGGGTCGGTTTTACCCCTTCTATCTCGGTCCGGAAGCTGACGTTCGATGAGGCGGTAGCACACGATAACCCTCGCCTTGGCGGCGAAGGTGAAGACCGTCTACGTGCCCTGCCGCCCGTTCCAGCCTATGATTCACAGTGACGCCCGTCGCCTCGCATGGCGCCCGCACGATGCGGCGGGCAGACTCTGCGCGCATCCTGCCGAAGCGATGGGTCCTCGAGCGCACCTTCGGCTGGATGCCCCGGTGGAAGCGCCACGTGCGCGACTATGAGCAACGTCTCGACGTCGCCGAGGCCATGATGGATCGGCCATCCTTGAGCATTCTCAACCGGCCCCCCCAGGCTCTGCCGCTGCTGTAACGCCCGCTCCTGAATAATGGGCGCGCCTCGGGGCACCCTACATGCCCGCGCCCCGCGGCGAGGGGCTGAATGCCGCTCGCGGGCCTCCCGAAGCGCTCCTTGAGCAGGTGACGAGCCTCCTCGCTGGAGCGACCGACCTGCGGATTGTTGACGGTGTTGCAGAGATCCGTGTCGAGCGCACAGTGCCCGAAAGCTCGATTGGCACGATGCGGCGGGTAGACTCCGCGGGCATGATCAGGTCGAGGGCGCTTTGTCGCCCGCCCGCGTTGGAGTCAGCGACCGATTTCGCCGTCTTCACCCTGAATGGCGTCAGGGAACAGCGCCCTGGCCCAAGGAGCAGGATGGGCCAGCGCCCACGTGAAGGCCGTCTACGTGCCTTGCTGCCCGTTCCAGCTCATAGACCCAGCCGGACTCCCATCGCCTCGAACCGCCAGCGCATGGCGGCGATGACGTCGGGAGCGTCGCCATACGCGATGACGAGATCGATGGCCGTGCGCTTGCCAACGCTGGGGTCAAGGGTTGAATCCCATCGCCCGCAGGCGGGCGATGGAAAGGGCGCGCAAGGGGGTATTCGTAGAGTTTCGTTCCGTTTCGCACTACGGCGGCGATCAGCCCCCAAAAATGCTCTATTCCTCCTCGTACGGAATGTTCAGCACCTGCCCGCAGGCCTTGCAGTGCGACGCGTCGGGATCGTGACGGAGCAGGCCGCAGGTCGGGCAGGGGAAGCGCACCTTGTTCGGACGCAGCACCGCCTTGGCCAACCCGAAGAACAGCGTCACGCCGCAGATCATGATGGCGACCGAGATGAGCCGCCCGGTGGTGCCCGACAGCGTGATGTCGCCGAAACCGGTGGTGGTCAGGGCCGTGACGGTGAAATACAGCGCGTCCGCATAGTTTGTGATGTGCGGATTGCTGGCGTGCTGCGTCTCGTAGACGAAGCCGGTCATCACGAACAGGAACACCACGAAATTGGCGACCGCGATGATGATCTCCTCGTTGTCGCGGAAGTACGCCGAGTCGCGACGCAGCCGCGCCAGCAGCTGGTAGCTGCGCAGCAGCCGCAAAGTGCGTACGACGCGCAAGAAGCCCGCGCCCTTGCCCACCAGCGGCGCGAGGAATGACGCGATCGCCGCGATGTCGGCCAATGTGGTCGGGCGCAGTAGGTCGCGCAGGCGGTGGCGGCTGATCAGCAGGCGCGCTCCAAAGTCCCCCAGGATGACGAGGCCGAACACGACATCGACCGTCTCGGTGACGGCGTTACCCGGAACGAACGAGGTCGCGACGATGAACAGCAGCGTGACCAGATCGAAAGTGAGCAGCGTGTAGCGGAATCGATGCGCCCGGTCCGAGTCGCCCTCGTAGAGCTCGCGGATCAATATCTGGGCGCGTCGGAACGGCGGCGTGGCGGTCATGGCCATTTTCATCCACTCAATACGCAAGGCGACGTGGCACCGATCTTGCGATTAACGGGCCGATGCGGCGGCACTAGCAGCGTCTGCAATTGTTGACATCACGAATGCAACCAGCGTTGCGATTGCTATCACGATCTTTATTGCTTGCTCCTGTTCCCAGGCCCGTGAAGCCTCATGCTGCGCCGGATCGTCCATCCTTGAGCATTTTCAATCGGACTCCCAGGCTTCCCCGCTGCTGTAACGCCCCTCCAGCGTTTTCCACCCCTGAACAACCGGCGCGGATTCGGGACGGACGCCTCGGGGCACCCTACAGGCCCGCGCCAGCCATAGACGGCCAAGGAAGGCTGTCTCACCGCTTCAGGCTCACAGAACCGGCGATGGGCTGAATGCCGCCCGGGGCCCCCAGAAGCGCTGGTCGCGCAGGCGACGAGCCTCCTCGCCGGAGCGACTGACCTGGGGGATTGTTGACGACGTTGCAGAGATCCGCGCCCGCGCCGTGCAGGAACTTGGCGAGGGCTGGGATCTGCGCCATCCCCAGCGCACGGCGCCTGAAAGCTTCGTTGGCACGAGGCGGCGGGCAGACTCTGCGCGCATGATCCGGTCGAGGAGGCTTTTTGTCGCCCGCCCGCGTTGGAGTCAGCGACCGATCCCACCGTCTTCACCCCTGAATGGCGTTGGGGAACAGTGGGAGCAGGATGGGCCAGGGCGCAGGCGATTCAACCGTGACGCCCGTCGCCTCGCATGGCGCCCGCACGATGCGGCTGTTGGACTCCGCGCGCAGGCGAATGCTTGGGCACCATGCTGCTTGTCGCAGTCGCGGCACATGGACGATATCGGCAACGAATTGGCGCTGAACGCCGCCGGAACGCGACGGCGCTGACCGCTACCGCTCACGCGAGTTCCATCCCAGAAAGGTAGCGCGACACCACGCGAGAAAGTCGGCCAACATCGGCACACCTGCGAGCAAGAAAAGAAGCACTGCGAGCGGAATGGCCGAGACGAAACCGATATGCTTGAACCCCAGGGCGCCGACCACTCCGCCTAGCAAGAACGCCCCGAGCAACGAGGCGAGCAAGCGCAGCTTGCGCCGGTCGGCCAGAACCCAGCCACCAAGCGGGGCTTGCGCGCGGTTCCAGTAGAAGAGCTTTCCGAGCTCGATGCCGATGTCGGTGGCGAGGTTCTGTTGCAAATTCCCGCGGCGCCATAGAATTTGGTGGTTCGTGCCCTTTCACGCCGCTGCGATAATCTCAAACTGCGCTGCGATGGACGGGTTTGGATTGTAGGCGTATCTGGCCTGTCTCTTGCGCATCATGTGAACCATCTCGATACCGACCAGGGTTGCAGCGGCGTTTTTGAATGATGTTAAGCCAAGCATCGATCGGATTCGCCGTTTGATCCGCCGATGATCCTGCTCGATCCGATTGTTCAGGTATTGGCTTTGCCGGATTCGGATCGGCTTCAGCTCT
>NZ_JBFUIY010000097.1:0-4123 GCF_056401655.1 Allobosea sp. P4_E12 | reverse complement strand
TTCTGGAAGAGCTCGGTTCGCTCGATCGGATCCGACGCGTCGTGAAGATTCTCGGCATGGTGAATGCGGTGCGTGAATTCACTGAGCATTCGAAGGTCATCAATGGCTACTCGGACCTCTTCGTCGAGATTTTTGGCGAGCGGCATGCCCGCTCCGCAATCGGCGTCGGCAGCCTCCCGTTCGGAATCACCGTCGAGATCGAAGCCATCGTCGAGGTGACATAGGTTGCCCTGATCTACGCCAAGCTCGCGTTCAGCGCGGCTCCCCGGCGGGAACCGCACTCCGATTGCCCTCTCCCGTGAGCCCAGGCCGCTCCGACCTCACCAGCGGGTCCTGGCCTCAAGCGAAAAGCGGTGGCTTGTCGCGCCGCGACGGAACTCGCCGTCATAGGAGCCTGTCACATCGACCTTGGGCGCGATCGCCCCCGAGAGGCTTGCTCCAATCACGGCTCCGTCACGTGAGGCCCGAGGGGTGCGGACTGCAAACGCGGTGCCCAGAAGGCCCGCTCGCTGGATCGCGACGTTGTCCGCCAGCTCATGAGACCAATAGGCCTTGAGGTCAAAACGCAGCCGCTCATCGGAGGTAAGGGGAGTCGCCAGCCGGCCGCCGACCAATGTGCGGGTCGAGGTCTGGCTTTCGCCGCGCAGTGTCAGCGCGAACGCGCCGGCCTGGCTTTCCGTCAGCCCGCCCTGGCGGAAATGATTCAGGCTGAGCCCGGCCTCGGGCGAGAGTTCAAGACCGGAGATGGAAGCAAGGCCATATCCGGCGATCAGATGCCCGAAGACGCCGTAGCCATCCGTCTCGCCATGGGCGACGCGCTGGACGTGACTGAGCTGGATCGTCCGGCGGTTCTCGGTCTTGCCATAGGTCCCGCCCAGCGCGCCGCGCAGGGTCAGATCGCCGAGGCGCGTGCGGCCATAGGCCGAGATGCTGTAGCTGTCGACGGTCACCCGGCCCGCGGCATCGGTCTTGGGATCGCCGTTCGAGCGCGCGTATCCGACGGCACCGCCGATCAGGCTCGTACTGAACACGGAACGTTCGACGCCGAGCAGGGCTCCGGCCACGCCGAAATCCGTGCCGGGCCCGGACCTGTCGCTGCCAGTGCGCCCGAAGCCATAGAGAGCCTGTCCCCAAACCACGCCGTCTCGTCCGGGCTGGAGCGCGGCTGCCTGTTGCCTCGGACGCGCGGCCGCGGATTTGCCCAGGCTCGCATACCCAGCCTCGCCCGGGTTCGGGGCCTGGCCGGGGAGGGCAGAGCTCCCGGCAGTCAGACGCTGGTCGAGGGCCGAATCGACCATGCGTTGCGCCGTGATC
This sequence comes from Allobosea sp. P4_E12, assembly GCF_056401655.1. Lineage (NCBI taxonomy): Bacteria > Pseudomonadati > Pseudomonadota > Alphaproteobacteria > Hyphomicrobiales > Alloboseaceae > Allobosea > Allobosea sp. P4_E12. Next base: position 2,809 of record NZ_JBFUIY010000097.1, on the reverse strand, counting down.
ATAGCCATCCTGGCGTCGGCGTAGCTCTGTCCCGATAACGAGCCCAGCGCTGGCGCGAGCGCGCCCGGCGCGGTGGTATAGAGCGCGTCGAACACCTCCTGCCGGCCGGCATCGGGGCGTATTCCGGCAGCGGGACGCGTGCTGTCGAGGGCCTGGGCGACGGCCCAGGCGTTGCCGCCGAGACCTGAGAGAGCTGCGTAGGAGCCGGGCGTCACGATCAATGAGAGGCCGTCGGCGCGGTAGAGGGCATCGAAGCGGGCATTGCCGGGCAAGCCGCTTGCCGGCTGGTCAAGCCCGGTGAAGCTGCCGCTCAATCCGCCCGCTGCAGCGAGAATGCCGAAGGAGGAACCGACCGCAGGCGTGAACTGATTGGACGCGTTGCCGGAGATGCCGCGCAGGACCGGCACAAGACGTCCATTGGCGGCGACGCTACCGGCCGAGCTCGTCGTCACCAACCGTGAATAGTTGCCAGTGCCGTTGCCGGTTCCGGAGCCGTCGATATCAAGCACGAACCGACTGGTGCTGCCGAAGGCGACCGGCCCCTTGACGAAGAGCGTTCCCGGCGAATTGCCAGGCATGACGGTGCCGGCACTGAACAGGCCGGCCTCGATGAGGCCCGTGCCACGCAGGGTTCCACCCTGGCCGACCGATACGGCCGAGGTCACGGATCCGTTCAGGGCGAGCGTGCCGCCGATCACCGAGGTGCCGCCGGCATAGCTGTTGCGACCCGACAGTTCGAGGCGGCCATCGCCGCGTTTCACCAGCCCGCCGGCGCCGGAAATGTCATTGGCGAAGGAGCCGGAATAGCCCTTCGTGTCGACATCGAAGGTCTGCAGGAATTGCCCGGGGCCGCGAACCGCCTTGCCGGCATTGAGGAGACCCCAGCCATAGATCTCGGGGGAGCCGAGATCTGTCGCGGTGGTCAGGATCGACTGGACCACCTGCGGCGCGGTCATGAACGGAAAGGCTTCGCGGACCAGTGCTGCGGTGCCCGCGACATGCGGCGCGGCCATCGAGGTGCCGCTCGACAGATTATAGGGTTGCGTCGGACTCAGACCCTTGTCAGCCGGGACTGTCGAAAGGATGTTGACGCCGGGCGCCGCGAGGCACCAGGCTGCTGCAATCCCGCAATAGTTGCTGAAGGAGGCGATCTTGCGATCACGGTCCACGGCGACGACGGCAATCGTGTAGGGCTGGAGATCGGAATAATCGAGCTTGCTCGCATCGACCTGGTCCCCGGCATTGTCGAGGACGACATAGAGGTTCTTATTGTCGTTCCCTGGCCGGATCGCCGGATAGAATGCCGCGCCGGTGGGGTTGCGCGCGATGACCGGCTGATCCTCCCGCTCGTTGCCGGCGGCGAAGACCATGACCATGTCGGAGGCGCCGGCCTGCCGGATGGCCGCAACTTCCGCCGCCGTGCCGACCTGCTGGTAGGGCTGGATCGGGAACAGCTGATAGTCCGGGTTGGGACTGCCGTCGGGAAGCGTGGGTGAGGGATAGGACGGACCATAGCTGCCGTTGAGGACCTTCGCGCCGACTTCGCTCGCATAGCGGATCGCGGCTGGAATATCCCCTCCCGGCCCTCGCACGACGGCGCGCAGGGCAAGAATCTCGGCATTATAGGCAACACCCTGCATTCCGACCCCGTCCCTGGCCGCGGCGATGGTTCCGGCGACATGGGTGCCATGGGCGGTCGGGTCGCGGTCGACGATATCCGCGGGGTCGGGGCGGTCGAGCCCGAAGTTCCGCGACAGCGGCGAAATCCGCCCCGCAAACTCCGGATGAGTCGGATCGATGCCGCTGTCGACAACCGCGACCAGCACGCCCTTGCCGGTGAGCCCCAGCGCATAGGCGTCGGCAGCACCGATCTGGGCCAGCCCATAACTGGCATTGTACTCCGGCGTGACAAAGCTTGCGGCGGGCGGCAGCAGCGCCAGGGCGCGCGGCAGCATGCGGGCGGGCCGGCCGGCGAACGCATCTGGCAAGGCCGCGATCTCTTGCGCGGAGATCACCGTTGGCGCGAGCGCGAGGAGGAAGCCCGAAGCAGTCGTGGCGAGGAGGGAGGAGCGAAGACGGGTGGATCGCGTTGCGGCAAACGGCATGGGCAGGTCTCGAGGCAGGCATCCGCTCAGGCGGATCGATCACAGGTCCGTAACATGAGGCTGGAATGGTCGAGAGAGGTCGAAGCCGGCATGGCGTCCCAATCAACCGCGTTGCCGTGCCAAAGCCATGAACCAGGTCGAAGGCGGCTGAAATCAGTCTCTTGACGATCGGTCACTCGTTCGGTGTTTAGGAGGCATTGCATGGGGCGTGTCGTGCCACAGCCGGCCGCAGGCGCCGCGCAGCAGCGTCGAGAAAACGGGGCGTAGGGGTGAGCGAGCAGGACTGCGATTCCCAGCGGATGTTCGGCCGGTGGCGCGAGGAAATCGCACCGGTTTTCGACGTCCAGCCTCTCTCCGGCGACTGGCGCTCCACCTTCCGGGGAGACATCCGCCGCCATCATCTCGGTGTCGCCCTTGTCGGAGAGGTGATGACAAGCGCCCAGCGCTACGAGCGCTCGGAGGGGCTGATCGGCGCCGTTGGCGTCGACCACCTGCTGATCCAGCTCTACCAGTCCGGCCATACGACGCTGGATATCGACGGCAAGGAGATGCGAGCCGGCCCGTCCGACGTCCTGATCCTCGACCTGTCGCGTCCCATGCGGTCGCATGCCAGCGACATGCGGGCAATCAACCTTGTTCTCCCCCGCGCCTTGCTCGGGCTCGACGCCGACGCAATCGACAGAGCCCATGGCACGGTGCTGTCG
>NZ_JBFUIY010000096.1:0-4162 GCF_056401655.1 Allobosea sp. P4_E12 | reverse complement strand
GCGCTTTCTCGAACAGGGACCAGCGCCGAAAATCCTCCTCGATGTAGCCCGCAAGGCCAATCAGATAAGGCTCGATGCCGATGGCAGCGATCAGCCGAACCATGTTCTCGACGCCTACATACTGAACCATTGGTCGGCCCTCCTGCGATATTTTCTGGAATGGAGGGCATTCTAGCCAATGCAATTTGCACACTGAATTGCGAACAAGTTCAGATATGTGCAATTTACCGATCAAATCGCTCACTTCGAATAGACAGATTGCCATGCATATCTTCGACGAGCTCGATCACCGCCTGATCGCAGCGCTACGAGAGGACGGGCGCGCCCCGATCTCGAAGCTCGCGACCATTCTCGGCGTCTCGCGCGCAACGGTGCAGACCCGCCTCGACCGGCTGATCGAGTCGGGCGCGGTGCTCGGTTTCACCGTGCGCTCCCGGCAGGATTATGACGACAAGGCCATTCGGGCGATCATGATGATCGAGGTCACAGGCCGCTCGACGACCGCGGTGATCCGGCAGATGCGCGGCCTGCCGGAACTGCATTCGCTGCACACGACCAATGGAACCTGGGACCTGATCGCAGAGATCCGCGCCTCCAGCCTCAGCGATTTCGATCGCGTGCTGCGCGAAGTCCGCACCATCGACGGCATCCTCAACAGCGAAACCAGCATTCTGCTCAGCTCGGTATAGCCGGCGGGGAGAGCTCTCTGCGCAGCAGGGGGGGTAGGCGTCTTCGCACCCAACCGACATCCCTCCATCAAGGCCCTCCCGGCGCGACAGCAGCGCAGCCAATAGCGGCCCCGGCCCACCACGACGCAGCGCGCGAGCCGGCAGAGAAGAAAACGGCGGGTTGGGATTGCCGGGCTCTGCTGTTGCCGAAGGCATTCAGCCGTGGGGCGGGCCATCGCGCCGCGCCGGTTTGATGAAGCTGCGATAACCTTCGTTGCCGAGCAGCAAGGTTCGCCCCAGGCCCGCGAGAAAATCGACATCGCCGGATTTCAGGCTGAGCGTGTTGTGCAGTTGGAGAATGTGAGCCTTCTCTGCCTGCCCGCTCACATCCGCGAGGGACAACCGCACCACGCTGACATCGAGCCTTCCGCACCCGGCCTGTGCTCCTGCCCTGCCGCAGCGCCAGCGAACCAGCCGGTCACGCCAGTGCGCAGCCTCCCCTTCCAGCGCGTCAAGGCTCATCCGGCTGGCGCTATCGATCATCGCATCGGCAGCCGCAACGATCGCCGACGGCGCTGTCGGGCCCTCGACTGCGCTGGACATCTCGCCACCGACACGCGTGGAGGCGTAGGCCACGATGATGATCAGGCGCTCGAGATGCCGCGCGGCAGCGATGCCCAGAGGTTCCGGCGCAGGCTGCTTGAGCGACCTGATGAGATTTCGCACCGCAAGATTGTCGACGAGGCCGCCGTCAAGCAGCTTGAGATAGCGGAGATCCGGCGCACTGGCGTATCGCGCCTGGGATTCCGCAACATGCCTGTCGAACTCGGAGCTCCCGGTAGGATGGCGGACCGCGGCCGGCGCATTTCGGGCAACGGGGCAGTCCCCGGTGAAATTCTGGAGGACGACCGGAGCGAAGGCGACCGGCACCGCGGACGAGGCCGCGACCGCGTGCGCCAGGGGAAAGCGGTCATAGTCGCTGCAGATCGAGCGAAAGCTCGCCCGATCGAACGGGAACGGCGCCCGATTGTAGAGATCCGTCGCGTGCAGCAGCAGCCTTGGTCGTCCGCGTTGACCGAGATCGCCCATCGTCGCGCCGCCATAGAGGCTGGCATCCAGCCAGGCCGCAAGACCGGAGAGATCATTCACGCCGCCATGATAGGCGCGCAGCAGGTTCTCGGGCGTATAGGCCATGCGCAGCGACGCTTCTGCGTCCTGGTCGAGAAAGGCGCGGCGGAACTCGGGCAAGGCTCGCGGCCCGTGCAGGGCCAGATGGGCGGCAAGAATGGCTCCACCGGAGACACCGGCGACCACGCCAATATCGTCGGCGAGCCTGCGCGTCTCATCGCCCGGAGACGGCTGTTCGGCCAATGCCGACAGCACGCCATATCCGAAGGCCGCGGACCGCGCTCCTCCGCCCGAGAATGCGAGGATCACGCCGGTGCGCGCCGGAACTCCCGCAGACAGCCGCACTGCGGGAGCGGGATCATGCATTAGCGGCGCGTTCGAGGGCAGGTTGGCGGGCGCGGCACACGCTGCAGTCCAGAGCGCAAGCATCGCCGTCATCAAGAGGGGGCGCCGCGCTCTGGCGACACGCCCGCAGCGAGCAGCAACAGTCAGGAAACAGGCTTTCAACGAYGCCGGCCTTCTCAGCCGCGACAACGTCTCCGCACGATGCGTGACCATTCGCTGGCCAGCGACATCTCGCCCGCGTGGGTTATGTCAGCATTATGCCCTGGCAGGAGGGATCAACCGCGGGCGGCGGCAATGTAATCCGCAAGCGCGCGCCGGACGCGGCCGGGTCGAGGGCGGTGATCTGGCCGGAATGGCGCCGAACGATCTCCTGGACGAGGTGCAGCCCCAATCCCGCTCCCCGCTCGCGCGGCGCCAGCCGGCAGAACGGCTCGAAAATGCGGTCGCGCTGATCGACGGGCACGCCAGGCCCCTCGTCGGCGACCTCGATCGTCCGCTCGCGCCCGACAGCGATCGTGATCGTGCCGTGGCGTCCGCCGTGCTGGATTGCGTTCTGCACGAGGTTGGCCAGCGCCCGTTCAAGCGCGGACTGGTCGCCCCATGCTGCAACCTGGTCGGCCTCAGCCTCGAAGGCCACCTGATAGCCTGAGGCGATCGCCAGCGGCGCGAGATCGGCGGCGACACGCCGGCCGATCGTCACGACGTCGATCCTGGCAAAATCCTTGGTGCTGTGATCGATCCGTTGCAGGTCGAGCAACTGCTCCGCCATGACGGCAAGCCGCGCTACGTCTTCGTAAAGCCGCGCCCGCTGAGCCGTATCCGGCAGGATATCGAGCCGCGTCTGCAAAATCGCGATCGGCGTCCGCAGCTCATGTGCAGCATCACCGAGAAAACGCTTGTGCCGCACATGGCCTTCGTCGAGCCGCTGCAGGGCGCGGTTGACCGCAGCGACGACCGGGGTCAATTCGCTCGGGGTGGCGTCGGTCGGCAGGCGTTCGCCGTGCCGTTCGATATCGATCCGCTCGGCCTGCTCCGCTACCTTTCCAAGGCCGGCAAGCGCCCTGCGCACGACGATGGGCGTCGCAATGATCGTCGCCAGCCCCATGACCACAAGGGCCGGAAGAACGAAGCTCATGAAGACGATCAGGAGCCCCTGAACCAGCCAGCTCAGCGGCGCCTCTTCCCCCGGTCCGGTTGCAATCTGGATCTGCCCCGCGGCGCCATCGACCCAGCGGATCAGTGCATTCGTGCGCGGGGGATCGCCAAGATTCCAGCCGAGCCTCGCAACCCCGACATCGTCGAGCGCGTCGTCGATGCGTGCGAAATGGGGCGGCGGAGCTCCCTCGGTCAGCGTATGGCCAAGCCGGTCGCGCACGATGAACCAGAGATCGGGAACATCCGACCGCAGCTTCGCCAGCGCCGGCGTCGTTTGCAGGACAAGCCTGCCGGCAGGATCGCGCGTGACCGCGCTCTTCAGCACATCGACCGTCACATCCTCGGATTCGAAATTGAACAGATGGCCGCCGAGGTAGAGCGCACCGATGACCAGGACGACGAGCAGCGAGAGCGTCGCGGCCTGCAACGCGAGGAGGCGCCGGACGAGGCGCCATTTCAGCGAATGCGCGCGCGGCCAGGTCATGCCGCGTGTTTGAGGAGATAACCGACGCCGCGAATTCCGTGAATCTCGAGGCCGGCCCCCGCCTTCGTCAGCTTCCGACGCAGGTTCGACACATGCATGTCGAGCGCATTCGATTGGATTTCGTCATCGAAGCCGTAGACCGCCTCCTCCAGCGCGGCACGCTGCACCGTGCGCCCACGTCGGCGCAGAAGAGCCTCCAGCACCAGCAGCTCCCGGCGCGGCAAATCGAGCCCAACCCCATCAATGGTCGCGCAGCGATCATGCCAATCATAGTCGAGGCGCCCTGCCCGTATCCGATCGGGAGCCATCACCGGCGCACGGCGGAGCACGGCTCGCAGCCGAGCCAGCAACTCGTCGATCGCAAACGGCTTGGCGAGATAGT
>NZ_JBFUIY010000095.1:0-4507 GCF_056401655.1 Allobosea sp. P4_E12 | reverse complement strand
CCGGCGGCAGCGAGAACCGGCACATCTTCGCGATCGTCTCGCGGCTCAGACCAAAAACACGCGCCGCCTCACGGCGGCTCTTCCCCTGATTGAAAACAAAATCACGAACCGCCGCGTAGACCTCCACCGCGAACATCCCCGCCAACCCCAAAAGGGATCAGCCTATCCAACTGGTTGGCTTTTACGCCGCCCGCGCCACCACAAGCGAGGGCGCTTCATTGGATGGTTTTGTCACCGCCCTGCACACCGTCGATGCTGACGCCAATCACCGAATACTGCACGGCTCGCGGGAAGGCTTTCGATCCATATTCCTCGAAGGCGGCTGCGCACCGCTCCACTGCATCGGTCAGGCCGATATCGAGGTTGAATTCGAAGCTCATGGCTGTCCGCCCCTGATATGGTTGAGGCCGGCCACATCCCCATGTAGCCGGCCTCGGGGTACTCACTTCTCCGCTGCTGGCGCGGGGGCCGGACCAAGAACCCGTGGCGCCAGTCTTCTTTCGCGACGCCGGAATGGCATCGGCTCGCGATACATCTGAGATCAGGCCAGACCATAAAAGTTTCAACCGCACCCCGTGCGCTTGGATTTCTGTTGCATTTCTACTGAGTAACGGGGGCGTTCGGGGGGTGCAAAAAGATCTGTGTCACAACCCGATGCTTATCAGGATCGACAGAGACCGCCCTCACAATGCCTCAAGCTGACCCGGCGTGTCATCGAGCCCACGCGGCCGAATAGGGCGACGTAGGCGGGCTGTAAGCGCTTCAGCGGATTGCTTCTGATCGTAGCCGCGCTCGCATCGGAGGATGCGTATAGTCATGATGACGATCTTGGTGGCGCTGACCGTCATGCGGATCTGCGTGACACCATCCACGGTCCGCCACCCCTGCTCTGTGAGAAGCCTGACGACGGCCTCGGTAATCGCAGCATCGACAATATCGGCTGGTGGCCTGCCAGCCTCGGCTCGGCGTCTGCGAGAAGCCTCGGCTCGCTCCCTGGCTGCCTCGCGCTTGGCTGAATCCTTCGGGGTCTTCGAGCGGGCCATCTCCCATCCTCCTGCCCTGGAGATCGAGGATGACGGTGAAAGCCACAACCGCAGTGGTGGAAGCCTGGACTTCTTCGACGTCCCAGCCTCGATGGCAGAAAGCCGCGACTCCCGACTCGCAGATCAGGCTACAGCTTTCTCGACTCCCCAGCCCGAACCGCCTTCCGAAAGGGGGAGACGTCGGTTGGCAGCGCGTTCAGCATCGGTCTGGGGAGGAACAAGAAGCTCCGATCTCTGATAGCCTTCCAGGGCCTCCCGATAGAGTGCCTCCTTCCGACGCTTCCATCCCTTTCCGAAATGCATAAACGAGAATTGCTCGCGCTCCCCCGGCACGGGGAAATGCTCTACCCACCGATTAGAGGCGAGAGCTGCCTTCCAGACCTCCAAGCGCCTAGCAGCCTCGACGCGGTCGTAAATGGGACATCCACGAGCATCGACCTGGAAATACTCAGTCCGATCGATCTTGCGAGGAGCCCAGGACCGACCAGCAGGAAGGAGTCGAGGACCGCGACGAGCAGGAGAAGAAGGAGTAGGAACGACGGGGCGAGTAGGAAGAACGGGAACCGAAGCGGGAGGAGCCGGAAGAGGAGGAAGAGCACCATCTCCCTGTGTCAGTGAAGAAACGGCAATTTCCGTTTTATTTCCGGAGCTTACTACCACATTTTTGACGGACGAGAACCCTGCCTCATAACGCTCCATTTCGGCGGCCATGATCGCGATCAGAGCGTCCTTGTGGTCGTCCTGGACGATAAATGAATCGTGAATTGGAAGGCAGACGATGCCCTTCTTCATGCAGGCCTTGATGACTCGGATCGCGATCTCGCTGTCGTCGAGCATCAGCCGAACACCTTTGTCCGAGCAGACATCGTCAGCGATCTCGGGATTGCGCGCGACAATCCGGTCGATCAGGTCTGAAGTGGCAGCGAAATCGTGCGGCCACCTGGACCCGTCTTTGAAAGTCGCGTGGAGCAGTGCGCAGATGGCCTGCCTCCGAGTGCGGGCATTGATGACGACAAGCAGCGCAAGTTTGGCATGGGCTCGGGCTACACCCGCAATCTCATACGGATCGTGCTCCAGTTTCACGCCTCGCTTGGCGTACAGCATGCGGATGTGCATCGAGGCATAGTCGTGCTCGTACACCTTCTTCCCGTCGACAAGCAGGTGCTTCCGGCGCGACCATGGCAGGTTTTGGCCGAACCAGTAGATGCGGCCACCGTGGGTGAAACTCGACCTGCAGAAGGACCTGTGCATGAAGATCGGACCGGTCCTGACAGTCGCTCCGTCGACCATCAGCAGGTCGCCGCGCCGAACGACGTCTTCATCGGGGAGCTCGATGGTGACGCTCCTGACGAAGGTATTGAGGCGGGCCATGTCGCGCCGCATCGCGATCGTCTTGCCATTTTCATCATACCCAACCAGCCGGCCCTTGGCATCTCGCAGCCTGATCGTCTCGACCGGGTCGAATTCAAATGCAGCATCCTCAAAGGCAGCGAGCAACTGCGGTGTCGCACGCATGCGGCTCTGGAGCTTGATCTTTCGCCGATGAGCGCCTGGCTTCTTGCGATCTTCGTTGATCAAGCGGAGCTGAAGGAGGATTTCGACGCACAGTTTAATTCGCCCGTATGCGTATGGAATGCCAGCGTAGCGGCCTGAAGCGCGATAGAAATCCTGATTGCGGCTGTAGCTGACCCACTCGCCAGCCCGTCCGGCCAGCACTAGGTCGGCCATCATCGAGCGCATGCAGCGGTCGTCGTCATCGACGCCGGTCAGTTGATAGCCGGTGCGGGCTACGGCGTCCTTGTCGACTTTCCAGTGGAAGCTTAGCGGGCGGTCGCGTTCACCCGCTGGGGTGTCATCATTGGCCCCGCGAAGCGATCTGCCGATGTCGCTGTCCCAGAATCTTGCGGCTTCGACGATGGAATCGTCGGCCTTCTGGGACGCTATCACGGTCTCTGCGTATGCAAGCAGCTGAGCAAATTCTGGGTCGATCGATGCCATTCTGGCCAGGTCCATTAAGGCCGCGCGGCGGGGATTCGCGCGGATTTCTCAAAATGGTCCCGGGAAATCCTGAAAGCCTCAAGATCTGCGATAGCAAATAATTCCGGATATCTGTTCTTGCTTTTCGAACACATAGAGCCCGCAAGCATCGCGAGACGTTAATCTTCGAAATTCAAAGGAACGTATACACCAAAATCTTTCTCTGAGTGCTCGACGTTTTCATCGACTGCCCGGACCTCCGTTGAATGGACGCGCGCGGATCGTTGCAAATCATGGTCAAGCCCGGACGACCGGCCGGTCGCCGGACGACTCGTTCGCGGACGCTCGATGACCTGAAGCGGATGGTCTGCGAGGAGGTCCGCGCCGAGATCTTCCGACGCCGGCTGACAGATGCCGATATCGATCGGATGCTCGGCCGGCACATTACCGCGCTGGCCGCTATACGCGCCGGCGACTGGACCTCGGTCGGGCCGGACATCCTACTGTGTCTCATCGAGAAGCTGAGTCTCCCGGTCATCGCGAAGATCGAACACAGCGTCCTGACGAGGACCGCCGCGTGAGGATTCTGGCTCTCGACCTCGCCACAAGGGCCGGTGCCAGCGTCAAACCACCAATCGATCCATCGTGACCGCCTGGTGCGACTTTGCTGCCGGCCTCAAGAAGCCCGACCGAGCTCGCGCTCGGAAATGGCGGCGTCTCCAAGGCTGATGCAGCTTCGCTTGCGACCATGGTTTTCAAGCTGCCGGAAGGCCTGCGCGAGGATGAGATAGACGCCAGGATCCTGCACGAGGCAGCGCGCGTCTGGTTAAAACGCCAGACCATCTTGTCGGCGGCCCGGAGGCCACGCGGGAGTACAAAGCGACGCCCTCCTAGGAAACTGTCAAATCCGTCAGTTTCAGCGGAGGGTGAAGGATCAAGCCCGTCACAGATTCCTCTTTCATAAGTCGATGCTCGTCCGCAGCTGCTCGTGAGCAACAGAGCTCGCAGCCCCAGATAGTGCAACTTCTGCCGACGATGATGATCTAATGGTCGTTCCGCAACGCGTCGGCCGCAGTAGCGGTTCGGGCGAGATCGTTCGATTGCCGTACGGTTTCCAGCGCGGTAGAGGCTGTCGTCTGCTTTCACCGCGTCAGTTCGATCCCAGCTGGCGCTTCATCAGCCCCGGACCGCTTCCACCTCCAGCAGTGCACGCATTCTATGATTTTATCGATAAGATCGCGGCGCAAGGAGATGCCTGGAGCATCGTAGAGAAGTTTAAAGAGCGCTTCACTGGCGGCGCCGGCCGAAGCAGCGTAAGCGCGGTCTGACGGCCGCCTTGCGCGAAGAGTCCTGATCGCGCTGTTTCGATGTCTCCTGAACGGAGACGGGCATGGCCGACGAGATCGACGGAGATGCGAGGGGTCCTACGACCGATCGTAGGAGTGGTCACAGCGGCCGCGTGCAGGTGATCGCGCGGATGTCGAGCC
>NZ_JBFUIY010000094.1:0-4846 GCF_056401655.1 Allobosea sp. P4_E12 | reverse complement strand
GCTCAGGCGTGCGGGCCAGCTGCCCCGATTGCCATGTCCCCCATGAATGGACCCACAAGATCGCCCGCAAGATGCAGGCCTCGAAGGAGGTCTGGGGCAAGATCTTCGGCACCATCTCGACACGCCAGAAATTCCTCGACCACCGGCTGGAGCTCGCCAAGCATGAATGGGCGCGGCTGAAGGCAAACGACTCGCTGGAATGCCGTAACTGCCATTCCACCGTCGCGATGGACTTCACCAAGCAGACGCGCCGGGCAGCCGAGATCCACAGCCGCTTCCTGATTCCGAAGGAGAAGACCTGCATCGACTGCCACAAGGGCATCGCCCATCTCCTGCCCGACATGACCGGTATCGAGCCCGGCTGGAAGGAAGCCCCGGAGCTCCAGGGCAAGGGCAGTGCCTCCTGGCATGGGCCAGAGCGGGAATTGCGCGCCTATCTCGCCAGCATCGAGACGCGCTGAACAGACAGAGAGACCATCGAAGGGCCTGATCGCGGCGCGATCCTGGAGCGTTCCCGCGACAGTTCGAATGGCAGAACAGCCCGCCCGCCGTGCTGTTCAGGGCTTGGACCCGACACAGATATCCTTCAACGCCTGCCATTCCACATCGGTGAGGATCGCCGGTCCGGTCGTCGGGCGGTCGAGGCGCTTCATGCGGTCCAGCCGCTCGGCGCTGAGCGGATGGCTGTCCAGGATCGTGCCGCGGCTGTCGCTGCCGGTGATCCGCACGAGGAACTCACCCAGGGCAGCCGGCGATCSCCCGAGCCCGGTCATCGCCGCAACCGCAAAATCATCCGCGCCGCTTTCCGCATCACGCGAATGCGACGCGTCGAGGATCGAGCGGGCGCCAAAGATCACTGCGCCGCTGCCGGTGATATCGCCGAACAGCAAGCCAATCAGAAAGGACGTGCCCCCGGTTTGAATCAATTGGCGAAGGCCGTCGCGACGATGGGCATGGCCCAGCTCATGCGCAATCACGCCAGCAATCTCGTCAGGATTCTGCGCCTTCTGCAGCAGCCCTTCGAACAGATAGATCTTGCCGCCCGGCAGTGCGACGGCATTGGGAATGGCCGATGACAGAACCTGCGCTTCCATCGGACTGGAAACGCCTCCTGCCTCCCTCAGCCTGTCCACCATCTTCGCGAAGGCGCGCTGTCCCGCCGGCTCGGCGCAGACATGGCCACCCATGAGTGCACGCACCTGCTTGTCCACGGCATCGCCCAGACGCTTCTCCGCCGCTATGGGGACCAGTGGCGCAAGCCGGTCGGCGAGGAGCGGAATGCCGTAAAGCGTGATCAGCAGGATCGAACATGCGGCGGCCAGCGACCATCCGACGATGCGCCAGGTCTGGCTGCCGCCGCTTGCGAGATCGAGCGCTCCGCAACGGGCAAGCAGTGTCTGCGCCGTCGCCTCGTCCGCGACCTCCAGCCGGGCGAGAGGCAGGGCCGACACGGCACTCAAGCGCAGGGTAGCTTGTCCGTCCGCCCGGCGAATGTCGTCATAGGGCCAGGACGCGATGACGAGGTCATCCTCGGCGATCTCAAGCTTGCGCGAAAACCGCAGCGCGACCCGGCGCTTGCGGTTGGAGCTGYCGTCGAAGAAGACGGCTGGATGTTCGGACTGCCCGTTCGAAGTCATGATGCGGGATCGGTCGCACCCCGTCATAGGCCGCCAATGTCGAGGCTGTCGGCAAAGCCTTCGCCCAGCGCACCAACGGCAGCACCCTGACCGGTGACATCGTCGGCAGCAGCCAGGTTGAGCACGCTCGTCCGTCCCGCGATCTTCGCCCAGATGTCGCGGGTGAGGTAGATTCGGACCACCGCGCCGAAAGCGATCGCCGCCACCAAATAGCCCACCCCCAGAGCGAGCAAGACCAGCGGATGCTGCATGGCCACCTGAATGCGCTCCGCGCTCCCTCCTGAGAGGTAGGTTGCCCCGACGGTTACGCCCACCAACCACAGCCCCAGCACGAGCACCAGCAAGAGCGACCAGCCGACGACTTTCCAATAGCTGCTGATCAAGTCGCTCCGCTCGAGATCGGAGCGGAACGCCACGTCACCGAAACGAATACCCGAGACCCACCAGCGCCATTCGATCGCTTTGTACGCGCCATAGAGAAACGGCAGCGGGATCAGGAGCACCGCCGCCGGCAAGGCCAGAAGCCAGAGGAACCAGGCCTGCTTGAAGAAGTCGCTGCCGGTTCCCTCGAACCGGCCCTGCAATGTACCATAGGAGGTATGGCGCATCTTRAAGCGTTCGAGTGCCGCCTGCCGCCACGGCAAGGCCAGTCCGGCGGTCAGCAGGACCAGCAGAGACCATGATCCGGCGCGCCAGCTATAGCCCCAGCCCGATCCGCCCATCCCGAATCGCAATCCGCGCCAGACCGTGCGCGTGACCCGGTAACGTCGCGCGCGGTAGAGCGCGAATTGTGAAAACAGATAGAGGAACAAGAACAGCGGAATGCCGGCCAGCGTGTCGATTCCTCCGGCTTCGGGGCCACCGAGAAAAGAGATCAGAAGGAGCGGCACCAGGAAGCCGACCAGATAGCCCGGCACCAGAATGGCCATCGCGATCAGGAAGCCGATCAACAACTCCTTGGCTCGGCCGGTATATTCCACGGGGTCGCCGCCGACCGAGGTATTCGACCACAAATGCCGTCGGATATCGGTTGCAAGCCAGAACCGGTAGAAGCCGAGCGTGACCAGCTCCAGCAATGCGCCGCGCGTCACCAGCCGCCGGAACACTGGTCGCTCACTGGAAAACATCACCCGGTCGACCCGCGGCGTGGCAAGGTGCGAGGTTGTCTGGTGCATGGCGAAGCTCGCTATCACGTCAGATTCGACGGAAACTTGTCCGGCACATCCATAGCAGCTGCGTCAGCCGCCGAAATAGCCACAACCGTGAGTTTAGTCAGGAATTTATATGACAGGTTAATCTAGCGCTGACGTAGCGTCTGAGCGGGTTCAAGCGACACTCCGGGGCTCCACAGCAGGCAGCCGCCTGGCAGCGATCCGATCGAGAATGGCGCGGTCTCGTCGGAAGACAGACGCGCTGAACAGGCTCAGGCCGCTTGAAGCGCTCCGCGCGCTGCGAGATGGATGCCCGCCAGCATGCAGCGCACCGAGCCACCGGCGAGTTCGATGGTCGGCACGTCGAGCGGCAGCAGGGTCGCAAGACCCTCCAACGTCGCACGCTGCTCCGGGCGCAGAGCCTGCAAGGCGCGTGACGACAGCGCCACGACGCGACCGTTGCTGCCCTGCAGCTCGATTGCATTGCCGGCGAACGCGTTGATCTGCCCGTGGTCGAGATCGATGATGATGCGCCCCTGGGCCAGTCGCTCCGCAATCTCGTTCCGGCGCGCCGCATCGCGAATGGTGGCCAGCCCGATCAGGCAGAAATCCGTGCCGACGCACATCAGGACATTGGTGTGATAGATCGCCCGGCCCGCCGCATCGACCGCATCGAAGACCACCGGCTCGAAATTGAAATGCGTGCAGAAGCGCTCCAGCGCCACCTCGTTGGTGCGGTTCGAACGCGCGGCATAGGCGACACGCTCGATGTGATCGAGCACCATCGCGCCGGTGCCTTCGAGATAGACCCCGTCCTGCTCCAGCCCGGAATAGTCGATCACGTCCTGGACGCGATAGCGATGCTTCAGCATCTCGATGACGTCGTGCCGCCGCTCCTTGCGCCGGCTCGGCGAGAACATCGGATAGAGCGCAACATGGCCCCCGGAATGGGTCGAGAACCAGTTGTTCGGGAAGACGGAATCCGGCGTCGCGTTGCCCTCGTCCTCGAAGAGATGCACGGCGATGCCGGCTTCCTCCAGCCGCGCCGCAGCACGCGTCACTTCACGATGCGCTTCGGCGGCGATGGCGGCGGCGCTGCGCGCAGCATCGGTGCCCTGAAAGAGATTATCGGCGGCCGTCGCCGGGTTCGGGCTGAAGTGATGCGGACGGATCATCACGACGCTGCGCGCCGCCTGGACGGAGAGCTTTTGCATCATCGCGCCCCGAGAAACGCACGAGGAGCAGCGACCGGCGCGCTCAGCAGGCCGAACAGGTTGCGCGGATCTTCCGGCTCGGTGAGGAGGTCGATCTCGTCATAATAGTCGGTGCCCTCGACCTGATCGCGCAGATAGCGCAGGGCCGAAAAATCCTCCGTGGCGAAGCCGACGGAATCGAAGATGGTGATCTGGTCCTCGGTGCGGCGCCCCTTGGTCTCGCCGATAATCACGCGCCAGAGCTCCGTGACCGGGAAATCCGGCTCCATCTGCTGGATCTCGCCTTCGATCCGGGTCTGCTCTGGAAACTCGACGAAGACATCGGCGCGCAGCAGGATGTCGCGCTGCAGTTCGGTCTTGCCGGGGCAATCGCCGCCCACCGCGTTGATGTGCACGCCGGCCCCGACCATGTTGTCGGAGAGGATCGTCGCCTTGAGCTTGTCGGCGGTGACGGTGGTGATGATATCGGCGCCAAGCACGGCCGCTTCGGCGCTGCTCGCTACCTCGATCTCAAGCCCGTGCCCCGCGAGATTGGCCCTGAATTTCGCGGTCGCAGCCGGATCGATATCATAGACCTGCAATCGCCGGATGCCGTTCAGCGCCTTGAAGGCCAGCGCCTGGAACTCCGACTGGGAGCCGAGGCCGATGATCGCCATCACCGCGGCATCCTCACGGGCGAGATAGCGGGCGGCGACGGCCGAGGTCGCCGCGGTCCGTAGCGCCGTGGTGATCGTCATTTCGGAGAGCAGGCGCGGATATCCGGTCTCGACATCGGAGAGGACGCCGAAGGCCGTCACCGTCTGCAGGCCGGTGCGCGTGTTCTTGGGGTGGCCGTTGACATATT
>NZ_JBFUIY010000093.1:0-4891 GCF_056401655.1 Allobosea sp. P4_E12 | reverse complement strand
CAGGCCACGGGATGGAGATCAACCGTGAGAACTTCCTGATCCCGGTGGACGCGAGGCTGGCTGCGGAGCGGGACGCGGATGACGAAGCCATATCGCTGAGCCGTGTGCTGAAATCGCTTGATGCGGCGACTCGATTGCGCCTGGTGATCCTCGACGCCTGCCGCGACAATCGGTTCGCCCCCATCAGCCGGCTGGGCCAGCGGCGTTCGGCCACGCGCGGTCTGGGGCGTGTCGAGCCGCCCTCGACTGATACGCTGATCGCTTACGCGGCGAAGGAGGGCACCACGGCGGCGGACGGCCTGGGCACCCACAGCCCCTACACCGACGCCCTGCTGAAACATCTGGTGAAGCCCGATCTCGATATCCGGCTTGCCTTTGGCTCCGTGCGCGACGAGGTGCTCAAGGCAACTGGCAACGCACAGGAGCCCTATATCAACGGCTCCCTCGGCGGGAAGATGATCTCGCTTGCGAAGTCCGGCGCCCCCCATCAGCCCGCTGCCGCCGCGGTCGTCGGAACGCAAGTACAGCCGGGCGAGGCGGCGGAACAGGTGGCCTTCGCGATGGCGCAGCAACTGAACTCACGGGACGCTTGGCGCGCCTTTCTGGCCCGCTACGACACCGGCCCGAACGCGGTGATCGCCCGCGCTGCCTTGTCTAAGATCGAGGTCCAAACCACCTCGCTCGCGCAGCCGCCCGCCACTCCTCTCGCGCAACCATCGAATACCGTAACGGTCGCCATGCGCCAATGCGCCTTGCTGGCGGCGCATCCGTTCGATGGGGGACGGCTAGCGGGAGTTCCCGGTGTTTTTCTGGAAAAAATCGTTGCGGCAGAAGCTGTTCCGGCTTGCCGAGAGGCGCTTGCAGAACGGCCGACAGATCCTCGTCTCATGTTTCAACTCGCCCGGGCGTTGGAGGCCGGCAAGGTTGATACTTATGAGGCGACAGTCCGCTACCGGGTCGCGGCAGAGGCCGGCTTTGCGCCTGCGATGAATAATCTGGGCTCGATGTATGCGAACGGCCTCGGCGTGGCGAAGGACGAGGCCGAGGCGGTTCGCTGGTATCGCAAGGGCATTGAAGCCGGCAACGCGGATGCAATGGTTAGTCTTGGGTCGATGTATGTCGACGGCCGAGGCGTGGCGAAGGACGAGGCCGCGGCGGTTCGCTGGTATCGCAAGGGCGTTGAGGCCGGCAACGTAGCAGCGATGTATAGTCTGGGGTGGATGTATCAGAACGGCCGAGGCGTGGCCAAAAGTGAGGCCGAGTCAATCCGCTGGTATCGCAAGGCCGCTGACGCCGGTGATGCGGATGCGATGAATAATCTGGGGTGGGCGTATCAGAACGGCCGGGGTGTAGTGAAGGACGAAGCTGAGGCGATTCGCTGGTATCGCAAGGCGGCTGACGCCGGCAGCGCGCCTGCGATGTTTAATCTGGGATGGATGTATGATGTTGGCCCAAGCGTACCGCGGAACGTGGATGAGGCGGTTCGCTGGTATCGCAAGGGCGCTGACGCCGGCAACGCAGGTGCGATGAATAAACTGGGAATGATGTACGCGGCTGGTGAAGGCGTTGTGAAGGACGAGCCTGAGGCGGTTCGCTGGTACCGCAAGGCCGTTGACGCCGGCGACGCGGATGCGATGAATAATCTGGGGTCGATGTATTTTGACGGCCGAGGAATGGCGACGGATTACGTTGAGGCGGCTCGCTGGTATCGCAAAGCCGCTGACGCTGGCAACGCAGGTGCGATGAATAAACTGAGTATGATGTATGCGACCGGACGGGGCGTGGCGAAAAGCAGGGCGGAAGCGGCCGCTTGGGATAAGCGGGCCAAGGCGGCTGGCTATACTAGCGAATCCGATTGAAGGGGCAGGGTATTCGAAAGAGAAGCCGGCAGCCGGCAGCGGGAGGAAACCTGGGTCTACCACTCTGGCAGACGACTTTTGCGGACACATATTTGCGGTTAACTCGATTGCGTTCTCCGCTTGAGATTGTGATGGAAAGGATGCGCTGGACGTCCGCCGGGAGAGCGTAGAACGGCATGACCTCGCGCCAGAGGCGGGGCCAGCTATGGGCGATGGCCGGGTAGGCAACCGTAAACGGCGCCGAGGGGCTATCTGATCTTCCGCCGCATGATGGAACGGAAGTCTGTGCCACGCCTGCCTCCTAGAAGGGCAGATGACCCTCGCAGGATGAAAGCGATGATCGCCGGGCGATCCAGCGTAGCTCCCGGGATCAATCTTGGGCAGCCAACAGGTGGCCGTCGTAGCGCGGCAAATCATATCGGTACTTCAAATACATAAGTGTTCGCAGTTTTATCCTGAATGGCACGCCAGTTCTCCCACAGCAATCTGAGACTGGACGGGGTGACCCGTCTGGCTGGGCTTCTGACCATAGGTTAGCCTTGGCTCAGGCGCCGTTGCTGGCTTGTGCAGCCCTCGCGACTGTTGCCCGATAGCGGCCGGCCGCCGCGCAACTCCCACCCCACAGGTTCACGATGCCCAAACGTACGATCTCTTCCGACCGTGTCTTCAAGGGAAGGCTCCCTTTCGCCCAGGCGACGGTCGCCGGGGACTTCATGTTCGTCTGCTGCGTCGGGATGGACAGGGAGGGCAAGTATGCCGTCGGCGACGCACGGCGTCAGACGCAGCAATGCATCGACAACATCCGCGCTCTCCTGGAGGAGGCGGGCGGCAGCCTGAAGGATGTCGTCAAGTGCACAGTCTATGTCACCGACCGTGCCTATTGGGAGCCGATGAACGAGGTCTATTTCGCCAATTTCGCCGAGGATTCGCCGCATCGCGTGTCCTGCATCGTCAATGGCCTCGGCTCGCCCGACTGTCTCGTCGAGATCGACGCGACCGCCTATCTCGGTGAAATGACGTAGACCTCGCGATCGCGCAGCGGGCGGTCGCGCGCTGCGCACATCCTGAGGCCGGATACTGGACCGGTCTGACCGCTCGGCCTGATCGCAGCTCGCGCCGTTGCCTGCATAGGATCAGCTCTTGCCCAGTCGAGGCTTGGACGTGCGGGGTCGCGAGAGTGCCTTGCACGTGATTGGCCCGCGCGCATGGATTGTGCGTCGGGCGTTGCTTACCCTTTGCAGTCCGTGACCAGTCTTGCGCCGGCTCGCCCATAAGATGCGGAGCGCAATGCAGAATGCGGACCAGTCTGCCGTGGAGTTGCGCTCCGAGGCGGGGCTTGGCATGCGCGACGCTCTATGCCGTCACGATTCAAACAACCAGGAAGATACAGAGCCATGTCGATCGAACGTATAGGCCTGACGGAACGGTGGTGCGACGCCGCCATTTTCAACGGCATTGTCTTCCTCGCCGGCCATGTCGCGGAGAAGACCGAAGGGGAGACGCTGACGCGGCAGACCGAGGAGGTGTTGGCCTTGCTCGAGGAAACGCTCGAAGCCGCCGGTAGTGCGAAGGACCGGATTCTGAGCGTTCAGATCTTCCTGACCGATATTGCTGGGATCGCCGAGATGAACGCCGTCTGGGACAAATGGGTCGCCCGCGGCAGCGCGCCGGCGCGCGCAACGGTGGAAGCGAAGCTCGCTTCGCCGGGATATGCGATCGAGATCACCGCTGTGGCCGCGAAGAAGGCCCCCTGAATTCCGGGGGCCGCGCGGCACATCGGCAATCTGACCTATCGTCAGCCTGTCATTAAGCATGGCGGTTGAATCTCGACGAGGCGGACGTGATTTCCACCGCGGTTTAGGGATTTGACCGCCATAGCAGGACGCGCCGAGGCCGTTCCTGTTCGCCTCGCACGGGAAGCCATGACGATCTTTGTTCGATCGCCTGGCGGCCCTGAAAGGTGGACAAGGGCTTTGACATGTCTGTTCGCGCGATGATCCGAGCGATGCGACCGCATCATTGGCTCAAGAACGGGCTCGTCTTCGTCCCCATCCTGCTGAACCATGACGTGTTCGATCTCGCGGCGCTCGGCCACGGGGCGATTGCGTTCGTCGCGTTCAGCCTGCTCGCCTCGGCGATCTATCTCCTCAACGATATTGTCGATGTCGAGGCCGATCGGCGGCACCCGACCAAGTGCAAGCGCCCTCTGGCTGCCGGCGAGATCACCGCGAAGCAGGCTTATGCTGCGGTGCCACTGCTGATGATCGCGGCCTTCGCTTCGTCAGTGTTCGTGCCTGAGCCGGGTACGTTCCTGCTGGCGCTGACCGTCTATCTCGTCCTGGCGCTGCTCTATCTGTTCGTTCTCAAGCGCAAGCTGCTGGTCGACGTGCTCGGGCTTGCAGCTCTGCATACCCTGCGCATCCTGGCCGGCAACGCCGCGGCGGCGATTCCGGTCTCGTCCTGGCTGCTCGCCTTCTCGATGTTCCTGTTCTTCAGCCTTGCGCTGGTCAAGCGCTATGCGGAGCTGCGAATCACGCAGGACCAGTCCGGGCTGAAGAAGGCCGGCCGCGGCTATCAGGCCGAGGATATCGAGGCCCTGTCGCAGCTCGGCATGGCCTCGGGCTGCACCTGCGCGCTGATCATGGCGCTCTATGTCGATAGTGCGGCCGTGAAGCAGCTTTATCGTCACCCCGAGATCATCTGGCTGGTTTGCCCCGTCATCCTCTATCAGATGGCGCGGATCTGGTTTCTCGCCCGTCGTGGTCAGATGCCGGATGATCCGCTGGTCTTCATGATCCGCGACTGGCGCAGCCAGGTGACGGGTGGGTTGGTGCTGCTGATCATGGTCGCCGCGACGGTCCTGCCGTGAACGGACGAGCGCCCGAATATCGGTCCTGGGGCGGCCTCATCGCCCGGAATACGCAGATCATCATGCCGGACGCCTGGAGTGCCGAGCCTGCGCGCTACCCTTCGACCGTGCTCGCCTATGGCAATGGCCGTTCCTACGGCGATTCCTGCCTCAATGATGGCGG
>NZ_JBFUIY010000092.1:0-5173 GCF_056401655.1 Allobosea sp. P4_E12 | reverse complement strand
GCCCATCGCTTTGAACCGCAAGAACGCGCTCTTTGCCGGATCTGACGGCGGCGCCGAGCACTGGGCCGTGATCGCCTCACTCGTGGAAACGGCCAAGCTCAACGGCGTCGATCCGCAATACTATCTCGCCGACGTCCTCGCCCGCATCGTCGCCGGCCATCCCCAGAGCCAGATCGACGACCTGATGCCCTGGGCTTACGCAGAGACGCAGCTCAAGGCTGTGGCCTGAGAACAGCGCTCACCAGCAATGCCGCGCTCCGGCAGCATCTCCTCGACAAGGCGACGGCTCAGGGGAAAGCGAAAATACAGCGACACCGCATGAGCAATGATCGCAGGCGGAAATCGATGGCGTCTATAGCTGATGGTCGACTGGCTCATGCCCGCCCATCCACACAGCTCTCCGCCACGCCGGAGTGACAACGCCGAGAGAACGCGGATGGCAAGGCCATTGAGAGGAAAATGGTGGGCCGGGCCGGATTCGAACCGGCACCGGCGCTGTTATGAGCAGCGAGCTCTAACCGTTGAGCTACCGGCCCACCCTTCGCCTAACACCCTCCCGGTCTGCCCGGCAAAACGCGAGAACGGCCCGCAAACGGAACCGAGACACCGTTGCGGCGCTAAAACGGGCCGGCGTGATCACGGCCGGACCGCGCAGCCCGGAGCCGGGGGCGCCCTATACCTATGTCACGACGGACACATCGGCCCCCGCGCAACAGCCGCCCCTGCGGAGCGGCTGATTGGCCCGACAGGTGGGCTCAGGTCGCTTTACGGGCAGGGGCCGGTGAAGCGGCGGCCGCTCGTGTCCTGGAAGATGCAGTTGTTCGGGGTCGTTGCCCGGCCGACCACCGCACCGGTCACGCCACCAGCAAGGGCACCGATCGCGGCACCACGTCCGCCGCCCGCGATCCCACCGATGAGCGCACCACCGCCAGCGCCAATGGCGGCGCCGCCAAGCGTGCGGTGCGACTGAGACTCAGGGTTGCAGCCTGCGAGTGAAAGGCCGAGGCCGATGAAGCCGGCGAATGTGATCGAACGGAGCATTTTGGGGTCCTTGTTCAAGACAGCGCGCGAATGCGAACGCATCAATCTAGGCTAAGACGTCCGAGATCCCAGAGCGACCGCCTAAGTCGGGAATTCGTGTGGACGTTCATCGTGCCATGCAATGTTGGATCATCGATTGATGGAAAGGTGCGTCATGGCGACTAAAGGCTTTGGCTTTGTTCGGCCGGACGATGGCGGGCAGGATGTTTTCGTTCATATCAGGGCCTCGCCTCCCAAGTCCGCGGCGAAGCCTTCAGCATCAGCAGTGTTTGGAAAGCAGAAGCGGGAATAGGAGCGACCGGTTGGTGAGAACGGTCGATTCTGCCAATCGTGGCCACGACACCATGCCACCACGGAACCAGCGAGCGCCCGAGCCCCGTTCCGGGCACCGGGATCTGTAGCTGATGCGGGTGGGTGCCGTCGATGATGCGCCGCTTCGGAAAGTGACCCGGGCCCTGTTGGCGCCACACGGGAGCTTGGTGCGCGAAATAAGCCGATCATGTTCGCGCTACCCGCCTAAAAGCCTCCATGGTGGAGCACCGCCGGCCTCCCAGCGCTCTCCGAGTATTTGCCGCTTAGTGTCCAGAGAAAACCAAGGTTTGAATGGGCAGGACCAGCGCCTGGATCCTCAGGAGCATGGCATGAACCAGCCCGACTGCATCGACCGCATGTAGAACGACTTTTTTGACGGAGCGGGTGTCCTTCGCCTCGATGCGGTCGTGGTTGCTCGAATAGGCATTGACGATACAGCTGCTGCCCGGCGTCACCCCGTCGAGTCCATCGGGATAGAGCGGCTCGAGAAATGTCAGGATCGTGCCTGGCTTGGCAATTTGCTGAACATCGATCAGCTGCTCGCCGCCGCGAAACTGCCCGGCTGCGATAAAATCCTGCAGCCCGGTCACCACCATCGGAATGATGACCCAGGGCTTCGAGATGCAGGTGGCCTCCGCAACCATGCCCACCTTCATGATCTGCGCCTCGATCTGGGAGAAGCCCGCCTGCAACGAGGAGCGCCCGGCCTCCTCGGGGATCAGGACGCCGCCCGCGCGCATGTTCGGGTTGACGAGATCGCCGGCACGAAGCGCAAATTGTTCGACGCGACCGGTGAAGCCGGCTTTGATCAGGGTCTTGTCGATATCGATCTGGGCCAAAGCCAGGGCCGCCTGAGCACTTTCCTTCTGCGCCGGCAGCAGCGTCGAGATCCGGATCTGTGCGGTATCGTGCGCCGCGGTCGCCGAGTTCAAGGCGGCTTCTCGGCCGGCGACACGGACCTCCAGCCTCTCGATCTCACGCTGCGCGACGACATTCGCGTTCCGTCGCATCAATTCCTGCTTGGTCCGCAATTCATCCTGCGCCTGCTGGAGGTCGCTTCTCGCCTCCTGGGTCTTCGATTCACTCGAGGCAAGGTCGGACCGCGCGACGGCAAGCGCAGCTTCTGCTTCGGCAATCCTGCGGCGGGCGGTCTCGGCCGCCGCTTCCTGCTCGCTGCTGTCGAGGCGGAAGAGGGGCATTCCTTTTTCAACCCTGCCGCTGAGCCCGACAAAGACCTCGGCGACCTTTCCCCTGTTCTCCGGCATGATCGGCACGGCCCTGAAGAGCAGGGTCGCGTTCGTGGTCGAGGGGTGATTGTAGAAGATCACCGTGATCAACCCGATGGTCAGCATGGCGCAGGCCGTGATGCCCCAGCGCAGTTCGAACCAGACCGAGAACAGCGTGATCTCCTTGCCGATACGACGACCCTGACCGTAGCGGCGGAATAGGTAGTCCGGCAGGACCGTCAAAAGCGAGCAGAACAGTAGCTCAAGCATGGCTTGGCGCCTTTTGCGGGGCATGGCCTTTCGGGGCGGGCTCGACCGGCTTCGTTCGGGAATTTAATGGATGAGGGGGCTCAACTGGTGAGCCGGCGCCGCGGCGAGGCGCCGAGCCTGCTATTCGCTCGAGAGCGTGAGCCATGCGTCCGAAGAGGCCAGAGAAATCGGGAAACTCGATGAGCGCCAGCAGAAGCCCGGCCACCCAGAAAAGGTGGATATGCGTGAACAGCGCCAAGAGCCCAAGGACTGCGACAATCTCGAATTGGATCTTGTGGGATTTGTGCGCCATCCGCTCTGGTAATGTATGCAGGCGGAAGAAGATGATGCCAACCGTCAGGACCGCGACGACGAGGAGCACCGCCATCGCGACCATGAGATAGTCGCTCTCTCCTGGTGTCGTGATGAATGCCGGCAAATGGTGCGGGGCGGCAGGATGCATATTGGGCGATGGCATGGCTTTAGCACCCGACACTTGACGCTATCGCGACGGTATCCGTGTCAGGCGCGAAACTCCAGCCCGCGCCCGCTTATGAATGTCACCGCGCATGCTTTAGAGAAGTCGAGTGAGGAAGCGTCGGTCCATTCTTGGCCAATACGCTCGCCGGCTTCGACGGAGGGCGTCCAGCACGTGTCCAGCGGTGCAGCAGCGCTCCCCGCGATCGAGGCAAGGATGCTGTAAAGATCGGGGAGCGATTCGCCGGATGTTGCTGCAGCCATTCCAGCAGCAACACGTAGCTGACGGCCAGAAGCACGGGTCCGTCACTGCGCCTGACCGTGAGGCGCGGAGGTGGCCAAGAGCAAGTCGTCGATTGCCTTCTTGAGGGATAGGAGCCCCTCACGGCTACTCTGAAGCTGGCACGAAACGACCGGGACGATGGGGACGGTCTGGTCGCGCATCACGGTGGGGCGACTGGTAATCAAAACGATGCTGTAGAGGCCGTTCCCGTGCAGGAGGCCGCCGACGCCGTCGAAGGCTATCGTCGCTGCCCCATAGTCGACGGCGGCAGGCCTCGAGGACTCCTCGGATGTGGCCAAAATCCACCCCCCTATTTTGGAATTTTTGCCTGATCCTGCTGCACAGCTACGCCAGAGTCCATTCGCGCAGTTCTTGTGACGGGCCCTCTGCGCAGTGTTCGGGCGCGATTAAGGCCTAATTGAGCTTATGCCCTGCTGGTCAAAGCAATCGTCGACTGGCCGAGTGGCTCTTGGCAAGCCACGATGTGGCACTTGTGGGCCCCGTGATTGGTTCGGCGCGACAGGAAAATGAACGAGCCAACACGGTGAGAGTGCTCGCTATGCCAGGTTCCGTTCAATTGCGGATCGGGCGGCCTTGAAAGTTGCTTCTGCGTCCGGCACAGCGCCTTGCTGCTGTTCAAGGATGAGAAGGGCTACTTCGTAGACCTCCCTTATGTCGACGGGCTGCAACGCCTTTCTGCACCAGGCAGCGCAGGAGGCCGGCCATGTTTGCGGAGGAGACGAGGTTTGCTGCGGCGAGGCAAGGGACATCGCGTGCTCATTGTGCCGCTGGATGTACAGGTTCTGGTACATTGTAGCCGTCCGCTGCGTACAACGTGATTTTGTTACGCAACGTGCGGATGGAGATGCCGAGTAGTGAGGCGGCATGGGTGCGGTTGCCGCCGGTTTCCCGCAGCGTGGCCAGGATCAGCTGGCGTTCGACAAAGGCAACTGGCAGGCCAACGAACTGATCCACGACGGCTTTAACAGCATCGAGCGCTCGCATGGTCACGGTCCTTTCCAGGCCCCCCGGCTCTGATGGACATCTTAGGATGGCGCCCGCCGTGGTTAAGAAGCGGTAAATCGACATAGCGGGCGGGGCAACAGGGCACCGGTGAGCGTGGTCGTGCCGGCGGGCACATTTTACCGTGCATTGCCGCTGATCGCCGACGCAAATATGTAGCTGGTGGACGTGTGAATAAAGGTGATCGGATCCGTGCCGGCTATGGGCCGGTGCCCACCTGTTACGCGCTCTCGAACTGTACTGGGGCTCTGCTGGTGACCAAGGCTAATCTCCCGGAGCGACTGCTCCAGCTTGCCGCTCTATCGGACTGGTCGCCCACCCCTAGGAGCCCGTCCGAGTAATCCTCTGGACGGGGTGGCTTCGGGATGATTCACTGGCTCATGGCCAAAGTGTTTCGCTCTTGGGATGTCGATCAGGGCTGGCTTTTGCCGCCTTCGCTGCATGAGTTCGTGCCGCCCGGTCACCTGGCGCATTTCGTCCGTGACACGGTGCGCGAAGGGCTCGACCTTTCGGCTATTATCGACAGCTACACCGAGGAGCGAGGAGCGCGGCTATCCGCCCT
>NZ_JBFUIY010000091.1:0-5331 GCF_056401655.1 Allobosea sp. P4_E12 | reverse complement strand
GGCTATGTCACCCCGCTGATCGCGGCGCTCGCCATGTCGCTTTCCTCCGTCCTCGTCGTCGCCAATGCGCTGCGTCTCAAAGTGGATAAGGCCGGATCCCCTCGCCCGGCCGACGCGATGCCGGCAGAGCCGAGGCTGGCCGCGGAGCCGGGCCAATGAGCAGCCTCGTCTTCCTCGTGCCCCTGGCCCTCCTGCTCGGCGCCTCAGCGCTCGCCGCTTTCCTCTGGTCCCTCAAGAGCGGCCAGTATGAGGATCTCGACGGAGCGGCCGAGCGCATTCTGCTCGATGACAAGGACGACCGGATCGCGACGGGGGAGCGCGACGGCGCCGCTCGGCCCGAGCCCTCGGCGCCCCCCATGAAAGGAAGGGATGAGGCGGTGTCGAGGCGCTAAAGGCGCGCCCGTGCAATGAGGCGGTCCGTCGCCCAGCCCAACGCGATACCGGCGCCATAGGCCACCAGGTTCCAGGGCGAGAAGACGCGCCCGAGCAGCAGCGCGYCGGGCGTCGTCAGCCTGAAGGCATCGAGCCAGGGCGTGTGATAGAGGCGGCTGAGCTCGACGCAGAGCGCGATCAGCGCGGCAAGGATCGCAAGCCGGGATGCCGGCTGACGCCGAGCGATGATGGTCAGCAGAAGGTAGACCATCGTCCCCCAGAGCAGCGAGCCGCCATATTTCACGACGCCGAACGGCAGCCCGAGCCCCATCCCGAAACGGCGCAGGAGCAGCCCCGCGGCGATCGTTGCGAGGCAAAGGGCGATCATCATCCCGCGCGAGCGCAGGCCCGTCTCGGACTCGCTTGTCTCAGACACATTCGTCTCGACATGGGTTTCCGCCCCGGGCGCCCGTTGAAAGGCCAGTGCGAAGGTGGTGCCGGGCTCGTCGTCGAGAAGCGCGATCGCGCCGCCATGGGCGTTCAGCATGGCGCGGACGATGGACAATCCCATGCCGGTGCCGCCGCTGTCGCGGCGCGTGGTGAAGAAGCTGTCGAAGATCCGCGCCCGGTTGTTCGGGGACACGCCGCTGCCATTGTCGCGCAGGGTGAGGCAGAGCCGGTCCGCCTCCGTGGCCGCGACGATGTCGAGCTCGCTCGCGCCATGACGCAGCGCATTGTCGGTGAGATGGCTGAGGATGATGCGCAGGTTCTCGGCCGAAATGCGGATGGCGCTGTCGAGCGCCCCCTCGGCGCGAATCCGGATGCCGGGGAAATCCCGCTGCAGATCGGCGATTGCCGGAGACAGGCTGGTCGTGCCGCCGGTCGGCGTGCTTTCGGCGCGGGCAAGTTCCCGCAGGCGGTTGGTGATCGCGGTCAGGCGATGCGTGTCGGCGATGATGTTGCCGAGGAAGTGCCGGCGCTTCGCCTCGCTCATCGCAGGGCCGTCACCGGCGCCATCGTCACGCAGCAGCTCGGCCGCGCCCTCGATCGAGGTCAGCGGCGATTTCAGCTCATGCGAGACATGGGCCGCGAAGGTCGCGATGAAATCGGAGCGGTTGTTCAGGCTGCCGGCCATGTCCAGGAAGCTCTGCGACAGGCGCGCGAACTCGGCGGTGCCGTGGTTCGTCAGCGGGCGCATGGCGCTGCGGTCGCCATGACCGATGGCGGTCGTACGCGCGATCAGCTCATGCACCGGCCGGGTGATGGTGCGGTGAAAGGCAAGCCCGATCAGCAGGGTGAGCGCTGCGACGGAGAGGCCGGCCAGCACGACCTTGCCGCGCTCCTCATAGAGATGGCGGAAGACATTGCTCGGCGTGCGCGAGGCATAGAGCACGCCGGCGACGCGATCCCCCAGGATGATCGGCGTCGCCGTGAAGATGCGGATGCTGGTGCCGCGGCTGAGCGAGTAAAGCGGCGGCGGAGCGTGGCTCGAGACGCGCTGCCGCAAGGTCGCGGCGAACGAGCCCTGCAGCGCCTTGGCGACCTCCTCGACATGGGCGAGCGACAGGCCGATCTCGTCTCGGCCCGCGATCACCACGCCATGGGGGTCGAGCAGGCGGAAACCGGCGAGCGTGATTGTCTGCGTATCCAGGAGCAGCGGCGAAAGCCGCTCGCCGGCAGCCTTGAAGGCTGCGCCGACGGGCTCAGCCGCGGGTTTCGCGTCCGGCCTGCGGCCCAGCAGGTTGTCGCGCGTCAGATCGAGACTGGGCAGGATCGGCCTGAACGGCTCGTCCGCCGACGAGGACGGCGTTGCCGGAACGTGAGCCCCCAGCGCGACGTCGGCCGGCAGGTTGCTCTCGAAGTCGCGCCGGATGGCGGCACTGAGCGCCACGCTCTGGGCGATCAGCTCGGCCTCGGTCTGGTGGACGAGCTGGTTCTCGTAGATCCGGAAGAAGAACAGCCCGACGAGCGGCAAGGCCAGCACCGCCGTCAGCATCAGGAAGACGATGAGGCTGAGATTGGGGCGCCATTTCACGGCAACCTGGGCCGGGGACGAGGCAGAGGCCGTCACGTCCCGGCCTCGCAGCGTCCGAGGCGGAAGCCAACGCCGTGCACGGTGTCGATGGCGCTGCCGCAGCCCGATGCCGCGAGCTTGGCGCGAATGTTGCGGATATGGCTGTCGATCGTCCTGTCGGCGACATGGATCGCGCCGCCATAGGCGCTTTCCAGGATCTGCTCCCGGCTGAAGACCTGGCGGGGACGGGCTGCGAAGGTCTTCAGGATCGCGAACTCGATCCCCGTCAGCGGCAGCGCCCTGCCCGCGAAGCTGGCAAGATGCGACTCGGGGTCGAGCCGCAATGCGCCCCAGGAAAGCGGCTCCACCGACGCGGCCCCGACCGAGCGGCCGGTGCGCGTGCGCCTGAGGATGACGGTGACGCGCGCCACCAGTTCGCGCGGGCTGAACGGCTTGGTGACATAGTCGTCGCCACCGATCTCGAGGCCGAGTACCCGGTCGATCTCCTCGTCCCGCGCCGAGAGGAAGAGGATCGGCGCGTCGGAGGATTTGCGCAGCTGGCGGCAGACCTCGAGCCCGTCCATCTCCGGCATGCCGATGTCGAGGATGACGAGATCGGCCGGCTGCCGCCGAAAACTCTCCAGGGCCTGCACGCCGTCCCGGGCGATCGACGTCGCCATGCCGGCCTTTTCGAGTGCGAAACAGATGACCTCGCGGATATGACTGTCGTCATCGACCACAAGAATGCGGGGCGCCATCGTCACGTGCCTGTCACTGGCCGGCTGGGGCCGGGCTGCTCGTGCCCCCGAGCGGGGCGGTGGGAGTGTTAGCCAAGTAGCGCGACAGGCGCCACGCGCGAAAGCCCCAGGCCCGCCAATCCGCCTGTTCCCTGTGGTGCCGATCGGCCATGGACGCGCGGTTGCCCGGCAGCCTATTGGGGTTCCAGGACCAGGTCGAATTGGGGACCGTGCGGCCGACGGCGGCAATGCGCGGCGCGTAGCGGTCGAAGGCCGGGATCACCTGGTGACCGAGCGATGTCAGATAGATGGCGTCGAGACGCGCGCCGGTGCCGCGCAGTTCCTGGGAATGGCGGAAATTATAGTTGGCGATCACCGCCGGCGTGTTGACGAAGCAGAAGGCGTAGAGCGCCAGGGCCAGGGCGGCGACGTTGGCCGAGACGAGCCAGTTGACCGATTTCCGCGTGACGATCTGGACGATGATCAGCACCAGGCCGAGCGCGACGAGCAGCATCCAGATGAAGGCGACGAGCCGCAGCCAGGTCAGCGAATAGGCTTCGACATAGAGATCGAGCCGCAACAGCGTCGAGACCATCAGCATGATGTTCTGGCCGACCCAGGCAAGGACCAGCGGCCGGACCAGGCGATGACGCTCGGAGGCGCCAGCCGGCCGCATCGCGACCATGACGAAGACGGCCGCGAGCAGTGCCGTGACGACGAGCGGATAGGCGCCGCGATGGGCGTAGGCGGCATAGCTCATGCCGTCAGGCAGTGCGGCGCCGCCCCAGAGATAGGCGATGTCGAGCAGGGTCTGCACGGAAAAGAGCGCGTTGAACAGGACGAGCGACCGCAGGATCGCCGTGTCGCCGAGAAGCCCCTGACGATCGGGCTCGGTCTTGGTCTTAGGTGTTGCCGGGATCGCCTTCGCCGTGCGCTTGCGGGCGAACCGGACATGCAGCATCGGCCAGACCAGGCAAAGCACCATCAGCCAGAAGGCGGCGCGCCGGGGCGAGAGCAGATCGAGCAGCAGCCTGAGGTCAATACGGCTCAACCAGATCTCGACGAGCGGATTGGCAGAGGCGAACAGCGTCGCGAACACGCCGGCGAGGACCAGCGGCACGATCCAACCGATGAGCCAGCCCATGCCTGACAATGCGCGCCGACGCCGTGCCGCGAGGCGGCCGACACAGCCGATATCCCGCCTTAGCCCGCCGGCGCCGGACAGCAGCATCAACCTCGCCTGCCGCAGCAGCTCCTGCCAGCGCGCCTGCTGCTGGCTGAGAATGACGGCAAAGGCCGCCGTGCAGAGGATCGCAACGAAGGAAGACAGCAGGCTGACCTCCTCGGCGATGGCGAGCAGCCCCGCCCCCAGCACCGCGAGCGCCAGGGCGCGCCTGGCGGCGCTGGCGCGGATTGGGTTCGCCCAGAGCGAAGCGGTGGCCAGCACCGCCAGGAAATAGGCCAGCGAGATGCCGAGCCAATGGCCGTAAAACAGAAAATCGGCCAGCAGCACCAGGCCGGCGGCGAGCCCGAGCCGGGCCGTGAGCCAGCGCGTCGCGCGGCTCGCGAACGGCGATGCCGTCAGCTCCGCTGGCAGGGAGGATATCGGCTCTAGGGGTTCTGCTGAAGGGGAGGACATGGGCATGGGGCTTCGCTGATCGAGGATTCGGGCGCGCGGGGGCCGCGCGGCGGAGCGGGAAAGGCCAGGATGGCGGTCTCGGCAGGCAGCGGTCTCGCCACGAGCCACCAGCCATCGGCGACCAGCCGGCGCGGCAGCCTTGATGTGAGGGAACGGGGAGCGACGATCTCTGCCATGCCGCTGAGATGCCGCAGCCGATTGCAGCGCCGATCCTGAGAATGCTCAGGATCTCAGGATTGTTGTGCAGTTTTCGTGCAGGGAACGGCGCCTGCGCGGGAAGCGGCCGTTCGTCGACCCTGATGACCGGCAGTGTCGCCTAATCTTACTGAGTCAGAAAGTCGCGGATGCGGGGGATTCGCGCTGATCGCAGACTTGTTAGGGTGCTGCTTCGAGATCAGGGAAGCGCGCCGCCATGACCGACTGGACCGCGGAGAGTGAAGCGGCGTTCGACGCCTATGTCGAGGCCTTGATTGAGGTGATCGGCCACGCCGACCGAGCTGAGCCGCTGAAGGATTACAGCCTCGGACTGCTGATGCCGCTGGAGCGCAAGAGCGTGGAGCCGTTGGCGG
>NZ_JBFUIY010000090.1:0-5445 GCF_056401655.1 Allobosea sp. P4_E12 | reverse complement strand
CCCTCCCCTCGGCGCCGCCGCCCTAGGTCAGCTGGTGCAGGGCAAAGCCGGGCTGCGGCGTGCTGACAAGCCGGCCGGCCACCACGGCGTCGATCCCCATCACAGTGCTCAAATCGCAACCCAAGACGCCAGCGCGACCGACGTTACGACCATCACAAGCCATTCGGCGCGGTAGAAACCGAGGATCGCCTTAGTCGAGCGACCCTCGACGACATCCGTTGCCCGATCCCCCGCCGCGATCTGAGGGTCGTAAACGAAGCCAAGACCCGTCAAAAACGCGACCGCCATTTCCTGGTCGATATCACCGACCAATGACCAGACCCTTGGCCCGACGGGGAGAAAACCGTTTTGCAGGCACAGCTCAGTGTCAAGATCGACCCCTTCGATCTCGAACTCCTTCGCAGCTTTCCGGTAGGGGTGTTTTTGCACCGCGAGCGCAACGTGCGTGCCGTTTTTTGTCTTGGCGAAACCAAACATGACATCGTGGGCGCGGTAGGCCGTCGCAACTCTCCCTCAACACACCTCCGTACTTTGGGGCGAGCCGGCTCACTCGCGCGGCGTCTTGACGAAAACCAGCCCCGGCCCTTTGGGCAGCCAATGCCGCTCAAAAGACGAGAGCAAAAGCGCCGGGGCGATATGATACTTCGAACGCGCGAGCGGCAAGCCGTCCTCGATGCGCGACAAGCGAAGGGATTACCCGGTCGGGCTGTCCCGTTGCGGGCATGCGCCCAGGCTGCTTGCTGCCTGATCTCCGAACGCTGCAACGCGGCTCAGTCGCGGGTAGGCGCTAGCGGCGAACGCCGACCCTGTTGACACCGCCGTTGCGATTTCCCGGACGAGGCGCGGTGACGGCGCCGACCCCGACGGGCCGAGCGACGAGACGCACGCCGGGCCGCGCGACGCACCCACCGGGATAACCGATATAGGTGCAATAAACGACGGCATTTGCGACTTCCGTTGTCGCGGCAAGGCCAGTGAAGGCGATCCCGGCCGTCGCCACAGCGAAGACCGCAAGTTTAATCATTGTCATTTCACGTCCCCAGGTCTTTGAAGATGACAAGCGCTCGCGATGAAAACACTGAATCTATTGCCACAGCCGCGACACGCGTTTTACGGAATAAGCGCTTGTCCAACCAGCCAATGCTGCCACGAACGAACCGGCTCTAACATTGTACCTGAGGACATCAGATGTGCAGCACAGCCAAATACGCGAGGCGCTTTGAGGTCGGCGACGTTTAGAGCATCTGACGGGGACGGAAATGCGAGACGCGGGGTCAATCCATGGACAACGCCGTAGATTTTGTAGATTACCCGCCTATTTCATCAGATTTTATGAGATTATTGGATAGATAATATTGATATACGCCACATTTGATGGCAAGGTTGGATGCGTCGGAACTCTGCGCTMTTACCAAGAGTTGCGGCGCCTAACGTGTACCCCTAGCAAAATTCTGCGTTTTTCATGCACTGCCGAACTTCCGCGTCTTGGCAGCGGCGCGCGAGGAGGGTTACAGCGTGGTCGATCAGGAACGCCATCGATGATCGACTTGACCAGCGCGATTAGAGGACTTTTCAGGGGGCAGGCCATTTTCCTTACGATGGACCCGCGCAGCAACCCTCGGATCACGTTCTCGATCTTAACCCGGGTGCGCACCAGCATCTCCCGGGCGACAAGGATGGAGCGAACCTGGTAGCTGTCGCGGCTTTTGATGCGGACCTCTTTGAACCAGCCTGTGCGCATGATCTGGGCAAGACCTGCAGCATCATTACGATCGGTCTTAACCGGCCGCATCTTCAGAGCCGCATTGGCGTGCCGTGCATCGATGCAGATGATAGGCAGGCGTCGGCTTGTCAGCTCGTTCCAGAGCCAGACGGCCAATGGGCCAGTCTCGAGCCCAACCCTCGTGAGGTTCGGAGCACTGATTGCCAGGCAGTCAGCAATGGCGTCAGGGCATGTCGGCACTTTTCTCTCGGCTAGAATGCGCCCGTTGTCATCGACGACGCAGATCGCCGTCATCGCCTACGAGACGTCCAAAGCAGCAAAGCATACCCACTTTCGGGGTTCTGTTCGGCAGGCAAGCGCGTCGGCAGCTTCACCGGCCGCGTCGACGAGATCATCGACGGCGAGTTGGATGCCGGCTCCCGAGATGCGTGTCATTGCCGAGGTACTGATAAAGGCGCGTGCTGCAAGCGTCACCCGGCTTCGGGGCGCCCAAATGGGGAATCCGCACGCGCAGGCCTCTACAGCTGGTAGGCCACGCAGGCCTCGATAATAGTCAGGCTCGTTGCGCGCCGGTCCGACCGGTGCAGTTCATTTCTCCGTCGCCTCGCAATCGTCTTGGGCGGGCCTCAGAAGGCGGCGCGATACGGCTCGCCGGTTCGAAGCACGGCCCAGATGATCCGCGCGTTCTTGTTGGCGACCGCAACCGTGGCGCGGTTGCTGCTCGCCCGTTTTCTTCGGCACGAGCGGAGCCGCGCCGCTCTCGGAGCTGATTGACCCATTTGTTGTTGGGGTCGATCTTGGATGGCGCCGTGCGCACCACAGCCCGGGCGCCATGGACGAGCAGGCTGCGCAAATGCTGGCTCCCGCGCTTCGAGATACCCATCAGGGTAGTGCGATCGCCGCTGGAAAACTGCCTGGGTACAAGGCCAACCCAGGCGGCGAGATGGCGCCCGTTCTTGAACTCGGCGCCATCGCCGATCGCAGCCACGACGGCTGTCGCTGTCTTCGGGCCCACACCCTTGATCTTCGCGATCCGCTGGCAGGGCTCACTCGCCCGGAAGACAGTCTGGATCTTCTGATCAAAGATCCGGATCCACCGGTCGAGATCCCGGAAGATCGTAGAGTTCGGCGATTGCCTCGCGCGCCAGTGTCGTCAGCTCATTCTCGCGATCAGAGAGGAGTTCAGGGAGCAATCTTCTGGCGCGGGTGATGCTTTTGGCCATGGCGAGGCCGCGGTCGAGCAACAGCCCCCGGATCTGGCTGACCACGGCGGTGCGGTGATTGACCATGCGCTGGCGGGCACGGTGCAGGGCCTGGATATCCTGCAGCAGAAGGCGCCGGTGCAGGCTTCGATCACGATCGTGCAGCGCTCGATCTGCGCGACGACAGCTAGAAGCTGATCGCGCACGACGCGGCGCTTCAGAAGCACACGCCCATTGCTGTTCACGCCGTGAAGCTGGAACACGTTCTTGGCGATATCAATGCCGAGGGTCGCGATAGTCATCGTCGCTCTCCTCCGGTTGACAGGTCTCCAGCCTGCAGCGTGGGAGGGAGAGCCGTCCATCCCATTAGCTGGCGCAAAGAGTTTGGCGGGCTGAAGTCCGATCAGGTGAAGCGACTGAAGGATCTGGAGAAGGAGAACGAGCGGCTGCGCAAAGCCATCTCGGATCTGACGTTGGAGAAGCTCATTCTCAAGGAAGCTGCGTCGGGAAACTACTTCTCTATTCGGGGTTCATCGGTCAACTCCCTTTGATGCGCATCCCGGCTCGACTCGTGAACGGTCCCGTGGAGCTCTTGCTTCTCTCCGAGGTCGGCCGATGCCGCCTCATGATGGGATCAGAAGGAGTGGGCGGAGCCATCTAAGCCGCGCGCTCGACAGAACCAACGCTCGAGTTTCCTCGGTCTCACCCGCTCCCGTCGTCCCCACAGGGACCTCCTCCACGCCGGAGGAGCTCGGTGTCACGTGATACTGGTTCGGGAGCCTCAGACCGCCTTGGCGGTTGCGGCGGACCAGCGGAAATCCGTCTCGTCGCGCCACATGCGATGCAGCACGATCGCCAGTTTGCGGGCAACAGCCACAAGCGCCTTCTGCATGCCCCGGCGCTTGGCCACGGCCAGCCCCCAGACCTTGAGCGACGACCACCGGCCGCGCGGGCTGGTCAGCAGCACGAGCGCGGCCTCGTAGAGTGCAGCGCGCATCATCCTGTCTCCACACTTCGAGACCCGACCGACCCGCATCGTCTCGCCGGACTGGTAAAGCCGCGGCGTCAGACCATAATGCGCCCCGACGCATTGTGACCGTCCGAACCGGGCCGGGTTGTCGACGCAGGTGCGGTAGGTTAACGCCACGACCGGCCCGACGCCGGGCGCGGTCATCAATCGCCGGCAGATTGGATCAGAGCGGACTTGATCCAACAGCATTTTGTGCAGCTTGGCGAGCTGGGTCCGCAGCGCGGAGCGCGCATCTAGCAGCGGCAGGACTACGGCCGCGACGAAGGGCAGATCGAGCACGAGGTCGCGCACGCGCTGCTCAAAGCCGGCAGTTCCCACGAGGCCGACCTTCAGGCCAAAATTGCGCAGCTGGCCGCGCAGATCGCTCTCGATGTCGTAGGCCTTGCGCTGCAGGAGCTTGCGCGAGGTAAGGAGCAGGCGGCGTTGCTGACTGGCCGGCGTCTTGACGTGGACCGGCTTGAACAGGCCGACGCGCATCATTTGGGCGATGCCCATGGCGTCATTGCTGTCGGTTTTGTTGATGCGTGCCGAGAGGGCAGCGTGCATGTGGCGCGTCTCGACGCAGATCGCCGGCAGCCCGTCTTCTACCAGGCCGGCGTAGAGCCACGGCGAGAGCGGTCCCGCCTCCAGGCCGACGCGTGCGTAGCTACGGCCGAGTTCGGTGAGGTGCCGACTGATCACCTCGGGATGGCTCTCGACGGTGGCGCGGTGAACGACCTTGCCATGCGGATCGACGATGCAGATGGCGGTCTCCTTCACGGAGACATCGAGGCCAACGTGGTGCTGCTGGTTCATGGCAGGGCTCCGAGGTTTTGTCGAAGCACCATCATGCCGCTTCCTCCGCGCCAGGCACCCCGAATACCCCATCTGAGCCCCGCCCGGCGCCGTCGCTGCATCGACCACGTCATCGAGAAATTCGACGTGTCGGAGCGGTTGGCGTGCCGGGTTTTGGGGCAGCATCGATCGACGCAACGCAAGGTTCCGAAGGGCCGCGCTGACGATGCGGCGCTGACCGCCGACATTGTCGAGCTCGCCACCCAGCATGGCCGCTACGGCTATTGCTGAATCGCGGCCATATTGGAGACCGCCGGTTGGGCGGTGAACGTCAAACGTGTGGAGCGGATCTGGCGGCGGGAGGGGCTGAAGGTGCCGGCCAGGCAGCTGCTCAAGTCCATCGACGTCATCGACGTGCTATCCGATCTCTTCATCCTCCGCGGAGTGCCCGGGCATGTTCGTTCGGACAACGTCCTATGTCGGGAAGCAGCTTTGGGCTTTGGCCAACAGGTCTCATCGCGCCGGCAGATCGCCGACGTCAGCAGTAAGCTGATCCAGATGGTTTCCACCGTCAACGGGATCGCTCCCAGCCATAGCAAACACAGGATCCAGCGGCATTGACGCGGCCGTGGTCCTCACCGTCCTCAAGACGAGATACGCACCCAGGTGGAAGGCCCGAACATTATCTACAGGGAGGGTCGCCTTTGGCGCCCTCA
>NZ_JBFUIY010000089.1:0-5718 GCF_056401655.1 Allobosea sp. P4_E12 | reverse complement strand
GGCCATGCGGCTCTGCTCGGCGACCTGTTGTCGATCCTGCTGTCTCCTTATGAGGACCTGGGCGCCTTCAGCGGGCGCATCCGCGTTGCGGTACCGCGCATGGGCGTTGGTGAGGGCGCGGCGACGACGCTGGCCCTGATCATCCATGAACTCGCGACCAACTCGTTGAAGTATGGAGCGCTGTCGGCCGAGACGGGCACGTTGGATGTTTCAGGTTGCTCGGACGACGAGGAGATCAAGATCGTGTGGACAGAGCGGGGAGGTCCAGCCGTCGAACCCCCGAACGGAGCAGGTGGCTATGGTAGCCGCCTCGTGGTTCGAAGCATCTCGGGGCAATTGGGGGGCTCGATCGACTACAACTGGTCAGCCGAGGGTGTCATTGTCACATTACGGATCAAGGCGGAAAAGCTAGCTGACTAGACGGCGCGAAGCACGGCTTCGCACGCCTTTGAGGACGGCTTCCGCAAAATGTTAATTCCGAGCGCATCCCGTCCGGCCGAAAGCGAACGCAGCGAAACGATGATGCTTCTCCCGGAGCCAATCAGCGGTCTGCGTAACACTTCCGGCGAGCATACGGCCCCTAAGCCGCAATCTGGATCGCCTCCAATACAGCGGCATGACTGTATGGCTTGCGTAGAAAGGTGACGTCCGCCGGCATTTCGTGGGGCTCTGGTTGGATGCGCCCGCTGGCGATAATGATTGCAATTGGGGGCCAACGATCCCGCACCACGAAAGCCAGCTTCAGCCCATTCATCGAGCCTGGCATCTCGATGTCCGTGAAGACGATGCGTATGTCGGGGCGGGCCTCCAGCAGCTTGACGGCGTCGTCGGCATTACTTGCCTCGAGGGCCTCGAACCCGGCGTCCTCAAGCATCGAAGTCGCATCCAATCTGATGAACACATCATCTTCGACGACAAGGACAACGAAGTCGGCCATGGGCTAAAACTCACGGAGATGACGCAGGCGCCGCCCGAAACACTGAACTATAAAGAATAGCCGTAATTTCTCGCTAGCTAGCGTGGTCGATGAGGCCCGCCGAGTGCCGCTCGGCGGGCCTCTCGCTCGCGCTCAGGCCGCCTTGGCGACCGCGACGGCGGCCGAGTTGGCGGGACCGCCAAGCTGCGTCAGTAGCTTGTCCGTCTTGGTCTCTTCGGCAAGCGTCGCATCGAGCAAGCTCACCGCGTCCTTGTGTCCGAGCTGCTGAGCCCAAGCCTTCAAGGTTCCATAGCGCGCGATCTCATAGTGCTCGACGGCCTGCGCCGAGGCGACCAGGCCGGCGTCCAGGGCTGGGCTGTCCCCGTAGTCCTCCATCACCGCCTTGCCTTCCTCGATGATGCCGAGGATGGCATCGCAAGTCTTGGCCCGAGGCGCCTTGCCAATCGATTCGAAGACCTCACTAAGGCGCTCGACATGGCCTTCCGTCTCGGCCTTGTGCGTCTCGAATGCCTTCTTGAGCTCAGGCGACTTCGCCGCCTTCGCCATCTTGGGCAGGGTCTTCAGGATTTGCTTTTCTGCGTAATAGACGTCCTTGAGCATGTCGTGAAACATCTCGTCGAGCGGCTTGGGTGTCGTGGCCATATGTCATCTCCGATCCGTAAAGGGATTGCTGGCTCAACGGACGCCGGCGCAGAGTGTTCCTCACGAGGCCGTGAATAAATCCGGAACATTCGTAAGCGGTTGATCGTTGGATCAGCATCAGCGGACTTCACCGCTCCGGGACTTCCAGCATGAAAACTCTGCTTACTGTCCGCTCGTCGCGGCATTTCCGGCGTTCGCGGTAATGGCCGAGACGTCAACCACCATCCGACACCGACCTCTCCGGTCGACGCCAACGCACCCCTGGCGGGCCAACACTGCTTCACCGAGGGCCAGGCAAAGAGCCGTCTCGAGGCCACTGGCTACTCCGATGTGACAGGCCTGAAGAAGGGCGACAACGGAATTTGGAAGGGCTCCGCGACGATTGCCGGCGCCAAGGTCAACGTCTCCATCGATTACCGCGGCCATATCGTTCGCAACTGATCAATGCAGCACATTCCCTCACATCTGGAGAACCACATGCCCCGCACTATTACCCGCTCTTACGAAGACTACGAGACCGCCGCCGCTGTGGTTGAAAATCTAGGAGAGGCCGGAATTTCGGATTCGGATATCAGCGTCATTGGCAGAGACGAGCGCACCAATGACAACAATGCTTCCGAGGGGGCGGGTATCGGCGCCGGTGTCGGCGGTGCGGCAGGCCTGCTTACCGGACTCGGGATGCTTGCCATCCCGGGGGTCGGTCCCGTCGTGGCGGCGGGATGGCTCGCAGCCACTGCCGCTGGCGCGGTCGCGGGGGCTGCGGCCGGCGGACTGGTCGGCTCACTCACCAACGCCGGTCTCAGCAAGGAGGACGCAAACTACCACGCGGAGACAGTCCGTCGCGGCGGCACCGTCATATCCGTCAAAGCGCCCGACGAGCACGCTGCGACTGTCGAGAGGATCATGGACGGTTTCGCCCCGATCGATCGCGACTCCCGCCTCGCCAGCTATCGCACTGAGGGCTGGACCGGGTTCGACGAGAATGCCGCTCCTTATAGCGGGACCACGACGTCGCCTGGGCGCCCGCGATTCCCGGTCGACTAGACCGTTCACATTGACGCCGATCATCGATTGAGGCCTCCGAGGATCGCTTCGGGGGCCTAGACTGTGCCCCAGCCAGTTCGCGCCCGTAGGAGCCGCGGAGCGTAAGCCACGTGACACGGTGGCTATCGACGGGACAGTGAAAAGTGAGGCCGATGCGGCCGACGGAACGGGCTGCCATGCCTTCACCGTCGGACAAACGGCGCACGCCTTTTTGGCGGAGGTTACCGTGGTCGAGCATTGCTGCCATTTTGGCCGCTGAATACATCGTGCCTGCGGGAACCCTTGCCTCCCGAGCCTGTTTGCCTCTCGGGGCATGGTGGTCGGCATTCGGTTTGCCCGACCTGAAATCAGATGAGGAGGCAAACCGATGCGCGCATTACGCTGGCACGGCAAGGGCGACGTTCGCGTCGATACAGTCCCGGATCCAAAGATCGAGCATCCCCGCGATGCGGTGATCAGGATCACCTGCTGCGCGATCTGTGGCTCGGATCTGCACCTGCTCGACGGGTATCAGCCGACGATGGAGAGCGGCGACATTCTCGGCCACGAGAACATGGGTGAGGTGATCGAGCTTGGCTCTGAAGTCAGCAATCTGAAGATAGGCGACCGCGTCGTCGTGCCTTTCACAATCAGTTGCGGCGACTGCTGGTTCTGCCGGCAGGGCATGTTCTCCGCCTGCGATCGGACCAATCCCAATGCCAAGATGGCAGCGAAGGCGATGGGCCAGTCGGCCGCAGGATTGTTCGGTTTCAGTCATATGCTGACGTGGGTATAGCGGTGGCCAGGCAGAATATCTGCGCGTGCCCATGGCGGATATCGGCCCGATCAAGGTCCCCGACAATGTTTCGGACGAGCAGGCCCTGTTCCTCTCCGACATCTTCCCGACCGGGTACATGGCTGCTGAGAACGCCCAGATTCTGGACGGCGATACCGTCGCGATCTGGGGTTGCGGGCCGGTCGGTCAGTTCGCGATCCGCTCGGCCTTCATGCTGGGCGCCGGTCGGGTATTTGCTATCGACGAGGTGCCAGAACGATTGGCGATGGCCGAGGCCGGCGGCGCCGAGACCATCAACTTTTCGAAGTTCGACGTCTATGACGAGCTGATGGTGCGGACGAAGGGCCGAGGACCCGACAGTTGCATCGATGCCGTCGGCTGCGAAGCGGCGGGCCACGGCACGGCGGACGCCATCCTCGACAAGGTCAAGGCAGCGACCTTTCTCGCCACGGATCGGGTCCACGTCCTGCGGGAGGCCATCATGTGCTGTCGCAAGGGGGGCACAATCTCGATCCCGGGCGTCTATGTCGGCATGGCCGACAAGATTCCGATCGGGGCCGCGATGAACAAGGGCCTTACCTTCAAGATGGGCCAGACCCACGTCCAGGCCTATACGAAGCCGCTGCTGGCGAAGATCGAGGCAGGCGAGATCGATCCCAGCTTCGTCGTCACGCATCCGGCGAGCCTCGAGGACGCGCCCGAAATGTACAAGAAGTTCCGCGATAAGGAGGACGGCGTCATCAAGGTTATCTTGCGACCGTAGTTTTGACCTCCCGTTCCGAACCGGACGGAAAGGCGTTCCTCGCTTCAGCAGAAGCCTCGATCCTGAGAGTACTTCGCTCCTCTACTTCTTTTCGGTGCCGAGCCTGCCCCCGGAGCGGGGGGCAGGGGGCCTGAGAGTCCACCAAGCAGCGACGGGATTGTTCCCACTTGGCCGGATTGAAATCGTCGACCGGATGCGCCAGGCGTACACTCTTGGAGTGGACCGAACTCATTTCATTGTGCATTGCAACATAATGCGACCCGAGCAGTTGAGTTCGTGTCAGCCATCTCGGCATGACCCCAAAGGACAGCCGCGATGCGCAACCTCTCCGATACGATCGCACGCCTGAAATCGGCTCAAGGGACAGCTTACGCTGGTGCTCCCGCACAACCGTCCCGCCTGTCTGACCTCGGAGGATTTGGTGCGGAACATACGCGATCGGTCTCGGTTGAATTTCGACTTTCCGGAAACGTGAGTTGGGTCGGATGACATCCAGGCGCAGCATGGACGCCTCCCCTTCGTTGGTTGCCGAGTGGCCGCTCCCCTCTTCCGCGACGCTTGGATCGTCGGTGCGAGCGAAGGGGATCGAACGCGAAATTCGGGCCCGACTGCCCTGGGCAGCGAGGACGTGCATCACGGCTGGGACGGGGCGTATCGCATTGCGTATGTCAGAGGCCGAGACAGATGTGTTCAGGG
This sequence comes from Allobosea sp. P4_E12, assembly GCF_056401655.1. Taxonomy (NCBI): domain Bacteria; kingdom Pseudomonadati; phylum Pseudomonadota; class Alphaproteobacteria; order Hyphomicrobiales; family Alloboseaceae; genus Allobosea; species Allobosea sp. P4_E12. The sequence continues at coordinate 861 of NZ_JBFUIY010000089.1, read as the reverse complement.
TCGCCTCGGCGTGCATCTCCGAAACGCTGGGCGGGATCGCAGAACTACCCGTACTTCCAAGCGAGGCGGAGGATATTCTGACGATCTCTTCGCGCGAGCGTCACAAGTGGGTGAAAGACGGTCGCCTCAAGAGCATCGGGACACGCACCGTCAAGCTGCGCGGGCGTGCAAGAGCCGCGACGTTCCACGTCTTCGACCCGCGGCAGATCGAGGCCGTGCTTGACGGGGACCTGCCGGCCATCTGGAGAGTGGAGGATGCGCAGGCGCTCGCCGAGACCCGGCGGCGCGCGGCGGGGAAGGCCGCACGGACGCGTGCGGGCAACGGCGAGGGCAAGGCCGGCGACGCCAGGAATGCCCGGGAGGCCGCCCCCCGGTCGCAATTGGACGGCTGGGATGTCTTCGAAGCGGACGGGCTGCTGCGCTAGCAGAATCCCAAACTGGCCATCCAGCTTCACCCGCGTAACGGCCGGTCAGGACAATGATGGATACGCAAGCCGCGAAGCAGAAAGCACCTGGAACCGAAGAACGTCGCGAACGGCGGCGGCTCCGCAGAGAGAAGCAGCGGACAGAGAACATTGGGCGCGCCGAAAAAATGCGGGCCGCTCGCCTGGCGGGGACTGTCGCAGAGAGCGGGAATAGTTCCTGTTTGGAGGCATCGGTCTATGTCGGTTGCTCGGGATGGTTTTACTGGAAATGGGGTGGACAATTCTACCCGGCGCAGATGCCAACGGGCGAATGGTTCAGCCACTACGCGAAACAGTTCGACACTGTCGAGATCAACGCGTCATTCTATTCGTGGCCGACCGTTGCAAACGTGAAAAACTGGCTTCGTCAACCCGGCGATCGCAATTTCATCTATAC
>NZ_JBFUIY010000088.1:0-6010 GCF_056401655.1 Allobosea sp. P4_E12 | reverse complement strand
GGACGATGACGCCATGAACCCCCATGAGGTCGTCGTGCCCGGCGATCGCCATCACGAGCCCGCAGAAGGCGACAAGCGCTGATATCGTGATGGCACTCTGGCGTTCTGCGACAGTCAGCCCGGCAACCATTCGCTCTCCCCCCGGTCATCACACAGCGCGGCTCGCGGTGCTCGAGAGAGGGACCGGAAGGTCGAAATCCGGACCGCGTCAGCCAGTGAATACTTGTCGAGAGCCGCCAGATTGGTATCCGGCATTGTCAAGAAGTTACCCAACAATATGCAGGCCGGCGAGATAGGCAATCCCCCCTGCTGCAGGCATTCGATCCGGTAGGATGGTCGCTCGGAAGACCCGCAGACGACTGCGGCACACCTGTCATCTTCTTTAGGATGGAACAACCATCAAAGGCTGAAGTTCAGCGGAACGTGTCAAGCGCAGAAATCAGCTCGACATACACGTTCGGCGGAGAATCCTTTAGTAAGTGTGCAGGCTTGCGACGCGCCCATTCTTGCCATGAAACACCCGCGTTGGACCAAGTGACGCAATCTCGGAGCGCCTATAGTTACCTTTCAACTGCCGAGAAGCAGACATCCCAATCGGTAGCTACGGGCGGATAGCCAAACGTGGTTTCCCGTCCACCTGGCGACATTCGGAACGTTTGCTCGATGCGGTAGATGCCTCACAAATCTTTCAGTGACGTTGAGGAGCCTAGAACCTCTCCGGTTGAGCCGCTTGCTAAGCGCTCGGTTGTCTTTGCTACCGAATGCCGTATTATTGTTCTGCGTAGAGGCGTGGACCTTTTGATCTATGATCGGAAAATCGTCGCTCGTCCTCACGGTCCCGGTGACGCATGCGAGGCAGTCGGACGACGCCTCCGATCACGGCTTGACCTCGACTGTGGTGCTAAGGCGAAGCATCTCGAAGTCTGAGATCAGAATTTCGAATTCAATATTCCAGCGGCCGGGCATGGGAACGAGCACTTCGTCGACGCGCCAAGTGCCATCACCGGCCTGATAGGCTGGACGTTCGATCCCCTCGATTCCTGCCACGGGATTGGACAGGGTGACCGTGACCTCTCTGGCCCGCAAAGCTTCGAAGCTGCGATCGAGCAGTTTCAACGAAAGGCTTGCGAGCCCAACCCGGCCCGGCGTCAGCCTGATATCGACCATGGCCTTGGGGGTATGGATGTGCGCAGACGCCGGTTGGGCAGATATTTGCGCGAGGACCCGTGGCGGCGGCGTGAAGCGCCACATAGCGGCAGTGCCAAAGATGAGCAGACCAAGCACGATCTCAGTGGCAATCACCCGCCGCAGCCGAGCCTTCGCGGGGATATCGCCTCCCACGACCTTAACAGTCAGCATGTACCGGTTGCATACCGCCGCCCCCAACAGCACAGCGACCCAGAGCAGCTTAAGCACGAGCACACAACCATATTCCGTGTTGGTGATCGCCGAAATGCGCTCGACCTGAACGACCGTCAGAGCCAAGCCGCTCAGCAGGATTCCGCCGACGAAAAGCGGAATCCGCCTCGAAAACCGCAGAAGAGCTGCATTATTCCGGCTACGGAGCGCGACCCATAATGGAAACAAAGCGCCGGTCCAGGCGGCAATGCCTACTCCGTGAATAAACACCGCCGATCGCATGAGGAATTGGGGGGTAGCAGCGCTGGCGTGCCCGCTGGCCGCAAGAGCCAGCCCGACCCCAGCCAAGGCGCTCCAGGCCAGTCCAATTCGCGCTATCCCTTGAGTGGCGATCGAGGCTAACCCTGTGGCGATGGAAAAGCCCGCCATCATCACGGTCACGCCAAAGGCGCTGCTAGCACCCGCTTTCCAGACTGCGGTATCGAAAAAGCTGGCCGCGGTCGCGCCAAGTACATCCAGCCCTTGCGCCGCGACCGCGAGGGGCAGAACCCCCAATCCCATGCCCATGAGGCCTGCGGAGAACAAGCGCGCCGCGACCGGCAGGGGGGCGATCCATACCGCCGAGGCCGCGCCGCCGACGCCGAGAAACAGTACCAGATAAAGGCCGAGCTTTGTCGCCCAAAGTAGAAAAAGCACCGCGCGGTCGGCGTGAACGTCTATGTCGGGTGCCCGGATGTTTGCAGCACCGATTGAGAAAACGAGCGCGCCCCCCACCGGATGCCCATCTTCGGAAACCACCCGCCAACTCAACACATGTGTGCCGTTGCTGAGGCCGATCGGAACCTTGATGGCCAACGAGCGATCTCTCAATTCATAGCGATCGAGAGTTTGCGGTTTTCCAGTTGGCGGAATGAGCTTGAGGAGGAGGGGGGAGACTGGCTCGCTGAAGCTCAGCGTCAACACAGATGGTGCCATCGCCACGATCGCACCATCTGCCGGCGTCGCAGCAGTTAGTGCCGCGTGGGCAGCGGCCTGCCCAGCCGCGGCAACAACAACCGCACCTGAGCTGACCAGGAGAATGATGAAGAGGCGAAGGCGCCGGATCATGATAGTCCTTGCGGATCGAACACCAAGATCCGGCCGCTTCGGTGACTACTTCTTGGGGATCAGTTTCAGGCTCGGCGCCGGAAACTTGTAGTCGTCACTGGTCTTGCCCGGTGCGGGGATTTCGATCCAGCGTTCCACAGCGCCGCCTTCGCATTCCTGGACGATTGGCACATATAGCGCTGTATCAGCCTTCAGGTCGGTCGTGAGGTAAGCGCGAAAGGCAAACTCGTCATAGTGTTCGTCGAGCAGTTTCCCGCCACTCCAGACCACCTCTTTGACGCCTTCCGAAGTCGGCGTCCCATAGTAGTCATAGGACTTGGCGTACTCGCCCTTGAGAGTTTCCAGCGTCCATCCCGGTTTGGGCATCGGCTTCACAGCGATCACGCCCTCGGGAATTTTGACGCGCACCTTGAGGGTGGCGGCACCCTTGCAGCCGTGCGGCACGCGCGCCACCGCCTTGTAGGTCGAGCCAATGGCGGCCTGCTGAGTTTCAAGCGTGACGTGAGCTGCTGCCCCCGTTGTGCCGGCGGCAAGAATCAAAGCGGCAATCAGATGGGCTTTCATAGCGAGTTCCTTCAGGCAAGCTGATTGGGTGGATTTCGGGCGCCTATGTCCCGGTTGGCAGAGAAGTAAACAGCGGGTGGTCCGTAGAACTCAGAGCCGACGTCAAACACTCGGCGATCTGAACCAGCGCCAGGCATGGAAGGCTGCGCCTACGGGAAAGCTCAGGCGGGGGGCGCACGCGGGTTTGCGGGAAAGTGTCCTGAGTAAAATCCCGGCGGCACCTGGGGATACGGAGCAAATCCGGTCTGGTTCGCAACGCGATAAGACACCGGGAAGAAACTGGCTGCGGGATTGATCGCGATGTTTGCGGAGAATGCGCAGTTCAATGAGCAATCGAACATCAGATCAGGCTGTGCGTGATCTGATGAGCCCCCGAAGCCAGGAGCGCTGGTCGCGCAATGGGTGAGAGCGATAGTCCGATCCACCGTGACTACCACGCCGTGTGCGCCGGATATCAGGCCTGTGACGACCGCCTGAAACACGATCAGATAGGCGAGGCCGATTGCGCCCCACCGAGCTGATCCTGACGTGCTTCGGTGCCCAGACACGAACTACCCTCCTGGGTCACCGATTATCACCCGAGCAAGGGACGCCAATTGATGCGGCGCAAACAGGATTCAACTTGGTAGGCGCGTCAGCGTGGCCGCAGGCGCTTGCTTGCAATCTTCGACATGACGGGATCGAGGTCCGTTCCTGAAGATCTACGCTTGTCACATTCCAACTGCTTGGCCCGGCCTCTGCATTCGCCTTCTTGATCTGCATCAATGCAGCTGTAGGGGCGTTGATCTTTGCTGCCGACTCTCCGCTCCAGCACGCGTGCGATCAAAATGGATGACTTATTCGAGGCGGCACGGGTCACAGAGCAGCAGGAACGAGCAACCTATTCGCTAATGGTTTCAGCCCATCCTGGTATCTCTGCATGTGCGTGGTCGCACTACTTGCAGGGTTCTGATCAAATGTCCGGCAAGACGCGCGGGCTGATTGCGCTCAACGACAGGCGCGGCTGCGTTCACGGCATATTTTCTTATGACGTTGTACAATCGCTTTCGTCCGAAGCCACATTGGCTGTTTCGGAACTGGCATCGGTCCGGCTGCCAAGCTCCGCACTGATTGAGGCCCTTATGTGCTTCGCCAATAATTTGGCTGCCGAGCTTGGACTTCGAACAATCGCGCTCGAACTCGCCCCATCCGCAATCTGGAGACAGGACCACTTGGCCATGAAGCAGCGTGGGTTCGCGCTTGATCGAGTGACAATGCGAGGCCGGACCTGATGACCCTTCAATCTTGGGGTGGGCACGAATGGGCTCGAATTTGGGCTTCAAGCGGTCCGGTCGAGCTACAGGCGGTTTCAGCGACTGCCTTTGCAAGGTTTGCAGCAGAGGAGGCCGGGATGACCAGAACGAATTACGCAGACTGGCTAGCAGTGCTTGAGGGAATGGAACAGGCACAACGCGAGCGCTACCTCGCGGGTCGCGACGGAGAGGGTGATTCGCTGGGCAAGCAGATCGAGCAATGGATCATAGTGGGCCGCGCTCAAGGTCACTGCCTGCGCGACGGACCGCCATTGACGGAAACCAAATGCCCGGTTCTGCCCCCTCAGACGGGAAACCCGATCAGTGGCTAGAAGAACTGCCCGGCGTGACGTCGGCACTCGACAAGGCGGCGCATGGGGGTCTAGCTTCTCTGAAGATTTTCTAAGGAATGAAGCTGAGAGCGCCGCCGCAACGTCATCTCGGGAGCGGGTATTGTGATGTCCGATGGTGCCAAAGCCGAAACCCGGGCCGAATTCAGGCCTGTAACGCGACGGCAGGAGTTCCTTGCCTTCATCGTCCTGGCGATCCTGATCTGGCCGATCATCGCGGTCGGCGTCGTCGGCGGCTATGGTTTCCTGGTCTGGATGCTGCAAGTGGTCTTCGGACCGCCCGGCCCACCACGGTGAGGGCCCGGCCATGGCAGAGCACGGGATCGATCTCGGCAGACGTGGGTTCCTGAAGGGGCTTCTTCCCTCGGAACCGGACGTCATTCGTCCACCCTGGTCCCTCGAAGAGACAATCGCGAGCGCCTGCACGGGATGCGGCGCCTGCGTCAGTGCCTGCCCGCAAGCGATCCTCAGGCTCGATGCCCGGCAGCGGCCCGAGATCGATTTCAGCTCCGGCGAGTGCAGCTTCTGCGGCGCCTGCGCCGCAGCCTGCCCGGAGCCGGTCTTCGATCGCGGGCGGCCTGCTTTCCAGCACGTCGCCGTGATCGGGAACACATGCTTTGCCGCCCGCGGCATCGTTTGCCAGAGCTGTGGCGATGCCTGTCCGGAAGCGGCGATCCGTTTCCGACCGCGCCTTGGTGGCCCTGCCCTGCCTGTCCTCACCGCCACTCAGTGTACCGGCTGCGGCGCCTGCATCGCGGCCTGCCCGGCCGCCGCCATCGGAACCTGCCCCACGGCAGCAGAGGCAGCCCATGCCTGAAGCCCAAGCGGCCCGCACCATCCATATTTCCAGTGCCGTCGTCACCGCCTTTCCAGAGCATTGCGACGCGGTCGTGCGCCAGATCAATGCCCTGCCGGGCACCGAGGTTCATCGTGTCGAGAACGGCAAGATCGTCATCGTGATGGAAGCCGAGAGCACCGGCGAGATGGGYAGCAGGCTCACCGGCATCGCACTGATGGACGGCGTSCTTTCGGCAAACTTCGTCTTCGAACAGATCATCGCCCTCGACGACACTGGAGCTGGATCATGACCCTATCCCGTCGCGAGATGCTGAAGGCGCAGGCGGCGGGCATCGCCGCTGCCGCYGCCAATATGAGYCTSCCCGCCGAAGCMCAGCCYGTCGYSGGYGGCGTCGACACGCTGGAGATCACCTGGTCGAAGGCGCCCTGCCGCTTCTGCGGCACGGGGTGCGGCGTGATGGTCGGCGTCAAGGAAGGCAAGGTCATCGCCACCCATGGCGACATGAAGGCCGAGGTCAATCGCGGCCTGAACTGCGTCGT
>NZ_JBFUIY010000087.1:0-6140 GCF_056401655.1 Allobosea sp. P4_E12 | reverse complement strand
GCTTTCCGGCAGCCGCCTCGCCGTCGAGGTGATCGTCCAGTTCCGCCGACAAGACCCGGTTCGCCAGGGCCTTCTTCAGCTCATCGACCAGCCCGTCCTTGGCGAAAACATCGCGCGGATCACGTCCCGCAAGCAACTGATCCAGTGTGTCCTTCTTGATGACCATGAGCGCCCTCCATCGGCGTCACTATGGCCCCGGACACAAAATACCGGACAGTCCCAAGCACGTGAGGGGTCCATATCGCGCAGGGGCAGCACAAAGTACCCGCTTGGGGGACCGTCCCGCAGGGCCCGGCACGCAGCCACGCGAAAGTCGGCTTTAAGCGGGCCGCACTTGACCCTGCCGCTCAAAGACTGCCGTGCACCCTTGCCGCCCCATGCCGATTTACCACTTCTTAACCACGGCGGGCGCCATTCTGAGGCGTCCGTTAGAGCCGGGGGGCTTGGAAAGGACCGTAACCATGCGAGCGCTCGATGCTGTTCAAGCCGTCGTGGATCAGTTCGTTGGCCTGTCAGTTGCCTTTGTCGAACGCCAGCTGATCCTGGCAACGCTGCGGGAAACCGGCGGCAACCGCACCCATGCAGCCTCACTACTCGGCATTTCCATCCGCACGTTGCGCAACAAACTTACGTTGTACGCAGCGGACGGCTACAATGTACCAGAACCTGTACATCCAGCGACACAATGAGCGCGCGATGTCCCTTGCCTCGCCGCATGGCATTGCCGCAGCAAACCTCGTCTCCTCCGCAACCATGGCCGGCCTCCTGCGCTGCCTGGTGCAGAAAGGCGTTTTGCAAGCCGCCGACATAAGGGAGATCTACGAAATCGCGCTTCTCCTTCTTGAACAGCAGCAAGGCGCTGTGCCGGACGCAGAGGTAACCTTTAAAGCCGCCCGATCCGCAATTGAACGGAACCTGGCATAGCCAGTCAGGCCAAGCAGAGCCTCGCTAATGACTATCGGCCGATGTTCACGACGCTACACAGGCCTCCAAGGCCTAAAAAAACGATTGGCGCACAAGCAAGTCGTCCCCTCGGTCCTGCTATCGGCTGTCGCAGCGCCATGGCATCGGCGGCAATGACGGCTCCTGACGTTGCTTGCGCAGTGCCTCGACCTTCACAGGCTTCGGTGCCTTCGCCGCTGCCGGCCTTTGCGGCTTCGGCTCGCGGGCCGTTCGCGGCGGCTTCAACTCACGCGCCTGTGCCGTCAGCCTCAAAGCCTCGTCCTCGTTGACGCTCCGCCATCGGTCTGAGAGCGAGAACACGTTGACGAAGCGCGGCCCCACCGCGATGTCAATCAGGCCGAGACGATCGAGCAGCGTCAGACTTGGCGACAGCGTCTGCCGTCCGAAGCGGTGGTCCAGCCTGAAGGTATCGTAAGACAGCGCCACGCTGGTGCCGCTCCCGATTTCCGTCTCGATGACAGCGAGCAACCGCCGCGCAGCCTTGGTCAGCACCCAATAGGCCGGTGACACCACGTGTTCAATCATGGCCAGCCTCCCCGGAAGTATGACCCGCTGATTAATCCACAGTGCGCCGCTGGCGGTCAACGATCCGGTCCGAGCCGAAACAATGATCACCGTTGGATCGATTACATCGTCATTTTTCTTCGCGTTTGGTTTTTCCTGAAATAAACGCCTGCGTTAATCGCGGATCTAGCCCGTGGCTTGGTAGAAATGCAACGCTCATTTCGCGTCTGAATTGCAATCGAGCGGGCGCGATCGATAACAATGGTGTCGTCATTGTCGGATGGAGCCATCTGAAGGGAAGGATCGGCATTATTCAACATGTAGCCACGTCCCCAGACAGTTCCGATGTAGTTGGTTCTGCCTGATATGGCCGCAATCTTCTGTCTCACCTTGCAGATAAATACGTCGACGATCTTGAGCGCAGGTTCGTCCATCCCACCATAGAGGTGGTTGAGGATCATTTCCTTTGACAGAGCGAAGCCACGGCGGCTCGCCAGGAACGCAACGAGTTCATATTCCTTGCCAGTCAAACGAACGGGCTTCCCGGCCACGTCAACCGTTTTTGAATCCAGATCGATGCAGAGATCTCCGACCCGGACGGTGCGGTTCTCCGTACCGTTACAGCGACGCACCAAAGTCCGAAGGCGGGCAAGAAATTCGTTTCGGTGGAATGGCTTTGTCACGTAGTCATCCGCCCCTGCAATCAGGGAACGGACCTTCTGTTGAATCTCGTTGATGCCCGAGAGGATCATCAGCGGCGTTGTAATGGAAGTTGCTCGGAGTTTCGTGAGCACCTCCATGCCAGGCATGTCGGGCAAGCCGAGATCCAGAACGATCAGGTCAAACCGCGCCGACTGAGCGAGGGCAAGGCCATCGGCTCCGCAGGCTGACTTGGTGACCTCGAAGTTCTCCAGCGTGAGAAACATCTCGATGCTCTGCGCGATCGATGCGTCGTCCTCAATCAATAAAACGCGCATAACAAACTCCGATTCGCAGCGGATATCTTCACAACGTTGGCTGAAGCATGGTTAATAATTCCATATTTTTACGCTGGTCGGTCTTATAATAGGCTTCCCCCGACCGCGGGGAAGACCACCAACTTCATCGCAAGGGTTACGATCAGCCATATCGTCAGCGAGAGTTCTTCGATCGCCATCAAGACATGATCTTTCGCTGGAATTCTTGCGCCGGCCGGGGCCGAAGCGCTTGGTAGATGGCCCCGCGTCGGGGTCGATCTGCTTGTGCGGCTGGGGCGTACAGGGCGTCATCCTGCCGATGTCGACTGCTTTCCCGATGGCGGCAACGAGGGGAAGGGCGCGCAGAACGTGAGGACCTCCGATTTGATGACCCGGATCCGAGAGGTGGAAGCGAGCCTCCGCTCTGAGCCGAAAGCGTTCAGCCGTCCCGGCAATGCCCCGAGTTAAGTTCAGTTGAGAGCACGTCGTTGGCTACATCGAAACGCACGCTGAATAGTTGCGCCTGGATGGGTTGCCCTTGCCCATGCGGCGTTGCTCGAAGCGTGGCCGTCTCAACGCTAGCGGCCCGCATGGGCAAGGGGCCCCATTGACGGGGGCGCGGGCTGGCCGACGGTGGCGGGGCGCGTGCGAGCATGGGCAGGCATCGCACCCCGCTGTCACCTCGACCGGCTAGTGACGGGAACTGGGCCTGCGCAAGAAGGCCGGCGCCCGCCCCATTGCGATGGGCCGGATCGTCAGACCGGCCCCCCAGCCTCCGACGATCCGACCCGTTTGCTCACACTTACGGAGTGTCCAGACTAGAGCGCCCGTTCGGATCGGCGCGCGTTGATATGGATCAATTTCGGGCATCGATGCCCGAGTGCCCAAGCTGGTGCAGGCCCTCGATGTAATGACGGCAGCGACCGTCGCGCATAGTATGACCGACGGTATTTCCGCGACGAAAAGCTTTAGCTTGGTCATTGCCGCCACGAGTGGCCCGGAGATCAACGCAGCCAAACGCTTCTTCCGACGGATCGAGGCATGAAAGAGCTTTGGCTAATCTTGTCTTCGTTTGACCAGCCTACCTTTCGTGAGCACCATGGGGCATTGCACGACCTTGCCCTGAGTCGATTCGACGGCAGGGGCGGGGGTAGCGGATAAGCCGATACTGATCCAAGGCTCCCCGGCATCGCCCCCCAGCTCTAGCCGGGCGCAGAAGACCCCGTAGCGCCATCCGCAATCTGGCATCTACGCGGTTTTTCCGACCGGATGAATGATGACTGCTAATTCCAAGCTCGGCTGCTGCAATGCGGCGACCGACTCACTGACTGCTGGTGTCGTTCTCTAAACGCGCACACCGTCTGGTTCAGCGCCGGCCAGGAGACCTCTTGCGCAACCAGATACACTTGGAACGAGCGGACATCCTCAAGCCCGGGCCGGTTCGGGGGGGGGGCGAAATGACGCCGAACTGTCGCGATCGGGATGGCCTATGCTTGCTGCACTGCAGCATGTTCTTGACATTAATGCTGCAGCGCACAATACGATAACCAGTCCCCGGTGGTTATCTCTTTCACACGAGCTTGGGGCGACACGTCGGGCCGTTCCGGCCCTTCACTAAAGCGCCACCAAAGGTGCACAGGAGAAGACCATGATCCAGAAGTTCGAGACCCTTCAGAAGGCTTCCAAAGAGAACGTCGACGCAGCCCTGAAGGCCTTCGGCGCCACCTCCAAGGGCGTGCAGACCATTGCCGTGGAGGCCATCGACTATGCCAAGAAGTCCTTCGAGGCTGGCACCGCCGTGATCGAGAAGCTCGCTGGCGTGAAGACCTTCGACAAGGCTCTCGAGATCCAGGCCGAGTACGTCAAGACCTCATTCGAGGGCGCGGTCGCCCAACTTACAAAGATGGGCGAGCTCTACGCCGCTCTCGCCAAGGACGCCTACAAGCCGGTCGAGGGCATCGTCGCGAAGGCCGCTCCGGCCGCCGCCGCTGTGGTCGCCGCCGCTACGAAGCAGGCCGCCTGATTTCGGCCAGCCGCCGTAAGGCGGCCGCGCTCCCAGTGAATAGAGTTACGTAGGAAGCCCGGCTGCGGCAGGCTCTATGGAAACCGATTGGAGGCTTCGGTTTGACCGGAGCCTCTTTTCATTTTGCGCATCCATCACCTTCGGGTCGACAGCGCCGGCGCACGAAGTTCGTCGTCGAGAAAGCCGTCTTGGAGATCGAGGTCGACGATGCCAACGCTGGGGCCCGGCGTCCTCCTCTTCGTCCTCCTCTTCATCGAAGTCCGCATCGATGTCGATGCCCGGCGAGTTCAGCTCGGCGACGACCCAGCTCTCGTTCATGCTCAATCGCGTGTCGCCGCGGCCCCTGCCGAAACGCACCCTGCGGTGATGGCCGTGCCGCCAGATCACCCGCATCGGCTTGACGACGAGCGGCAGTTTCTTGTCCTTCATGGTCCACGGCCTTCGCTCAAGTACGGTCACATGTCGCCGTTCCCGAGCCGTTCGTGGGGTGTTCTTCCGGCCCGGAAACGTGTTTCCAATTTCCGGAAGTTTTGTTCGCAATTCTCCCGCCTGACAGCTCCATCTGGGCGCGACGCTCCCCACGCCGCGAAGAGCATCTGCAGTCAGGTGGTGGTCTCAGACATGGGGCCTGACGTGCATCGTCATGTTGCGGTGCCCGGACTTGGCGATGTTCATCTCTTCCCTGACGCGGGCGAGCGCCCTGGCCAGCGGCGAGCGTGCTTCTTCCGATCCCATTGCGCCGGCCGCAGGGCCAGGGCCTTGGCCTCGCCTTCGCTGAAATGGACGATCACCTGGAGCGGGGCATGCGTTCTTGGGTGCGTGAGCGTGTCAGACATGACGGCCCACCTCGGCGGCGACGCGCCTCACCTTGCCGTCCTCGAAGCCGGGATCGATGCGTAGTAGGTAGCTGCCGAAGGCTGTCGCCTTGACGGTGTGCAAGGCTTCGGTGGAACTATCTTCGGACACCGTGCTGTTCTCGACGGCCGGCGTCCAGAACCAGAGCCTCGGTGGATCATTGGCGATCTCAGTGAGCTTGCGTTCGGCCTCGGCCCGCTCAGGTCACCGGCGAGCCAGACCAGAACGAAGGCGTCGAAAGCGACGCTGAGCAGGCGGCCCTTTCTACGCATGGAAACGGGCCTCGGACGCGATGCGGAACAGCCTATTCCCGCCGTCCTTTAGGCCAATGTCGCCGCTCAGGCCAGGTTGTAGCGTCGTGGCCTCACCTTCGGCGAAATCTCGCCCGATCTACAGCGATCCCAGCGGATTTGCCGCTTAGCAGCTTCGCTGGCTCCTTGGTGTCCGCACCTCTGGCCGAGTACGGGCACACTCGATGATGGCCACGGGATGAGCCGGTTGCTGACCGAGGAAGAATGGCAAGCAACGTTCGGCATGGGGGAACGGTGCCCACTCTGGGCGCGCGGCTTAGAAGCTATGGGCGGCGCAACGAGGCCGGTACCATCGTTGCCGCAATCAGCGATGGAGCACCTTTATGGCACACAGCATCGATGCGAGCAGATGTTCGATTTCACTTGATCAAGGCGCGACCCTGGTCGCCGTGATCGAGATGGGCCAGGCGAGTTGGTTGGTCGCCGGCCTCGTCCCAGGCGTGGAGCGCCAGCCATTGAAGAAGCTGCCCGTCGATCAGCACGGCCTGCTGGCTGCCCGTCGATCAGCACGGCCTGCTGCAATTGCTG
>NZ_JBFUIY010000086.1:0-6578 GCF_056401655.1 Allobosea sp. P4_E12 | reverse complement strand
GGCGCTCTCGCCGCGCAGGCCGAGCGCGAAGGCTACAAGGGCGGGCAGGGCAAGACGCCCTATCACGGCTACTACTACAAGATCCTCAAGCGCCAGGGGGCCGCGGCGCCAGGCGGAAGCCTCGACTATGTCGTCGGCGGCAAGATGATCGGCGGCTTCGCCCTGCTCGCCTATCCCGCCGAATACGGCACCTCCGGCGTCATGAGCTTCATCGTGAACCACGAGGGTACGGTGTATCAGAAGGATCTGGGACCCAAGACCAGCCGGATCGCGACGCGGATGCGCTCATACGATCCCGACAAGACCTGGGAGAAGGTTTCGGTGCCGCAGAGTTGATGGCAGTCCACCTGGCGGACACGACCGGGAATGGCTTTGGGGCCGATGATGCCGGACAATCGCGAGGTCGAGCTGAAACTCATTCCCATGAGTGGGGACCTCGAGCACTATGCCCGGGCGGCCAAGGCGTTGGGGACAAGCGGGAAGGGCAGGACACGGCGCCTGCACTCCGTCTACTTCGATACCCCCAAGCTCAAGCTGCGGCGCAAGGGCTATTCGCTTCGCATCCGGCATGACGGCCGGAAGAACATCCAGACGGTCAAGTCGAGTGGCGCCGGAGCGATCATGCGCGGCGAGTGGGAGTGCGCCGTCGCGACCGATGCACCGTCGAAGGATACGCTCGCAGGGACGCCTCTGTGCGATGTGCTGGGCGACCGCGACCTGAGCAACTTGCGAGCGGTTTTCAGCACGCAGGTCAGGCGCAGGACCTTCGTCATCATGCGCCCCGATGCGACGGTGGAACTGGCGCTCGACATCGGAGAGATCCAGGGCGATGGCCGGTCGCTGCCGATCTGCGAGGCCGAGCTCGAACTCGCAAGCGGCACGCCGACTGCGCTCCTGAGCTGTGCCCGTGATCTGGCATCGATCGTGCCCTCGCTGCCGGTATTGTCGTCCAAGGGCGAGCGCGGCTTCCGGCTGAGCGCGGGTTCCCCGCAGAGCGCCGTCAGCGAACTGTCCTTCGATGTCACGCCGGGCATGAGCACGGAACAGGCCATCCAGAGCACGTTCTCCACTTGCTTCACCGGACTCTTCGATAACTTTGCCCTGCTCGCGGCGGGCGGCGGCGGCGAGGCGCTGCATCAAGCACGGGTCTGCATTCGCCGGATACGGGCGCTCGCCTCATTGTTCGAGCCGGCCCAGCAATGGCGAGGTGACAATGACCTTTCGCCACGGCTTCGCTGGCTGACCCAGTTTCTTGGTGCATCCCGCGAGGTCGATGTCCTCTGCGAGACCGTCCTGGCAGCGCTCGGCGCCAGCTATGGCAGCGCCCCGGGCGTTGCGGATCTGAGAGCGGTCTTTGAAACCCGGGGCGAGCACGCTCGTGAAACGGCGATCGACTATCTGAAGTCGCCGGCAGCCCTGGAGCTCAGCCTCGACCTGCTCGGCGCGCTGGCACGAACCTCGCCGACGCCGCAACAGGCCGAGCTGCTCCAGATGCCGATCGGGCGCTATCTGAGACGCGAACTTCGGCCGCGACTGAAGTCTTTCCTCAAGCGCTGCCGGCACATCGAACGGCTCGATCCACCCGAACAGCATGAGGCGCGCGTTCGCGCCAAGAAGCTCCGCTACATGATCGACCCCTTCGGTGCGCTTCTGGCCCGGCGAAGCTTCTCCAGCCTCATCGAGCCTCTCCAGACAATCCAGCGCGTCCTTGGCGACCTCAATGACCGCAGGACCGGTGAAGCCTTGCTCATGAGCTATGTCGAGGAGGTGCTGGGCGGGGATAGCGGCGGCAGCCGCATTCTCTTCGCCGCCGGCCTTGCAACTGCGCTCTGCCGCGCTTCCGACACCAAGGACGTGACGGATAGCGCGGCGGCTGCCCGCTCCAGGCTGGAGCGTTCTGATCTCGACTTCGACGAGGGAGAGGATTCCGGCCTGGCATAGCCTGCGCCGCTGGGCTCGCCGGACAAGGCGCAAGGAAGCAATGATGTTCGGTCGCCTTCCAATCCTGAGCGGCTTCTCTGGCTTCTCGCCCGACTGGCTGCGCTTTGACGTGACCGCAGGCCTGGCGGTGGCGGCGGTCGCGATCCCGAGCGCCATTGCCTATCCCGCGATCGCAGGGCTGCCCGTCGAGGTGGGGATCTATGCGAGCATCCTGCCGCTCGTCGGCTATGCGCTCTTCGGGCCCTCCCAAAAGCTCATGCTTGGCCCCGATGCGGCGACGATGACGGTTCTTGCCGCGGTCATGGCCGCGATGCCTGCCGGCTCTCCCGAGGAGCGGGTCGCCACTGCTGCGGCGCTTGCATTGGCTGTCGGCATCCTCAGCCTTCTTGCCAGCACGGTCGGCCTCGGCGCCATCGCGGCCTTCCTGTCCCGGCCGATCCTGATCGGATTCATCAGCGGCATCTCGATATCGATCATGGTGGGCCAGATCGGTCGGCTGACCGGCGTGAAGATCGACGCCGACGGCTTGCTGGCCCCAGTCCTGGAACTGTTGCGAAGATCGGATCTGATCCATTGGCCATCGGTGACGCTGGGAGCGGCGATGCTGGCGCTTCTGCTGATCCTGCCACGCCTGCGCTTTCCGATCCCGGGGCCTCTCGTCGTCGTCGTCGTTGCAGCCATCGCCTCCCATCTGTTCAATTTCGAGGCGATGGGTATCAAGGTCGTCGGCCGCCTGCCAAACACACTCCCGGCCCTGTCGTTTCCCACCGGGGCTGCCTTGCCGCTGCGCGAACTCGTGCTCGGCGCCGGGGCCGTCTGGCTCGTCGGCGTCAGCGCCGGGCTCGTCAGTGCGCGCAGCTTCGGGGTGCGCGGCAATTTTCCGATCGATGCCAACCGCGAGCTCGTCGGCATCGGCGCGGCCAATATCGCATCGGGATTGTTCAGCGGCTTTCCGGTCACCATCTCGGATTCGCGTACAGCGATAAACCTGGCTGCCGGAGCACGATCGCAACTGGCCGGGCTGGTTGCGGCCGGCGCGCTGACGGCGCTGCTGCTCTACCTCAATCAGGCGCTGCGCGTGCTGCCGGTGCCGGCGCTGGGCGCCATTCTGGTCGCAGCGGCGTTGAATCTCATCGACATTTCCGGCTTGAGGGAAACCTGGCGCATCAGCCGGGTCGAGTTCGTCTTTGCGCTGATCAGCATGTGGGGAGCGATCAGCCTGGGGGTGTTGAGCGGCGTGGTGATCGCCATTGCTGGGACCCTGCTTCATCTGCTGCTCAAGGACATGCGACCGCGCGATGCCTTGCTCGGGCGCGCTGCCGGCAGGCCGGGCTTCTACAAACTTCATCGGGTACAGGAGGCGCGGCCCGTTCCAGGGCTGGTGATCTACCTGGTTCAGGGCAGCGTGCTGTTCTTCAATGCCGAATACGTCAAAGCCCGGATCGAGGGTATCGTCGATGCGGCACCGCCGGGGACGCGCTGGCTCGTGATCGACGCCAGCGCGATCGCCCAGATCGATTCAACTGCTGCGGTCATGCTCGGTGAGCTGCAGGGGTGGCTTGCAGAGCGCGGCGTGACGCTGGCCGTCGCGGAGCTGCACCGGGATCCGATGGACATCCTCAGGCGATCGGGTTTTCTCGATGCGATTGGGCCAGGGTTGATTTTCGACGAGCTTCAGGATGCCGTCGGCGCCTTTGAAGCCGAGCGCCGCGTCATTCCAGCAGGCTAAGGCATCGGCCCGAAAAGTGGATTCCGGTTTTTGGGAAAGCCGATGCAAACACAAAAGGTTAGATTATCGGACCGGATACGGTTTCCGGTTCGATGATCTAACCGGCCGGCCGCGAGCGGGCCTCCCGAATGAGGATGTCGACGCTGACGATGAAGACCCAGACCGGGAAGATGATCACGGTCCAATCCAGGAATTGGCTGCCGATCAGGATGATGGCGGCGGCGATATACCCTGTGATCGCCGTTGCGCGTGCGGCAATTCCGGTGCGCAGGACGATCGTCGAGGCCGTCATCAGGAAAACGCCCGCCATTTTCAGGGCGTAGATGCTGGTCAGGTGATAGGCGAGCGACCGCGCAAGCATGAAGGTCATCGATCCCGGCAGGTCCCTGGGAAGCGCGGAATAGGCGATGAGGATGGCTCCGACCGAAGAAGCGGAGACGAAGAGCAGGCCGATGAACAGAAGACCGCTTCCGAGAAAGACCGTCGCAAACAACTTGTCTTCGGCCGCCCCCATCCGGTCGCGGAGGACACCGACGAACCACAGGAACGCGATGCCCGCGAACGGGATCAGGTTGAGCGCGAGCGACACTTTCCAGGATTGCGGACCCAGCCAGTCGCCAGGGTCTCGCGGGTCCAGCCGCACGGTGTCGAGGATCAGAAAAAGCGAGGTAAGCAGCAGCACCGAAAAAAGGATCCCGGCGGCGGCGGCAGCCCTCGGGGTCTTCAGGCCCTTTGCCGGATGCGGGTTGTAGCCACTCGCTAGGAGGTCGGTTGTCATCGTGGTCCAACCCTTCTTTCAAAACGGCTCCAGAACGCTGACGAATCTCCGGGAAACACGCCGTTTTGTCAGGCGCCAGGTTCCCATTGGTTTGTTGCGGTGGCAATCGAACTGCACGGACATGATGCAAGGCTGGCTGGCTCTGCCCGACTGATCGCAAGTCATTGCTACGAGATAAGGCCCAGTTGCTCCGCGGAGAGGACAAGCTCGGCTATCGAGCGTGCGGCCATCTTTTCCATCACATTGTGCCGGTGAGCCTTGACGGTGCGAATGGTGGTTCCGAGTTCGTAGGCGATCTGCTTGTTCATCCGGCCTCGCGCCACAAGAGCGAAGACCTCGCGTTCCCGCGGGGTGAGGCTGCCGAGCCGGAGCGCTCGCGATACAGCACCATCGTCATTGTGCCTGGTGCGGCGACAGCGTGCGAGCGCCCGGTTTATCGCATCGAACAGCACGTCCTTGGTGACCGGCTTCGTCAGGAAATCCTCTGCGCCGGCCTTGATCGTGCGGACACTGGTTGGAATGTCGCCATGACCGGTGAGGAAGATCACGGGCAATCGCGATCCGGCCGCATTGAGGCGGAGCTGAAGATCAGGGCCGCTCACGCCTGGAATATCGACGTCGAGCAGAATGCAGCCGTCCGTTCCTTCGTCGGGAAGCTGGTCCAGGAGCTCGGCTCCGGTCCCGTATGATTTCGTCTGGAAGCCGGAGGCTTCGAGCAAGCGAACCATTGCGGTCCTGAAGGAGATGTCGTCATCGACCAGATAGATATTGGCTGGCATGGAGGCGCTTCATGTCTTCATGGCGGGGAGATGGATGTGGAAGGCAACACCGCCATCATCGCGGTTGTCCACCCAGATCCGCCCGCGATGGGCGAGAATGATCTTCCTGCTGATCGCCAGGCCGAGCCCCATTCCATCGGCTTTGGTGGTGTAGTACTCGTCGAAAATTCTCGACAACGACTGAGGCGGGACTTTCGGTCCGTAGTTGATGATGGATATCTCGACGATGCCTCGTCCGTGAAATGCACTCTTTACGATGATATCTCTTCGAGAACTGCCATGGCCGATGATGGCATCGAGCGCGTTGATGGTGATGTTGAGGATCACCTGCTGAATCTGGATGGCATCGGCCGGGATCTCCGGAAGATTCTCGTCCAGCTCTGATCTCAGACCGATATCGTTTGCGGCAGCGCGGCTGGATACGAGCCGGAATGTATCGCGGATGCAGCGATTCAGATCGATCGTCTGAGCAGGCGATGGCGCGAGTCGGATCATGTTCCGCACGCGGTCGATGATCTCGACCGCGCGCATTTCGTCCCGTTTGATGTCCGCGACAATGTCCTGAAGCTCCGCGATGCTGGGGGCCGCATTCTTGAGGATGATCTCGGCCGCTTCAGTATTGATGAGGATTGCGCTGAGCGGTTGCTTGAGTTCGTGCGCTATGTACGCGGACATTTCTCCCAGCGAAATCCGCCGATTGACCGTCATGGCTTCCGAAATGAACTGACTTGCCTCCTGCTCGGCCACGGCGCGTCGTTGGCGTTCGAACAGGAACAGGAGGATCAGCAACGCTTGCAGGAAAAAGGCGATCGAGATGCCTGCGATCGACCAGCCATATTGTTCCCAGGCTGTGGGCCGACGAGCGACGATGTCTAAGTACTTGGTACTATTCAACACTTCGTCCGGTCCGGAGCCGAGGACGAGATTGAGGAGAAGGCCGGAGATCACCGCCAGCGCGAAGACGCCACAAAGGATCAGGTATCGATGCCGGCCGGCGTGCAGCGTCGCCGTCGGGATCTCGCCCCCCGCGCGAAATCGAACGTCCAGTGCTACCTCAGAGCGTTGCAATATGGCCTCCCGGTGGCTGCCTCACTTCGTTGCGTTTCAGCAGGTTTCCGCGACCCAGTGCCTCGCGAAACTCGTTTCCTGGTGGTCGTCCAGTTTCTGGCGCTTCGGCAGCTTGATCTTCTCGCGCGGCGGCGCCTCGTAGGGGATCGAGGACAGGATATGAGAGATGATGTTCAGCCGAGCGCGGCGCTTGTCGTCGGAATGGACGGCAAACCAGGGCGCCCAGCTCGTATCACTCGCCCGGAACATGTCGTCGCGGGCTCGGGAATAGTCATTCCAGCGG
>NZ_JBFUIY010000085.1:0-7031 GCF_056401655.1 Allobosea sp. P4_E12 | reverse complement strand
GTGCAGGGCGGTGACAAAACCATCCAATGAAGCGCCCTCGCTTGTGGTGGCGCGGGCGGCGTAAAAGCCAACCAGTTGGATAGGCTGATCCCTTTTGGGGTTGGCGGGGATGTTCGCGGTGGAGGTCTACGCGGCGGTTCGTGATTTTGTTTTCAATCAGGGGAAGAGCCGCCGTGAGGCGGCGCGTGTTTTTGGTCTGAGCCGCGAGACGATCGCGAAGATGTGCCGGTTCTCGCTGCCGCCGGGGTACACGCGCACGAAGCCGGCGGAGAAGCCGAAGCTTGGTCCGCTGTTGCCTGTGATCGATGCGATCCTGGACGCGGACCGGAGTGCGCCGGTGAAGCAGCGTCATACGGCCAAGCGGATCTTCGAGCGCCTGCGCGACGAGCATGGCTTTGCCGGCGGCTACACGGTGGTGAAGGACTACGTGCGGATCGGCCGGGCCCGTGGGCGCGAGACCTTCGTGCCGTTGGCGCATCCACCGGGTCACGCCCAGGTGGATTTTGGCGAAGCGATCGGGGTGATCGGCGGGGTTCGCCAGAAGATCCATTTCTTCTGCATGGACCTGCCGCAGTCGGACGCCTGCTTCGTGAAGGCCTATCCGCGGGAGACGACGGAAGTGTTCCTGGACGGGCATGTCTCGGCCTTCGGCTTCTTCGACGGGGTGCCGCTGTCGATCCTGTACGACAACACGCGCATCGCGGTGGCGAAGATCTGCGGCGACGGCCGGCGCGAGCGCACGCGTGCCTTCACCGAGTTGGTGAGCCATTACCTGTTCCGGGATCGCTTCGGCCGCCCGGGCAAGGGCAACGACAAGGGTAAGGTCGAGGGCCTGGTGAAGTTCGCCCGCTCGAACTTCATGACACCGATCCCGGTGGCAGCCAGCTTCGAGGCGTTGAACGCCGGCCTGGCGGAACGCTGCCGTGCCCGGCAGGGCGAGCGGGCCGGACGCCATGCCGGGACGATCGGGAACCGGCTCATCGCCGATCTGGCGGCGTTGCGTCCCTTGCCGGCCGTGCCGCTGGAACCGTGCGAGAAGCGCAGCGCGCGGGTCTCGTCGACCTCACTCGTTCGCTACCGTTCCAACGACTACTCCGTGCCGACCCGCTACGGCTTCCAGGACGTCGTGGTGAAGGGCTTCGTCGACGCGGTCGTGATCCTGTGCGGCGGAGCCGAGATTGCCCGTCACCCGCGCTGCTATGGCGAAGGCGCCTTCGTCTCCAACCCGTTGCATTATCTCGCGCTGATCGAGACCAAGCCCAATGCGCTCGACCAGGCGGCGGCGTTGCAGGGATGGGATCTGCCCGAGGTCTTCCAGCACCTGCGCCATCTGCTGGAAGCTCGCATGGGCAATCGCGGCAAGCGCGAGTTCATCCAGGTCCTGCGGCTGCTGGAGGCGATGTCGCTCGAGGTCGTGACCTTCGCGGTGACCGAGGCGATCCGGCTCGGCGCCATCGGCTTCGACGCGGTCAAGCTGATCGCGCTGGCTCAGATCGAGCGCAGGCCGGCCCGTCTCGATCTGTCTGCCTATCCTCACCTGCCCAGGACGATGGTCAGGACGACCTCGGCCGCCGACTATGCCGTGCTCCTGCCGGAGGAAGCGGCATGACCGGCAACACCAGCCACGCGATGCCGACGGGAACGACCAGCGGCACGCCGCAAGTCCTGCTGGCCCATCACCTCAAGCAGCTGAAGCTACCGACAGTGCTGCGCGAGTACGACAAGGTCGCCCGTGAATGCGCGCGTGATGGCGTCGATCATGCCCGCTATCTGCTGCGCCTGATCGAGCTCGAACTGATCGACCGCGAACGCCGCACGGTCGAGCGCCGGATCCGGGCGGCGCGGTTCCCGGCCGTGAAGAGCTTCGACACTTTCGACTTCACCGCCATCCCCGGCCTCAACAAAATGCTCGTCCTGGAACTGGCACGCTGTGGCTATCTCCTGCGCCGCGAGAACATCATCGCGCTCGGCAATAGCGGCACCGGCAAGACCCATGTCGCGCTGGCACTTGGCCTGGCGGCTTGCCAGAAGGGCTTCTCCGTCAGCTTCACAACCGCGGCTTCTCTGGTCAATCAACTCCTGGAAGCCCGCGACGAGAAGCGCCTGCTCAAGCTGCAGCGCGAGTTGCAGGCGGTGAAGCTGCTCATCGTCGACGAACTTGGCTACGTGCCGCTCTCGCCGACCGGCGCCGAGCTCTTGTTCGAGACCTTCTCGCAGCGCTACGAGCGCGGCTCGACCATCGTCACCTCGAACCTGCCCTTCGAGGACTGGACCTCGGTTCTGGGATCGGAGCGTCTCACCGGCGCGCTGCTCGACCGGCTCACCCACCACGTCAGCATCCTGGCCATGAACGGCGACAGCTATCGGCTGAAACAATCCGCCGGCCGCCGGCGCGCCAACGCCGCGGCGGAGCAAAACCAGGCCACGGCCGAACACGTCGATCCCGACACCGGCGAGATCATGGAGAGCTGATCAGAAACGAAAGCGACGATAAGCCAAGGGCCCCGATCGGGGCCCTTGGCTTATCGTCTCACATCGCCAGCGCTGGCCTGGTTTTGCTCCGCCCAAGTGGCCTGGAATCCGGCCGCCGTTGACAATTTGTCGCGCAGGCCTCGCAGGCCTGCTGGTCGCTGGTTGCTCGCCGCAAGCGGTGCCGACGGTCGAATCGATCACAAAGCCGACTATCGAAACTTTTTCTCGGTTGGGGAGCTGGCGACCTTGGCAATCTGCTCAGTCCGAGAAACAGTAGCTCGCGCCCGTAGCACACCTCGCTAATCCCGTACTGGAGCCAAGCAGGTCCGCATCGATCGAACGCGAGCATGAGAACGTGACGAGGCCAGCACCCAAGCCCACTTCAGTCGTTGCAACGACACCGAAACCTGTGGTTCGACCCGCGCCACGAAGTGCGCCCCCTGCGAGGCGTGAAGAGCCGAGCAAGTCCCTGCCAGCCATCGTCTTCTGCCGTACGCATAATGAATCCGGTCAACGCGTGCGTATGGAGTGCGACCCAGTCGAATGACGGAGGGCGCCCAAAGGCCTGAAGGATGTTCATACCCGACGATGGCGAACGTCTCAGACTCCCCGCTAAGCTCGCTGAGGCGTCAGACACAAAGCAAGGGCCCGCAGCCTGTGGAAACCGCCGTATTGCGACGGCAGGCCCGAGGTCGCGTGGGCTGTGGAGAGGGGCGAACGTCAGCACGCAGACAAAACGAGCTGATTCCTCGCCAGCTCCATGGGGCGGGAACCCTGCAGATAGCTCGCCCGACGACACTGGAGCCATCGGGCGCCTCCGGAAGATCGGCTTCAGTCGCTGTTCACAATCCGGTGGACAGTATGGGCCGCAGGAGGGACGAGGAATGAGATTGAGAGCAATCGCCTTCGCAGCTGGTGTTTTGATGATAGCATTCGCAGGGTCCGTTTCGGCGTTGCCGCGCGGAGCGGAAATCAATGCTCCCTCTGACCTACTCCAAGTGCAGATGCGATGCGACGCAAACAGCTGCATCGATCGTCGTACCGGCGTCTATACTCAGTCTACCTGTGACCGCTACGGCTGCAGGCCAATTGGTGGGCCAGTCGGCCGCGTTGGTGGCCAAGGACGGGGCTATGGTGGTGGATATGACGATCCCCCCCGGCGTCGTGGCTGGGACGATGACGACCGCGGTTATCGTGGCGGCGTTGGAGGCGGCTTTAGCTGCAATGCCAGCCGTTGCATCGAGGCGGGAACTGGCCGCGTCTGGGAGAGCACTTGCGATCGCCGCGGATGCCGACCGCTGCGGCCGGCTCGCGGCCAGCGCTGGTAGAAAAAACGGGCCTCAGGGGCAGTTTCAACTGCGAGGCGTCAGCACGGTGAGTTGCAACCACTCGACGACGGTTTGCACCGGCTACGCGGTCAGCGGCCGGGGCCGCGACTAGAATTGAGGAGTAGCTACCTGGTGGGCTTCACCCGGCCAGCGCCGAGTTGACGCGGTAGAGATAGGCGGTGAACCGAACTATGAGTTCTCTGATTCGGCGGACCATCCGCGGCAAGAGTCTGGCCATGTCCAGCGGGATCGCATAAGCGCAAGGTATGAGCTTTCCAACAGCCTCCGGCATCCCCAGCGATCCCGTATCGAACCCATCAACCCTATCGCTGTGCCTTGCCCGTTCGGGAACCACCCTACTGGTCGCGCTGCCGTTGGCTATGTGGCTTGCCAACCGTTCGGCCCCCCTTTTCCTCGGGCTGGCAGCACTCTGTTTCGCAGCCTCGGCTGTGGCGGAGGAAGGTGGGGCCGTTCTCTTTCGGCGCCTGCGGGGGGGGCTGCGCTCGCCGGCGGGAACCGGGCTTAGCGCCTTTCTGCTCTGGTCGCTTTTATCGATCGCTTGGAGCCACCGCCCGGTTCAGAGCATCGCCGTCTGGGGAGAATTCGCCCTGCCCATGGCTTTCACGCTCGTAATTGCCGCATCCAGAAAGTTTCGGCCTACGCCGATGCTGTTGCGCGCTCTCGCGCTGGCAATCATCCTGACTTCCGCGCTCGTGATGATCGAACTCGCCTCTGGCTTGTCACAGCGTGCAGCCCTCGGCTCCGGCAAGATGATGGCCTTTATCTTCAACCGCCCGGTGATTGTCGCAGTCGTACTCGCGGTGCCAGTCGTCCACCACCTCTGGACAATGCCATCTGGTCGCGGATTCGACCGGTCTCTTGCGGTCCTGACTGCTTCCATCGTCGTCATCCTGGCGCTATTTTCTCAAAGCGCATCGGCCAAGCTTGGCGTTGTTGTGGCAGCGCTCTGCTGGGTATTGGCGGCGCTCATGCCACGTGCGGCTCTGGGAGCGATCGGGCTTGCATTTGTGCTAACGATGGCGATCGGGCCAGTTCTAGGTGTGACGGCCGAGCGCGGGCTACCAACGCTGATTCTGGACCGCTTGCCCAAAATGACGGGTCAGGCTCGCATCGATATCTGGAGAAGCTTTGGCGAGGTGGCATGGGCGCGACCGATCGCGGGGACTGGGTTCGGCACTTCTGCCAGCATGCACGAGCACCCGGTGGCAGCAGACGTCTCGCCGGAGCAAAGATTGCTTCTGGCGGTGGGTCATCCTCATGACATGCCGCTACAGGCCTGGGCGGAGACCGGGCTGATCGGCGCAACATTGCTGACCCTCACTGGCCTGCTCCTGCTCGTGCATTTGCGCCATCTTCCGGCACGAGAGTTGGCGCCGCGGCTCGCGTTGTTCGCTACCGTCTTTTCGATCGCCACCGTTGGTCATGGCGCATGGCAGGGTTGGTGGATCGCCGGACTCGGCGCCGCTATACTTTGGTTTGAGAACAGTGACGAGACGCGTTTGGAAAATAATCACGGTTGAGTTCGCCGTTGAATGTTTGAAGGCTCGGACGCGATCGCGCCGGCATCGGCAGAAATTTTCAAACGTGCCGCCGTCTACGGCTGAATAGTTGCCGCGCCTGTTTCGTTGGCACCGCAGCGGGGGGGAGCGGGCTGCCCGTACGTCATGCAGCGGCGCGGATCAGCGTCGGGATCGCGACGGCGATCGTATGGGTGTGCCGGGCCTGGAAGCCCAAGGCGTGGCGACATGGTCAGCCGCGGCGCTTGAGGTTCGGTCCGCATGGGTGGTATCTGCGGGTCCTGATCGACACCGATTGGGACATCTCGCTGGCCGAGATGCAGGCGAAGCGGCGGGAGGAGCATGGCCTGAAGGCGACCATCGCCACGCTCTCGAAGTCTTTCGACCGGCCTTGCCTGACGTAGAGTGGAGTTCCACTCGGACGTCGGCATTCTACCGTATCAGCCACCACCCTCGGCAAGTACGCGAATGCGATGTCGCACCCCATTCTTCAATTCAGGATTTCACCTGGCACTGGTTCCGCCAGGCAAGTCCCGTCGAGATCAGTGACGACGAGGCGGCGCGTCACTGACGATGCGGGGCGCGATTGTAGTCACCCGCTCCCGGAATTACTGGCGGTCCGGCAGTGAATGGCCGAGTTCGCGGACGCGAGGCCTGGTGCAACGACACGCAACGTACGGGCGCGGTCAAGGGCCTTCGGGACAAAGCTGGTCAGCTGAAGGTATTTCAGTTGTAAAGCAAATTATGCGCACGGATCGTTCTTCGCCGATTCACGGCCAAAGAATACCCACCGGCTATCCGAGATTTGCGAGATGACGACGATCATAGCAACGCCGTCCTCGCATTCGAGATTGAACGTTTCCTCAAAGATTTGGGGCGGTGTTTTCATCCGTTGCCCATACAGGCGGCCAGCGCGCCCGAATTGTCCGGTTTCCACGTACTCATAGGTCACCTCCAAGCGCAGACCGCCCTTAGTCACCAACACGCCCTTCCCGGTGAACATCAGCTCCTCACACCGCGAAATGGGTTTGATAACACCCCGATGAAGACAGTGAGCAAATAGGCGCGCTATCGGGGGGAAACTCAACCCAATCAGCGTCGTGCAGGGATGCTTGGCGGGCTCGAGGGATCGGGGACGTCTAGCTGTCGTTTCCAAGAAGGTTGTTCAGTCTTGTCCATGGCGGCTTTCCACCGAGAGCTGAGTGAGGGCGGGAGAGGTTGTAGTTGTCGGCCCATGGCCCGATGGCGGCGTGGCGCTCTGCCGAGCTCTGATAGGGTCTTGCATAGGCCCATTCACGCAGGCTGGTCTGGATGAAGCGCTCGGCATTGCCGTTGGTTCGCGGGGTGTAGGGCCTGGTGCGGACATGGCGGGCGCCGGCCTTTGCGAGCGCGGCTGCGAAGAGCTTCGAGCGATAGGCCGAGCCGTTATCGGTCATCACCCGTTCGACGGTGACGCCGAGACGACCGAACCAGGCGAGCGCGCGTTCGAGGAAGCCCGTCGCGTCGTCCCGGCCGAGGCTTGGCAGAACTTCGACGAAGGCCAGCCGCGAGGCATCGTCGATCGCGACATGGAGATGGTCCCAGCCGATGCCGCGATTGCGGCCTGGGCCGGTGCGATTGCCGGTGATGCGGTGGCCGACGCCGTCGATCCGGCCCAGGCTCTTGATGTCGAGGTGGATCAGCTAGCTCGCCC
>NZ_JBFUIY010000084.1:0-7181 GCF_056401655.1 Allobosea sp. P4_E12 | reverse complement strand
CCGGTGCTCCGGGGGGGCCGAGCGGCATCATGTCGCCATCGGCATCATTGATGTAGGTCGGGGTCAGCAGCCGCGGGAAGATTCCGTCCGCAGCGCCAGCCTGGCTCTGACCTGGAAGGAGATGATTGTTACTGCCATCGACCGTTCTAAGGCCGATTGGCAGCAAGGATGCATCTTGACCGATAATATCGACAAGACTTTCACCCGCAACGTTACGCTCTGCAACCTTGATTTGCTCAAGAATCTTGTTCAGATCGGCGAGATTGACCACAAAGCTCGAAGCCATGATGGACCCCAAATTGCAAAACGCGGATTAATATTAGGGGCACATTAACTCCACCAACGTATAGGTGGTTAGAGGACAAGGTCACGGTATTTTCGGGACCAGCGCGTGCCTTTGGGGGGCCGCTGGTCTGTGGTCCATTGGGGCCGAAACCTCCGACCTTGGTCTGAGGGCGTGGCAGCGAAACCTGCGACCATGGTCCGGTTCGTTCGGCTCTCTCGGTGCCGCAACCAGGCGGGCGATGACGCTGTCAGGCGTCGGTTCCATCGCACCATTGACGTTCAAGTCCGCCGTCTACGATCCGACACGGCTCCGGCCGTCAAAAACAGTGGCGGCCCACTTCGTGCTCACGCCGCACCACGACCAGTCAGGCGAGCGCGACAACCTGGGGCGGACATCGAAAGCCGGCGATGCCGAGGGGCGCTCGGCGCTGTTCCTGGCCGCCAACACGATCATGAACGGTCGAGGACAATCGTCGCCGCTGCGCAAGTTCGGCGCGCGGCTTTCCCGGCTGAAGGGCCGCAGGCGCGTGATCGTCGCGGTGGCCCGCAAGCTCTCGCGGGCGTGCTGCACTGGAGGTGGACCGCCGGCCCCATGTTACTCGAGCCGGCTGACCGCGCGAGAAATTCGATGCTGTCCACCGCCATCCGAAACTGACCCCCAAGCCGTTTCCTCTCAGGCGGTTGCGGGTTGATGCGTCGCGGCGGCCTTTTGCAAAAGGCCGCTGCGACGCTTTTCACGGAAGCTGCACTACGTGGGTTAGTGAGATTCCTTTGGCGCGCTAATCCGAGCTCGGATGCGATCCTGATTGGAGGCCTCGAGGCCGCTACAGACAGCGCCAGCGAGCGTCATCGTCAGCGCCCGCCTTCGGCAACAGCCTCTTGAGTTAGGTATCAGCCTCGTCAGCCTGAAAGGATAGTCGCAGCTTTTGATACACCGCCTGCTGCTGCCCCCCGCAATCTCGCTACAGATATTCTTTGCCGAAGGACCTGGCGCCCCCTGATAAGCTCAGCATGCAGAGAATGATGGCCCGCCTCGGTTGTCCGCTCTGGGATCGGCAAATTTTACGCTCTTGCATTCGGGGTCAAAGCTTGAAACCCTGGTCGTTCGTGCTGCGGTTGGGTGGGGAACCCCTAACGGAGGAAGCCGATGCGGCAACTAGCGATGGACAAGCCGATCATGGTCTCAGGCCATAATGTCGAGCTTGGGGACGCGCTCCGCGAATTCGCCGAGCGCAAGATCGAAGAGACCGCCGGGAAATATTTCGGGCGGATCACCGAGGCGACGGTGCAATTCAAGAAGACGGGGGCCTTCTACGCCTGCGCAATCCGGTTCCGCTCGCGTGGCATGCAAAACCTCGCCGCCGAGCACGAGAACGTAGAAATCTACACTGCCTTCAACATCTGCCTCGAAAAGCTCTCGAAACAGCTTCGCCGCGCCAAGCGCCAAATGCGCGAGGACAAGGCGCAGCGTCCCGACAAGGTCGCCATGGTGAATGAAGGGCTGCGCGCACCGCCGCTTCCGGCCTCCGATCTCGGCGAGGAGGAGAGCTACAATCCCGCCGCCGTGCCCACCGATCCCTATGCAAAGGCACTGATGCAGGCGAGCAAAGCCGACATCGAAGCCCGCCACACCGATCCCCGCCGGGAAGCAGTCGAGTAACGCCCGACCCTACGAGGGGTCAGAACAAGAGCTGCTCAAAATCTTACGCTAAGGTCGAACGGAGCATGAACATCATGCGGCGGTCGAATTAGTGCTGGCAGGGCTTGCCACGGCGCCAGTCTCGGGATGGGTAGCCGACTGTGAAGCATCGAGACGTGGCTGTGCCACATTCTTCGACAGACAGGAGAACCGTTCCGGAGGCTCGCAAATAGCACTGTACAAACCAGTTCCAATTGGCACAATCTCTGCTTCCAGCTTTCGTCCTCAGTGTTTTGAGCAAGGCATGCAGCGGCGGGCCATCTTCGTCACCTCTCCGCTCAAGGCTGAGCCTGTCCCTCGCATCCACCAAGCTGCCGGGTTCGAGGCCGAGGTTGCCTTCAATCCGGATCTAGTGCCGCCGACGCGTCACATCGCCGACCGCAAGATCGTTTTATCGTTCCAGCGAAAATCGGAACGGGAAGCACGCTGGCGAAGTCCCCTTGCCCGTGGGGCGATCCTCTTGGACTTTCCCGCTGGCCTTATCGATAGTGACATCGTCATCAGCACCAGTCGCGGCGTCCATGCCAAGCCGTCGGCTGAATTCGCCATGATGGCGATGCTGATCCGATGTGAAGCGTCATTCCTACCTGAGCCCCGCAGTAGTCCAAGACTGAGCTGGCAGACTGCCCAGTCGAGCGAGAACTTCGGACGGTGGCGAGGCTGTGATTGGCCGGCTTGGATTGATTGTGCCGACTGGCCTTCCGTGATGAACGACGTCCCGACTGTCATTCCATTTTTGCAGATAATCCGCTTTTCCGCGGTGGACGGCTTCGAAAAATCTTTGGAGGGCGAACAATGAGCAAAGGCGAGCGGGGCATGTTGATCAATAGGTTTCTAGGCGCAGCATCTTTGGCTTTGGGGCTCGCCGCGGCCACGCTGGCGTCGGCTCAGACCCTGACTGTGGGCGTACGTGCAGGTCCGGAATCGATGGACCCACATTTCAGCGCGCTCGGTGTCCATGTCGAGGCGCTCAAGCATGTCTTCGACACGCTGGTCAAGTCCAACGAGAAGCTGCAGGTCGAGCCGGGGCTAGCCGAGTCATGGAAGCCGGTCGATGCAACCACTTGGGAGTTCAAGCTCCGCAAGGGCGTGAAATTCCACGACGGCTCGGATTTCACCGCAGAGGACGTGAAGTTCTCGATCGAGCGCATCGCCAATGTCACCGGCCCCAATCCGGCGACGCTCTACACCCGACGCGTCAAGGAGGTGAAGATCGTCGATGCCTTCACCGTCCATCTGCTGACCGAGGGCGCCGCGCCGACCCTGCCCAACGATCTTGTCAGGCTGTTCATCGTTTCTTCCAAGGCGGCTGCCGGTCTCAATCGCGAGACCTCAAACGAAGCCTTCAACTCCGGAAAGGCCGCGATCGGAACCGGGCCCTATAAACTCGTCTCCTGGACCCCGAAGGCTGATCTGACGCTCGACCGCTTCGAGGGTTATTGGGCCGGCCCGCAGCCCTGGCAGCGGGTCGTGCGCAAGGAGATCGCCAATGACGCGGCGCGCGTTGCTCAATTGCGCGCTCGACAGGTCGACATGATTGCGCGCGTTTCGGCCAACGACGTCGCCTCGCTGCAGAAGGACGCCAAGCTCAGCGTACCGACGCAGGACACCATCTTCGTCTTCCTGCTTGATTTCGATCTACGCGAGAAGACGCCGCAGGTCAGCGCCAAGGATGGCTCAGCACTGCCCGCAAACCCGTTCCGGGATCCGCGCGTGCGCGAGGCGATCGACCTCGCCATCGACCGTAG
Organism: Allobosea sp. P4_E12; assembly: GCF_056401655.1. Classification (NCBI taxonomy): domain Bacteria; kingdom Pseudomonadati; phylum Pseudomonadota; class Alphaproteobacteria; order Hyphomicrobiales; family Alloboseaceae; genus Allobosea; species Allobosea sp. P4_E12. The sequence continues at coordinate 3,449 of NZ_JBFUIY010000084.1, read as the reverse complement.
CCAGCTTGGCGAGATCGCGATGGACGGCATGGGTTCGCCGGCGACGCAGCTCGTCTCGCAGGGCATATTCGGCTACAATGACAACATTCCCGCCACCAAGGCCAACCTAGAGCGTTCGCGTCAGTTGCTTAAGGAGGCCGGCTACCCCAATGGCTTCAAGTTCACCCTGAGCTTTACCGTGGATCGTCTCCCGGGCGACCGCGAAATCGGCACGACACTGGTCCAGATGCTGGCGCGGGTCGGAATCGACGTCGCCGCCAACGGCGTTCCGGTCTCCATCCTGTTCTCGGCCCGACCACGAGGCGAGCTGTCGGCGACCATGGCCGGCTGGGGCACGATAACCGGGGAGGCCTACTACACCTATTCGGCCATCGCCCATTCCAACGATCCCGCCAAGAAGCTCGGACAGTTCAACTGGCGCGCCTATGCCAACCCGGAGGTCGATCAGCTGATCGACGATGCTGGCGGAGAGCTCGACGATGCCAAGCGCCGCGACATGCTGAACAAGGCCGCTGGCCTCTTCATGAAGGATCGTGCGACGCTGCCGCTGACCGTAATCAAGTATGCTTGGGCCGTCTGGAAGGATCGGGCCCAAACCGTGCGACTACGCAGCGACGAGGAGACGCTGGCGATGGACATCGTGCCTGTGAAGTGAGAAGCCGACACTGGTAGTTTCAATCGTTGCGCGGAGTCAGTCGAGCCGCGCGACGATCCCCTTGGCGGCTTCGGAGGCTGCCGGAAACCGCTCCATGATCTGCGGATCATGCCCCGGGATCACCAGCCGGGGATCACTGGCGAGTTCGCGCAGGCGCTTGAAGCCTTCCAGCGTTGCGCCGACATTGTAGATCCACGGGAACGGGATATCCCGCTCGAAATTCTCGAAGAAATGGGTCGCGTCCGAAGCGAGCACGAGCCAGCCCTTTCGCGTCTTCACGCGCACAACCTGCTGCCCCTCGGTATGGCCGCCGACGCGGTGGAGCGTGATCCCGGGTGCGAGCATGCCCTCGTCCGTGTGATAAGCGACGCGCCCTTCGAAGAGCTTGCGCACCGTCGCGGCGATGTCCTCTGGATCGTACCCACCGCGCAGCATGCCGTGGCACATGCACGGGCCGGTGGCATAGGCCATCTCCGACGTCTGGAGATGAAACCGCGCCTGCGGGAACAGATGCTGGTTGCCGCAGTGGTCGTAGTGCAAATGCGTCAGCACAACGTCGCGAATGGACGCGGGTTCGATGCCGAGGAGCGCGAGCCCTTCACTCGGACAGCGCAGATGCTGGCGGCCGCGGGTGCGCGCTACATCGGCATTGAAGCCCGTATCAACGACGACAGCGCCCGACGGACCCCTGATCACGAAGACGAAGTAGTCAAACGGCATCGGCCCGTCATGGGCATCGCCACCCAGGAAATTCTCGCTGCGCCTGCGCGCCGCGTGGTGGGCGAAGCGGATGGCGTAAACTTCGTGAATCGGCAGATCGGTCATGAGCGCGGCCTCGATCAGGTGATGGTCAACCCGCCATCGACTGTGATGGTCGAGCCTGTGACATAGGACGCTCCCTCGCCCGCGAGATAGACGACGGCCCCTGCGACGTCCTCGGGGAGTCCCGCGCGGCCCAAGGGGATCGGCGCGAGCTTGCGGGCGCGAACCTCCGGATCGGCGAGCATGTGGCGATTGATATCGGTCTCGATCGTACCCGGAGCGACGAGGTTGACGGTAATACCGTGAGGAGCGAGCTCGAGAGCCATGGCGCGGGCCAACATCATCACGCCGCCCTTAGTCGCAACGTAATGGGCAATGTCAGGGTTAGCATGGGCCTGGTTAACCGACGAGACCATGATGATCCGGGCCGGCCTGCGATGGCCGATCATGAGCTTGGCGGCTTCCTGCGAGCAGGCGAAATAACCCTGCAGATTCACAGCATGGATACTGGCCCAGTCCTCGTCAGTGATGTCGAGGAAGGGCTTTCGCTGGATCTTGGCGGCGTTGCAGACGAGGATGCCGAGACCGCCCAACGCCTTGTCCGCCTGCCTTACTGCGGCGCGGGCGGCGGCCGCATCGCCCATATCGGCATGCACGAGCACCGTGTTTCGGCCGAGTGCGCGGATCTCCGTGGCGAGCGTCTCGGCGGCCGATTCACTTCGATACCAGTGAAGCGCGACGTCGGCACCTTCGCGCGCCAGCGCCAGCGCAATCCCGCGCCCAATCCCTTGGCTGTCGGCCCCGGTCACCAAGGCGGTCGTCGATGCAAGTGCCACAACTTATCCTATCAGCTTTTGCCATTATCGGAGATCAGGAGGACCGCCGCGAGCCTACATGTGCGTCGGTGTGACTTGCCAATCCGTTATGGTTGCGGGTTCAATCCGTCAGTCGGATGGACTTCTCGCTGCACAGATCGATGAGGTCACTATCGCTCTCGACCTCGTCGCTGAACTTGGCAAGGACGGAGTAGCTGCAGCCCGTGGGCTTGTTCAGCTTGAGGGCAATGCTCTTGCCGGGCCCGAGCGGCTTGGTGAGCTTGGCGATCAGGCGCGGCTGCTCGCCCGACGTCGTGATTTCCAGGGAAGCCAGTGGCGCGGTACGCGCGTTCGTCACCTTGACTTGAGCCGGCGGCTTGGGTGATTGGGCGACCGCGGGAGCAGTCGCGAAGCAAACGAATAGGCCGGCGCCGAACAGGCCAGCAGAGATAACGGGCTTGAATTTCATTGTCGTTTCGTTCCCCGAATAGCGAGCTTGAAACGCTCTTGCATATCTCACAACGGCCTTTCGGCGAAAACAAGCAGTCAAAGAGGCTTGGAATGCCGGTAGCAGGTTGCGCCCGGCAGTCGAGTAGAAGCTGTCACCGTTCGATGCATGGATGAGCGGCGAAGCGCTCCTGTCGAGGAGAAGCGTGAACCCGCGGTTTAGATCAAGAAGTCAGTCGCACCCAATGATCTGATCTGCTTGAATGATGGCCGGAAATTCAAGGGCCTCAAACGTCGTCTGCTGACGTCTTACAATCTGTCGCCTGGCGATCACGCCAGAGGCCGTGCCTGCCGCTCTCGACCCAACTGCGTCTGACGGGCATTCTTGTGGATGTTCATCCGGTCCTCCTTCGATGGAGACTGAAGCTTCGCAACCTCAGCTTCCTCGCTCGGGACCGGATGGACAACCTATTGAGAGCTCACACCTAGGAGCCCGTCCGAGTAATCCTCTGGACCGGGTGGCTTCGGGATGATTCACTGGCTCATGGCCAAAGTGTTTCGCTCTTGGGATGTCGATCAGGGCTGGCTTTTGCCGCCTTCGCTGCATGAGTTCGTGCCGCCCGGTCACCTGGCGCATTTCGTCCGTGACACGGTGCGCGAAGGGCTCGACCTTTCGGCTATTATCGACAGCTACACCGAGGAGCGCGGCTATCCGCCCTACCATCCCGGCATGATGGTGGCCCTGCTTCTCTATGGCTACAGCCGAGCCG
>NZ_JBFUIY010000083.1:0-7326 GCF_056401655.1 Allobosea sp. P4_E12 | reverse complement strand
CGCCAGGGCAATCGTGTCGCCCGGGTTCAGGAGCCGGTTGGCCTTCAGCGACTTGAAGATGTAGCACATCGCTGCCGTTCCGCCCTCGACGGCATAGAGGTCGAACTGGCCGGATGGGTGCGGCTCCCCGCACATCGCCCACATCAGGTATTCATGCACGATGCGCTCGTTATGCACGAGCATGCGGTCAGGCACCGGATAATTGTCGCCGATGATCGAGTCGACAAGCTCGTGCACGAAGGCGTCTGGTTTGAAGCTGAACTTATTGATGGCAAAGGCGACCATCTCTCGGAGGAAGGTGGCGCCGGGCGAGTCCTTGTGATCCGCCAGCCAGCTCTCCAGCCGATCGGCAATACCCTCGGCCTTGGGCATGCCACCGATGCCGGCGGCCTTGTGCATCACGCGCCTGCTTTCCGTGATCGCAAATTGCCCGAGCAGGAAGAAGCCCTCGCGCGGCGTCATCGCGACCCAGTTCGGATTGCCGCGGCCGGCATTCAGAAGGGCGATCGAGGAGGTTTGCGCAGTCTGTTTTGCGAGACGGATCAGTTCGTCCTTGATCTCGAAGGGGCTGAGGGTTGCGAAACTGCGTAACTTCACCAGGTCCATGGCATTTCTCCATGTTCTTCATGTGCAGTGGATGCGTCTGGGCGTGTCGCGGGTTAGGTCAGCAGCATGATGATCACCATGCCCCAGATCGTCAGAAGGGTGTTTCCGACCGCGTAGGTCACGGTGTAGCCCAGGGCCGGGACCTGGCTGTGCGCGATATCGCAGACCATCCCGAGCGATGCCGTGGTGGTACGTGCGCCGGACACGGCCCCGAGCAGAATGGCGGGGTCGAACTTGAACACATACTTCCCGGCATACATGGACAGGATCAGCGGGATCGTGGAGGCCAGTGCACCCCAGAGGAAGAGGCCAACGCCTTGTGTCTGCAGCCCCTTGACGAAGCCGGGGCCGGCGGAAATTCCGACGCACGCGATGAAGATGTTCAGGCCGACCGAGTTCATGAACCAGACGGTCGAACTTGGRATGCGGCCGAAGAACGGKCGCACGGAACGGAGCCAGCCGAAGACCAGGCCGGARATCAGCGCGCCACCCGCGGTCGAGAGCGTCAGCGGGACRCCCCCGACCTTGAAGACGATCGCRCCGATCAGCGCGCCRAGKGTRATGGCACCRCCGATGAAGGCGACATCGGCGACGTCGCTGGCMCGGTCGGGATGGCCAATGACCTTGCCGACRGCGGCAATGTCCTGGGTCCGKCCGACGATGGTGAGGATATCGCCGCGATTGATCACGGTATTGGCGAGRATCGGGATGCTCGTTGCAGTCGCGCCCCGTACGATCTTCCGGAGGAAGACGCCGCGCGCCTGCGGCATCTGCGCGATCTCTGCGAGCGTCTTGCCGTCGACATCCTTGCTGGTSACGTAGACGTCGACMCCCTCGGCCTTGACGTCGAGRAGCTCGGCATCTTCGACCTCTTCGGCGGCCTGGCCGATCAGGTTGACGAGAACCTCGCGCGGGCCGGCGATGGCGACGATGTCGCCYTCCTGRAGGATCGTATCGGTGGTCGCGTCCTCGATGATGCCRTTGCGGCGGATGCGTTCGACGAAGACSCGSGCRTCGGGAACCAGCGCCTCGGCATCGACCGCGCGCATGCCGGCAACCCTGGCGCCGCTTCGCACCTTGAAGGCGCGCAGCTCGAAGCGCCGCCAGACCGAACCCGGGCCGCCAAGCTCCTTGTCGCCGCCGAGACGTGCCTCATAGTCCTTGCAGGCCTGGACAAGGTCGATGCCGAGCATCTTGGGCCCGAGCTGGGCAATGACGACGGCAGATCCSACYGTGCCGAAGATATAGGTCACCGCATAGGCGACGGGCATCGCGTCGAGCCATTCCTTGGTCTGTTCCGGCGTGAGGCCGAGSCGGTTGATGGCGTCGGTCGCCAGGCCCATCGAGGCCGAGATCGTCTGCGAGCCGGCATAGAGGCCCGCCGCATAGCCCGGATGGTAGCCGGCGATCTTTGCGATCATGACCGGTATCACGAGGCAGAAGACGGTGACGACGACCGCAAAGATCGCCTGSGGYGCGCCGTCCTTGGCGATGCCGCGCACGAATTGCGGGCCGACGCCGTAGCCGACGGCGAACAGGAACATCAGGAAGAACGTCGATTTGACGTTCGGTGAGATCGTTATCCCGAGCTGGCCGATGATGACGGCYGCGACCAGCGTGGCGGTAACCGCCCCGAGGCTGAAGCCCTTATAGGCGAAGCCACCGACATAGTATCCGATCGCCAGGGACAGAAAGAGCGCGATCTCAGGATAGCTGCGAAGCGTACTGGCGAACCATTCGAACATGCCGATCTCCCTATTTGGCGGCGCCGAACTGCCGCGCATTCGCTGGCAAGTGAGCTAGGAAGCCCGCGGTTTCTTGCGGGCTGTTTCGTGATTGGCGCTCTTCTTGCCGGCGAGCACGTCTGTTCTGAGCAGTTTCAGGCCCTTGGCCTTCTCGTAGCCATGGATCTCCTTCACATCGAGCTTGCGCATGAAGGTGATCGTTTCGTGCGTGATGACCTGGCCGGGCACCATGATCGGGAAGCCGGGCGGGTAGGGGATCACGAAATTGGCCGAGACCATGTCCGGCCCGTCCTTGAGGCGCAGGTCGCATTCGGGGCTGTCGATCGGCACATACTCGCACTGCTTCTCGGAATAGGCGGCGAAGAATGCGGTGCGGATGTCCCCTTCCGGGGTCTTRTCRCCTGCGTCCTGCCGGAACGTTTCGTGGAAATGGCTGAAATTCGGCAGATCGGGCACGTCCTTCATCAGCGCCTTGACCCGCGCTGCGAAGGCCGTCTGCTCCGCCTCGCCACCGTGCTTGAGCCTTGTATCGATGCTCCTGCAGATCTTCAGGAGCACGCTGATCAGAAGCGCGACATCGCTGCGCGTGTTGTTGATGTTCGATTGCAGCAGMACCGAGTTTCGCGAGGTCTTGTTGAGCTGGATGTTGTATTCGGAGGCAAGCAGGCCCTTGAAGCTGGTACCATCGAAGCCRGCCGTGCCGCAGACCAGGGTCATGCGGGTGGGGTCGAGGCAGAACTCATCCTCGCGCATGCTGCGCAATTGATCATCCCAGCGCGTTCCCGGAGCCAGGAAGTCGACGAAGCCGCTGGAGCGGTACTCCTTGGGCACCATCCCATCGGCACCGACGATGCTGAAATACTTGGAGATCAGCGGATGCGAGTTGATCTCGCGGCGAATGTCGAGAGCGATCTCGATGGCGTTCATGACGAGGCCGTAGCCTTCGAGCTCCATCTGGCGACGGGCGACATCGAGGCTTGCGATCAGCTGCTGGTTCGGGCTGGTCGAGGCATGGGTGAAGATCGCCTCGTGGAACTGGGCCTCGATCGTGTGGAAATCGACATCCTTCACCAGCACCATGGAGCCCTGGCGGATGGCCGACATCGACTTGTGGGTCGAGTTGGTCTGATAGACCCGCAGGCGWATGGCGCGCGGATCGGGAATGAGGCGCGTCTGCAGCAGCTTGTCGGCTGAAGGCGCATTACCGAGTTCGGCGCGCTGTTTCTCGAACTGTTCGACTGCTCCGGGCGTCTGCGCCCAGGCTTCGATGTCGGCGGCTGCGCCCATGCCRGTCCGAGGCCGGAGGAAGGGCGACCAGCGCGCGAAGCCGAACCAGGCTTCATCCCAGAGGAAGATCAGGTCTGGCTTGATCGCCAGGCATTCCTCCATGACGCGCCGCGTGTTGTAGATRTGGCCGTCGAAGGTGCAGTTGGTGAGATCGAGCATCTTCACCCGGTCGAGCCGACCTTCGGACTTCAGGTCGAGCAGCGCCTTCTTGATGGTGCGCAGCGGGACCGCGCCATACATCGAGAATTCCGCCATCGGGAACGCTTCGACATAGAAGGGCTGCGCTCCGCTCAGCACCAGCCCGTAATGRTGTGACTTGTGGCAGTTGCGGTCGAGGATGACGATATCGCCCGGAGCGACCAGCGCCTGCAGAACCATCTTGTTCGAGGTGCTGGTKCCGTTGGTGACGAAGAACACGTGCTCGGCGCCGAAGGCCCTCGCAGCCATGTCCTGTGCCCGTTTGATGTTGCCCGTGGGCTCCAGCAGGCTGTCGAGCCCGCCCGTYGTCGCGCTGCTCTCCGCCAGGAAGAGGTTGATGCCGTAGAACTGCCCCATGTCGCGGATCCAGGGCGAGCGGAAAACAGATTTGCCACGCGCGATCGGCAGCGCGTGGAAGGTGGCGATCGGTCTTTGCGCATAGCGCTTGAGATTGTCGAAGAAGGGGGTCTCGAAGCGGGCCTGGATGCCCTCCAGCAGTGAGAGATGGAGTTCGAGCGGCTCCTCGATCTGGTACATGACCCGCCGGATCATGGCTGCGCGGGGATCGCCGGCGAGCTTTTCCACCCGGCGATCCGACAGAAGGTAGATGTCGAGTTCCGGCCGGATCGCCTTCAACCCCGCAGCCAGGCGCAGCGACAGGTCGGCCTCGTCCGCCTCCTGCAGCAAGGGTTGCTGGGTGGCGAGCACATTTCTCAGCACCGATGCGTCATGGCGAGAGCGCAGCGCGAAGCCCTCATAGATCGCGACCGCTGCAATGTCGGGGTTCATCACCGCGGCGCAGACAGCGTCCTCGAGACTTCCGACCAGCACGGATTCATAGATGAAGGCATCTTCCTGCCGTCGCAGCCTGCGGAACTCGCCGGCRATRTGSGGCCAYCGGGCGGGCGGCGCGGGCGATACGATCAGCAGYTCGAAATAGGGCCGATGCGTCTGGGTTTCGCCAAGTGCCGGCGGCAGCAGATCCGCGGGTTCGGGGAGGGAGAGATCGGCCGCCTGCCGTTCGCCTGCGTCATGCTTGTAGTTGCCTGTGATGATGTCGACCGAGATGCGCTTCGCMAGAGCGAGAAATCCGGCCTTGTCCTCRTTCCTGAGRCGTTCGCGCAGCGCCGCGATCAGCTCCGTGCCGGGAAAGGCATGGAACTCCTCGAGCACGCCGAGGTCATCGAGGGCCTGCTCGACGGCGCCCCGCTTTGCGTCTCCATTGGCCCAGGATCTTGCGAGAGAATGAAGGTCCCGCCACCGATCATGGCGTCCGGACGGYGCGGAGAAGAAATGGTCGATCGACCGCGCATCTTTGGCAGCGCTGGACATTCCGAATCCTTCCCTGGTTGAACGAGGTCGAGGTTCAGATCGCTTTCGGTACGTTCCGCTCGACCGCCTGCGGGCRGCRTGGCCGCGCCCGCGCAAACTGCCGCTGAAAAATCCTGCGCTGAGAACAGCACATCGAGGGGCGTCGGCGTATTGTCCTTAGGGACAGGTTCTTATCGGCAGGAATTCGCTAGAATTCACCGGGCAGGTCGGAGCGCATTGCGATGTCCTGCGTSGGTATAGGCTGTGGCCTCAAGTCGATAGGCAGATACGGTTTGCGTGGCAGCTTACCCGGATCGGTGCGCGAATTGAKCGTGGAGGCTTTGATGATGAGCAGGCTGATCACCCTYGCAGCGTCCGTCGTAATGGCYGCCGCGGTTCTTGTCGCATCAGCTACCGCGCAGACCGTCGGAACAGCGAACTCATGCAACAAGATCAATGGCTGCATGTGGGATTTCATCTACGAGAACCAGATGATGAAGCAGAGCGGCCTATTGACGAAAGCCATGGAGGAGGGCCGCGCGAACAAGGAAGCGTTCGAGGCGCTGCGAGAGTGGGAGCGCACCCATGGCACCGCCCCAAGCAACCTGCGCTAGCAACGGCTCGAATTCGGTATCCGGGGCTGTCCTGATACTGGCCTCGACATTCCGGCAGCATGCCCTTCCGAGGTGCGAGCGCCCCGAAGGAGCGGAAATCGGGAGCGTGCGATGATTCTCCAGTTCGTGCTGGCGGGCGTGTTGGCCTTGGCGCCCCCCCTTCAATCCTTCGCACAAGCGCAGGCGCCCGCTCCTTCGCCGGGCGCGGCAGTGACGCCCGCGGCCCTGCCGGTCGATCAGGCCCTGCTCGCGACAGCGCAGCTCGACGCGCTCCTCGCTCCCGTGGCGCTCTATCCGGACACCCTGCTGGCTCAGGTGCTGATGGCCTCGACCTATCCGCTCGAAGTCGTACAGGCCCAGCGCTGGGCTGCCGAGAACAAGAAGCTCAAGGGMGACGCMCTCAAGGCCGCCGCGGAGAAACAGGCCTGGGACGAYAGCGTCAAGGCATTGGTCGCCACGCCGTCTGTGCTGGAGATGATGAGCAAGAACCTGGACTGGACGCGGAAGCTCGGCGATGCCGTTCTCGCTCAGGAAACCGACGTCATGGACGCTGTCCAGCGGATGAGGTCGCGGGCCTACGAGAACAAGAAGCTCACCTCGGGTACGCAGCAGACGGTGACCGTGCAGCAGGAGGGCGCAAGGCAGACCATCGCGATCGCGCCGACGGCACCGGACACCATCTATGTGCCGTACTATGAGCCCAGCGTCGTCTACGGCTCCTGGCCCTATCCGGAATATCCGCCCTACTACTTTCCCTACACGGGCTACATAGCGGCCGGCGTCGTTGCGACCGGTCTCGCCTTCGGCACCGCCTACGCGCTCGGACGCTGGGCGACCGGCGGCTATTGGGGCGGCAACATCAACTGGAACAACAACAACATCAATATCAACCGCGATCGCGTGACGCACTGGCAGCACAATCCGCAGCATCGCCARGGGGTCAGATACGGCAATTCGCAGGTTCAGCAGCGGTTTGCGAACACCTCGCGYCCGGGCAGCGACGGMCGCATGGACTTTCGCGGGCGGGACGGAAAYCAGGCCCGCCCGGACCGGCCCGATCGCCCCAACACCGGAGCTGGCAACCGGCCGGATCGCGGGCAGGGGGCCAATCGGCCTGACCGMCCCAATGCCGGCAATCGCCCCAATGCCGGCGCCGGTGCAGCGCGTCCCGATCGCGGGGCAGGGAACCGTCCTGCCACCGCCGACCGCGCACGCCAGAACCGTCCGAACGCGCAAAGGCCGGCGCAGGCCAATCGTCCCGGCGGCGGCAACGTCAATCGGGCGGGTGGGCCGCGCCGCGACAATGCCTTCGGCAACATGCAGCCCGGCAGGGCAGCCAATCTGCAATCCCAGCGCGGACAGACGAGCTTCGCTCATGCCGGAGCGCGGATGGGTGGCGGCGGATTTGGCGGTGGTCCCAGAGCGGGGGGCGGCGGGTTTGGCGGCGGCGGGGCACGCATGGGCGGCGGCGGTGGCGCGCGCATGGGTGGCGGCGGTGGGCGTGGAGGCGGCGGTCGCGGGGGCGGCGGTGGGCGGCGTTCCGACGTCGCGCTCAAGGATCATAT
>NZ_JBFUIY010000082.1:0-7329 GCF_056401655.1 Allobosea sp. P4_E12 | reverse complement strand
TCTCGCTTGCCGGCGTGGTTGGCGGGGCCGACGATGCCCTCGTTCTCCATGCGCTCCATGATCGAGGCGGCGCGGTTGTAGCCGATCTGCAGGCGGCGCTGGATATACGAGGTCGAGGCCTTCTTGTCGCGCAGCACGACCGCGACCGCCTGGTCGTAGGGATCCTCGCTCTCGGCCTGGCCCATGCCGCTCTTGTCGAAGACGGCGCCGCCATCCTCGTCATCGCTGCCGGCCTCCTCCTCGGCGGTGACCGCGTCGAGATAGTCCGGCCGGCCTTGCGTCTTCAGATGCGCCACGACCTTCTCGACCTCGGCATCCGAGACGAACGGCCCGTGCACGCGGGTGATGCGGCCGCCRCCGGCCATGTAGAGCATGTCGCCCTGGCCGAGCAGCTGCTCGGCGCCCATCTCGCCGAGAATGGTGCGGCTGTCGATCTTCGAGGTGACCTGGAACGAGATGCGGGTCGGGAAATTGGCYTTGATCGTGCCGGTGATGACGTCGACCGAGGGCCGCTGGGTCGCCAGCACGACATGGATGCCGGCGGCGCGCGCCATCTGCGCCAGGCGCTGGATCGTGCCCTCGATTTCCTTGCCGGCGACCATCATCAGGTCGGCCATCTCGTCGACGATGACGACGATATAGGGCAGGGGCCCCAGATCCATCACCTCTTCTTCGTAGATCGCCTCGCCGGAATGCTTGTCGAAGCCGGTCTGCACGGTGCGYGTGATGATCTCGCCGGCAGCCAGCGCCTCGCCGACCCGGACATTGAAGCCGTCGATGTTGCGCACRCCGAGCYTCGACATCTTCTTGTAGCGCTCCTCCATCTCGCGCACCGCCCATTTCAGCGCGACCACCGCCTTCTTCGGGTCGGTGACGACGGGGGTGAGCAGATGCGGGATGCCGTCATAGACGGAGAGCTCGAGCATCTTGGGRTCGACCATGATCAGCCGGCACTGYKCGGGSKTSAGCCGGTAGAGGATCGACAGGATCATGGTGTTGATCGCGACCGACTTGCCCGAGCCGGTGGTGCCGGCGACGAGCAGATGCGGCATGCGGGCAAGATCGGCGATCACCGGCTCGCCGCCGATGGTCTTGCCGAGGCARAGCGCCAGCTTGTGCTTGGTCGATTCGAAATCCTGGCTGGCGAGCAGCTCGCGCAGGAAGACGGTCTCGCGCTTGGCATTGGGCAGTTCGATGCCGATCGCGTTCTTGCCCTGGACRACGGCGACACGCGCCGAGATCGCGCTCATCGAGCGSGCGATGTCGTCGGCCAGCGAGATCACCCGCGACGACTTGRTSCCCGGCGCCGGCTCRAGCTCGTASAGCGTCACGACAGGGCCCGGGCGAACCTGGCTGATCTCGCCGCGCACGCCAAAGTCCTCGAGCACCCCTTCGAGCAGGGTCGCATTCTGCTCCAGTGCATCCGTCGAGATGGCTGTCGAGGGGACCTTCTTCGGTTCGGCAAGATAGGTCAGCGGCGGCAGCTCGAAATGATCGCGATCGAGCAGGGACGGCTGGGCCTCGCGCGACAGACGCTTGCCAGGCTTGGGAGCAGCGGGCCGGGCGGTGACGCGCGGAGCATTGAGATCGCGCAGGTCCTGCGGTTCATCATCATCGTCGATATCGCCATCGGGAAAGTCGACGACGCGACTGGCCGGACGCGGGCTGGGCAACGGCTCGGGGGCGAAGACTGGAGGGGCAGCGCGGGCCGCAGCTTCGTTGAACTGCGGTTCGCGGCGTACGCGGCTGACGGGCTGGTTGCCAGCGGAGCCAGTGGCGCTGACGGCCGGTTCCGGCGGGTGCGGCAGGCGACGCAGGATCGCGCCCTTGAGCGCCATTGCGCCATGGGCAAGCCAGCCGACAAGGATGACGGCGAAACCGGGCTCGTCGTCGCGACGCTCCTCGGTCTCGGCCCAGGACTCGTCTTCGTCGTCGCTGTCATTGACCGGATCTTCGTCGGTGACGAAGCCGAAGCCCGCGGCGGCGGTCACGGCGAGAATTGCTATACCGGCATAGAGAAAAGCGACAAGGCCGCCGAGGGCGCTGCCTGCGATGCCGACGAGATTGCGCGTCCCAAACAGCAGGCCGTCGCCGATCACGCCGCCCATCCCGGTGGGCAAGGGCCAGCGCGGCGTCGCCGGAAGGGCGCTCGCGACGGCCGCCGTCGCGACGATACCGACAACCCAGAGACCGAGCTTGAGCGCGCCGCGATCGAACAGGTGGAAGCGCATCAGGCGCAGCGCCCAGATCAGCGGCGGGAAGAGCATGGCGATGACGCCGAGCCCGATCATCTGCATGGTCAGATCGGCGATCATCGCACCCGGGCGCCCGAGCAGGTTGTTGACGGCGCCGCCGGTGGCGTTGTTGAGGCTGGGGTCTTCAGCGGCCCAGGTCGCAAGCGCGAGTGCGATGGCCGCTGTCAGCGCCAGCAGCCCGAGCCCGACCATCTCCGACGTCCGTCGCGACAGGAATTCCCGCGCGGGATCGGGCAGGCGATCGATCAGGGATGAGGAGCGTCGGATTGTTCGCATGCCGGCCGGGCCGCCTTCCACAGGACTACAGGCCGCATCATACCGGCCTCCAGCGATCAGGGTATGAAGGTCAGGTTAAGACCCGCTTAACCTTGAAGGGGAGCGCCTCGCCGGCGGATCGATCGGCCTGCTTCTGCGGGCGGAGTTACCGTGAGAAAGGCCCCGGCGGGAGACCGCCGAGGCCTGTTTCACGTGAAGCGGCCGGAGACGCTTACATGCTGTAGGCGCGCTCGCCGTGCTCGGCGATGTCGAGGCCTTCGCGCTCCTGATCCGTGGTGACGCGCAGACCGACGACGACGTCGACGATCTTGTAGAGGATCAGTGAGCCGACGCCGCTGAAGACGAGCGTGAACAGAACGGCCTTGGCCTGAGCCACGAATGCCGGCCCGAATTCATAGGCCGCGGTGACGAGCTCGCCCGGCTTGGAGACATAGTCCGGGATGCCGCCGCCGCCGAGCGCCTGATTGACCAGGATGCCGGTGGCCAGGGCGCCGATGATGCCGCCGACGCAGTGGATGCCGAACACGTCGAGCGAATCGTCGTAGCCGAGCGCATTCTTGACGGTGGAGCAGAAGACGAAGCAGACGGCGCCAGCGACGAGGCCGAGCACGATCGAGCCCATCGGGCCTGCGAAGCCAGCGGCCGGCGTGACGGCGACGAGACCGGCAACCGCGCCCGAGACCATACCGAGCAGCGAGGGTTTGCCCTTGGCCGCCCATTCGACGAAGAGCCAGCCGAGCGCGGCTGCCGCCGTGGCGACGAAGGTGTTCATCATGGCAAGCGCGGCGGTGCCGTTGGCCTCGAGATTCGAGCCGGCATTGAAGCCGAACCAGCCGACCCAGAGCAGGGCTGCGCCGATCAGCGTCATGGTCAGCGAGTGCGGGGCCATCAATTCCTTACCGTAGCCGACGCGCTTGCCGAGCAGCATGCAGCCGACGAGGCCGGCGATGCCCGCGTTGATGTGGACGACGGTGCCGCCGGCGAAGTCGAGCGCACCCCATTTGAAGAGCATGCCGGCATCGGCGTTGACCGCGTCGAGCGCCGCGGTTGCGGCCGCCTTGGCATCGGGGCCCGCCTCAGCGACAGCCTTGGCCGCATTGCCGACGGCATCGGGACCGCCCCAGTACCAGACCATATGGGCCATCGGGAAATAGATGAAGGTCACCCAGAGGGCGGTGAACAGCATCAGCGCCGAGAACTTGATGCGCTCGGCGAAGGCGCCAACGATCAGGGCCGGCGTGATGCAGGCGAAGGTCATCTGAAAGCAGATGTAGACGTATTCGGGGATGACGACGCCGTTCGAGAAGGTCGCCGCGACCGAGTTGCCGTCGACGCCGCGCAGGAAGGCTTTCGAGAAGCCGCCGACGAAATCGTTCAGGCCGCCGCCGTGGGTGAAGGCGAGGGAGTAGCCGTAGATCACCCAGAGCAGGCTGACCATGCAGACGATGGCGAAGACCTGGGTCAGCACCGAGAGCATGTTCTTGCTGCGCACCAGGCCGCCATAGAACAGGGCGAGGCCGGGAATCGTCATCAGCAGCACGAGCACGGTCGAGCTCATCATGAAGGCGGTATCGCCCTTGTTCGGCACCGGCGCGGCGGGAGCCGCCGCTGTCTGGGCCAGCGCGACCGCCGTGGTCGCGGCGAGCACCGCTCCGACCAGCCCGGCCCGCAATGGGGTCTTGAAATTCATCGGTTGAAACTCCTGGACTGAAGGATCGAGAGGATCAGAGGGCGTCGCCGTCGGTCTCGCCTGTGCGGATGCGGACGGCCTTCTCGATCGACGATACGAAGATCTTGCCGTCGCCGATCTGGCCGGTACGGGCTGCGGCGGTGATCGCCTCGATCACCTTGCCGACGAGTTCGTCCGAGACGGCGACTTCGATCTTGATCTTCGGCAGGAAGCTCACGGCATATTCGGCACCGCGATAAATCTCGGTATGGCCCTTCTGCCGGCCATATCCCTTCACCTCGGTCACGGTCAGGCCATGCACGCCGATGGCGGTGAGCCCGTCGCGCACCTCCTCCAGCTTGAACGGCTTGATGACAGCCATCACGATTTTCATGCTTGGGTTTCCCCGTTTCCGCCGCCCGGATGTCAGCCCCGGCGATCGCGTTGCGCTCCGCGCGCGCCGGGAGCCCGACACACGTCACGGCCGGTCAATTCAAGGCCCGTGCCAACTGCCGGAGGGGGATCATGAGGGGATGACGCAAGGAAAAACGCCCCGTCGCACCACTCGGTGCGGGGTGATTGCCTAATAAACAGGCAAATGCTTGGTTGCTGTGCTTCTGCTTAGAAAGCGCTCATTCGCGGTCCGGACGCGGCCGGATCAGGCCTTCCTGCGCCACGGACGCGACGAGCTTGCCATGGCGATCGAAAACAAGGCCGCGGGAGAACCCGCGCGCGCCCGAGGTCGAGGGGCTGTCCTGAGCATAGAGCAGCCAGTCATCGGCGCGGAAGGGGCGATGAAACCAGAGCGCATGATCGAGGCTCGCGCCCTGGATCTGCTTGTCGAACACGGTCTTGCCATGCGCGATGAGGCTCGAATCGAGCAGCATCAGATCCGAAGCATAGGCAAGCACGCTTTGATGAACCGCCGGATCGTCGGGCAAAGGCTGCATCGAGCGGATCCAGACATTGAACTTCGGCTCCATCTTCTCGCCTGTGACGTAGCGCTGGAGCTCGACGGGCCGAATCTCGATCGGCCGCTCGCGCTGGTAATAGGCGCGCACGGCTTCGGGCATATGCGGCAGCACGCTGCGCTGCATCTCCTCCCGGTTCGGCAGTTCCTCCGGCATCGGCACGTCCGGCATCGGCATCTGATGCTCATAGCCGGGTTCTTCAGCCTGGAACGAGGCGGACATCGAGAAGATCGCCTCGCCATGCTGGATCGCCAGCACGCGCCGCGTCGTAAACGAGCGGCCGTCGCGGAGCCTTTCGACCTCGTAAATGATCGGAGTCTCGGGGTCGCCCGGCAGCAGGAAGTAGGCGTGCAGCGAGTGCGGCTGGCGGCCTTCCACTGTCTGGCAGGCGGCGTAGAGGGCCTGCCCGATGACCTGCCCGCCGAAGACCCGCTGCCAGCCGATCTTGGGGCTGCGACCGCGGAACAGATTGCGCTCGAGCCGCTCGAGGTCGAGGATCGACATCAGGGAGTCGCTGATCTGGGACATGGTTCTTCAGGCTCGACTGGCGGGCGGATTGACGGGCGGGCCGGCTGAGCCGAAGACGGTTCCGCCGTATCCTCCGCATCAGCACCGACGCACCGGGCGTCGTCAAGCGCTGGTCCAGGCGTGGTCGGCATGAGGCGCAGGAGCAGGACGATGGGGCAGCAGACCGGCCATTCCGGAAGGCGGATCGTGATCGCGGGTGGCGGCATCGCCGGGCTTTCGCTGGCGCTGGCGCTGAAACGGGCGCTCGGCGAGGCTTATGCAATCGTCCTGGCGGACCCGGCGCTTGCGGCACCGCCGCGTCAGGACAACCGCGCCTACGCCGTGGCGGCGGCTGCACGCAACATGCTGGAGGTGCTGGGCGTCTGGGAGGCCGTTGCAGGCAGTTCTGCCGCGATGACCGAAATGGTGGTGACCGACAGCCGCAATCCAGACGTGGTGCGTCCGGTCTTCCTGACCTTTGACGGCGAGATCGAGCCCGGACAATCCTTCGCCCATATGGTCGAGAACATGGCGCTGATGACGGCGCTGTTGAGCGCCTGCCGTGAAGCGAATGTCGAGATGCGGCCGGAAGGCGTTCGCGGTTTCGATGCGCAGGACGATACCATCGAGATCACCTATGCGGGCGGCGAGCGCATTGGGGCGTTGCTGCTCGTGGCTGCGGATGGCGCGCGGTCGCGGCTCCGCGAACGCGCCGGCATCGGTTGGGTCGGCTGGTCCTACCACCAGTCCGGGCTGGTTGCGACGCTGAGCCATGAGCGGCCGCATGACGGGCGGGCCGTCGAACATTTCCTGCCATCCGGGCCCYTTGCGATCCTCCCGCTCAGCGACGGCGGCAGGCTCGGCCACCGCTCTTCGATCGTCTGGACGGAGCGCGAGGAGAATGTCGCGGCGCTGCTCTCGCTCGACGAGGCCGATATGCTCGACGAGATCGAGCGGCGCTTCGGACTGGAGCTTGGGGAGCTTGCACTGGAGAGCAAGGTCACGGCGATGCCGCTCGGCTTTGGCGTGGCGCGTCGCTTCGTCGGCGACAGGCTGGCGCTGCTTGGTGACGCCGCTCACCTGATCCATCCGATTGCCGGCCAGGGGCTCAATCTCGGGCTGAAGGATGTCGCGGCCCTGGCTGAGGCCATCGTCGATGCCGCGCGGCTTGGGCTCGATCCAGGCAGCGCCGACGTTCTCGAAGGTTATGAAAGCGCCCGGCGTTTCGACACGGTTGCGATGGGCGCGGTGACGGACGGGCTCAATCGGCTGTTTTCAAATGACGTAACGCCATTCCGCCTGGCTCGCGATTTCGGGCTCGGGCTGGTCGATCGGATGCCAGGGCTGAAGCGCTTCTTCATCCGCGAGGCGGCGGGACTGGCAGGGGACCCGCCGCGCCTGCTCAGAGGCGAGGCGCTCTAGATGTGTAGTCCCGAAATCTGATGGTGCATCATCGATCCTGAGTCGTCAGGAGGAGGATGCATTATGGGAAGCGTTCTTCATGGCAGCGCCCGCACGACGGCGCGTGTTCGAGCCGAGCTCCAAGGGTCGAAAGAGAGCAGCCGGGCCCTTGCCGTCCGCTACGGCTTGAATCCGAAGACTGTGCTCAAGTGGCGCAAAAGGACCACCACATCCGATGCGCCCATGGGAC
>NZ_JBFUIY010000081.1:0-7542 GCF_056401655.1 Allobosea sp. P4_E12 | reverse complement strand
GCTCAGGACGCTGGAAGAGCCAGCAGTCGGCCCGTTGACGGCGATCTCGCCCGAGTCAGCCCAGCCCACGCCGGCGTTGAGACCGACATAAAGACCAGCCCAGGTGAACAGGGGCGCGTAGACGATCGGGGGAGGCGGCGCCTGGCGGCTGGGAAGGTCGGCGGAGAAGGCCGACGTTGCCAGGCACGTCGCAAGAACGGCGGTGGATACAAGTCCTAATCGCATGATGCTCTCCGAGTTTAGGGGTAGGCCACGTTACATGTTTCACACCAGGCAACTGCAGTGAACCCGAATAATCAGCGCCATGCCCCGATGAAGTCCCGAATATTCCGGAATGCGGCATTTAGATCACTTGGCTCTACGTGAATAAGGACATTGGACTGTCCAGAGCTTACCGTTTCAACGGGGCGCCCGTGTGCCGTTGCATCGGAGTTCTCGTGATCTCGGCAGACAATGCCTGTATTCGGGTGGGCGATTATTGGTCGAAGCGGAAACCTTCCGCCGGGGTTGGGCGAATAATCTTGAGCGAGACGCTGCACGGGCCCAAGAACGGTCGGTTATGAAGGCTCGAGCAGGTGAAAAGTGGCCTTATAATACGCCAACCTTAGTGATCTGGGGCGACAGGGGGCGGCAAAGACGGTTGATAGATCCCAAGGAGCTTTCCCATGAGCGAAGTCTTCAATCCGGACGGGATCTCTCGCCGACATGCCTTTTCCTTCTGGTGGTCGGCAGCCGCGCTCGGCCTTGCTGCGAATGCTACGGCCCTGACAGTCTCGAATTCTGAGGGCCAGACCTCCGGCATGGAGCGGCGGGGGACAGGCGTACGGGGCGCGGGGAGCGCCGCGACAAGCGGCGACGGACGCACCCACCGGCGTGAGGAGCAGCGCAACTCATTGGGTGCTGCTGCACCCAACTCAGAAACTTCAGTTCGCGCCTGCCCCTCAGCCAGGCGTGTTTTCCGTCGCGGTTGGGAAAGTCACTCCAGTTCAGGTCATCGATGCTCTTGCTGAGTGCTCATGCGCGATAAATCACGCATGCGGTGCCGTCATCGAAAGATAGTGTACCAGGCCCACGCCATCCCTCCCCAGAGCAGGAACGATATCGCAGCTCCCCAAATAATCCCTCGCCCAAAACTATCGTCATCGTCTCCCTCGGGCCGAAGCCATTTGTAATTTCTCTGATTTGCCGGGGGCGATGCTAGAATTTCGTTAGCACACCGGTTCTCCTTTAAGGTCGCCATGCCAATAACCTTTCAGCTGACCGATAGGCGTAGCGAATCGTATAATATTCAGCACGTAGTCAAACCAATATTTGGCATCTAAGCGATGTAAGCACATGTATATCGGCTCGTCGACGGGGATTTGCACCTGCCCGTTCGGGGCGACTGAGATTGGTTAACCGGTGACATCACGACGATACAGCCACGATAAGACGAGACCGCACGCGCGCACTACATGACGATACGTCATATAGTCTTAGCTGGGGTCATCGCGCGCTGCGGCCCGATTGTACTTGCGCTATCCCTGAGACCCGATTTCATCGCCGATCCCAGCGGGATCGGCATTCAATGCCTTTAACCACGGCAACGATCCGCTGGCGCTTCGCCGTGCTTTCGGCCTTCAAGAAGGCTTTGACGAGACGAATTCCTTCGCTGGTCGAGAGCAAGTCAGCGATATCGGCGGTCCGATCTTCCCGCACGCGCCCTCTGCACCGCATCAAAGATCGGAACATCTGTGAACCGCTCCGCTTTTCCGGGGTCGTCGCCACGCAAAGCCTTGCGGCGACCGCATCAGCCATACTGGCCGCTGGCACTGTAATTAGTACGGAACAAGAATGAATTTGGAACATCCAGCTGGGACGGAATGTCAAAGGCGGGACGGAGGGTCAAGCCCGCGCGTCGACCGCATTATTGCCGCAGCGCGCCACCATAGTTCGTCCGAAATTTGGCGAATATTTAAGCAACAAATATTGCCCGATGCGATTTAAGGGGTGTAGAAATCTGAGCGAATACCCTTAAGTGGGATCGCAGTGATCGCCCCATCTGAACATCATGCGCATGCCGGGATTGATGAGCGGGAGAATTAACTCCATGAACCGGCAAGTGACATCGAGTTTTGTTCCTGATGCCTCGCGTTCCCAACCGCGACCCGCGCCATGCGAAGCCGATATCCGCGCGCAACTGCATTGCATTTTGGCAAGCCGCGATTTCAGCACTCCGGATCGGCTGCGGCGGTTTCTGTCCTATGTGATTGAGGAGACGCTCGCTGGCCGGGCCGACCGCATAAAGGCCTATTCGATCGCGGTCGAAGTCTTCGGGCGGGATGCGAATATCGACATTTTGAACGATCCGGTCGTGCGCATCGAGGCCGGTCGGCTCCGGCGCGCATTGGAGCGATATTACTTTCTTGAAGGCAAGACAGACCGGGTCCTGATCGAAATTCCCAAGGGAAGCTACGTGCCGAGCTTTGCATGGCGATTGGGCGATCAGTTGCTTGCCCAACCCCTCTCATTGACCGAACCGCAGCCGCTATCCCAACCCCGTCCAGACTTCTTCGGCTGGCTCAGACGCCCCTGGCTCATCGGCTCGGTTACTGCGCTGGCGTTCGGTACCGTTGTGACAGTCATGGTAATGGGGGATTCATCACGACCGGCTGCTTCATCGACAAGCACCCCGGGTCTCTCTCTTCTCGTAAAGCCATTCGTCAACCTGTCCCCAACGCCAGACGCCGGTGTTTTTGCTGCCGGCCTTTCCGAAGAGATGCTCTCGCAGCTCGCTACGTTTCAGGGGCTGACAATCGTCCGAAGCGAGGCTTCCGATGACCTGGCGCAGCGATCATCCGCTGCCCGGCGTCAGCTCGGCGCCCGGCACATCCTTGAGGGGATGATCCGTGCTGCCGATAACAAGCTCAGAATAACCAGCCGGCTCGTAGATGGAGAAACGGCCGCCATTCGCTGGTCCGCTGTTTACGAGGCCGACCTGCATTCCGGGAACATCATCGATCTCGAAAGTGGCGTAGCGCAGAAGATCGCCGCAGCGGTCGCCCAGGCCATCAGAATCCCACGTGCGGCGTCGAAGGTTCGCTAACGATGGTTCGGGAGCGGAAGATACMGCCGCCGACCGGCAACGAAATCGCCCTTTAGAGGTTCACCGCTCGCGGCGCCTTCTTTAGCAATGGAATTCGGAACGCTCACAACTTTTAGGCAGGCTGCGCTACCAACTCACTTTGATGCCAAGCGGGCCGTTGTAGGCATGCGAGTGGCCATTGAGACCGATCCGAGTACCCGACCGTGGCGTAGAGCGCAGATGAGAACTCGACGCCCTGCCGCGGAACGGACCGCTTCAGACGCCAGATCGACAACGCAGCAAACTCTGCCGCGCTGATCGTCAGCCCAAAACCGGCATCGCCGGCTCGGCATCATCCCCCGAGCACAGGGATCATCGCGCGTCCCAGAAACCGCTCTTGCGGCCATGCTTCGCCTTGAGCGTCGCAACGTAGGTATCGTGATCGGTATGCCCGTTGTAATCTTCGATCCGTCTTACAAGCTCAGCACAGGTATGCAGGTGCCGGGCCGMGTGGGGATAACGCTTGGCGCGGGCCTTATCGAGCGCGAAGTCGATCATCGCTCTTAGCGCCAAAGTCGTAGCCAACGGGTATTTTACCTCAAGCGCCTCGGCCGCGTCCGTCAGACGGCCGTAGTGATCACCGTCAAGTTCGGAATGGCGAGCGAGGATCATTTTCGCTGCGGCCTCAGGCGCGGGCCACTCGATCAGAAAACCCAGCCCCTGATGAAAATCCGCGAAAGTCCCGGCATGAGCAAAGGCACGCTCCTCGGCTTCGTCGTTATCAAAATCCGGCAGCCGCTTGAGGTAAGCTTTCAAATAATCCGCATGCAGCAGTTTCTCGAAAAGAGACCAGCGCACACGCTGTGCCTCGTCCACCCGCCCCAAGGCATCCAGCGTATGGATCCGAACCCGGTCCCAATCGGGCCAATACCCGCTCGTCTTCCGCAGCGTTTCCGCCTTCGTGAGCGCTGCCATCGCGTCGCCGGCCCGGCCCGCAGCCAGCAACCGCTCTGCCATCCCGGCAGCAATCGCGGGATTGGCCTGCTCTTCCTTGGAAAACCGCGAGACATAGCCGTCCACATCGCCCAGAGCATCCGCTATCTCGGTCAGTGCCGATTGAACGAGACGAGCATGACGACGGATCGCAAATTCGTCCTCATACATTGCCCCGCGCGACGAGGACCAGCCGATCGGGCGCCGTTCGCCCTTGCCGACGGGCTTTGGCGGATCGGCCGCCAGAGCCTCGAACTTCTCCTTGAGAATCATCAGCCCTTCCTGCCCCAACGGCCCAGCCATCAGGGTGACGAGTTGATCGAATTGCCCGTAACCATTCGCGCAAACGCCGGCGAAAACTTTCTCGGCCAGCATGTCCGACGCGGGTTTCGCAGTCTGCGCCGCTCGCCCCAGATCTTCGAGCGCTTCGCTCATGATGCCGCCAACTATCCCGTTGCTGTCGTCGCACCGCTCGTGAATAGCCGGCGCCAGCCCCAGGAACTGCCAGAGCAGATCGAAGGCTTCCGACGGCTGATTCGGCGCGACATGGGTCACGATCGCCTGGCGCTGAGCTTCAAGGTCCTGCACAAAAGCGTGCATCTTGTGCCAGTCGATCAAAGAACGAGATTTGGCTATCGTCGCCAGTCGCTTGCGAATTTCCCCGGCAACCTGATCCGCGCCGACGCTGCTGGCCAGTTCCAGTCGAAGGCGTCTCTTGATCGCTGCATCGCCTTCCGCCAGTTCGAACAGGATTTGGGCGAGCCGCTCCGCCCCAAGTGCGGCGATGCATTTGCTATCGAATGTCTTGCCAGACGCCATGCCTCCTCCTCGCAAAGGGACAGAACCTGGTCAAGCACTCGCCCGGAAAACAAGAAGCGAACATGATCATCATACTCGCAACTTTTTGAGGCTCCCTGTTAAAGGTTCTCCGATGAAGTAGGCGTTGTTCACGTAGTCAGTTGGCATCTTCGAAGGTCGAGGAGACAGGCCATGGCTGGATCCGAGTTGGATAAAACGGCACGGAACTTCGGTTTCGAGGTCCGTGACCCCCAGCGCTTTGCGAGCAATATGGCTCAACTTGTCGGCGAGACAGCGAAAGCGGTCTCGGCATATCTACAGCCTCAGATCAGCGCCCCTGCACAATTCGCCGTATCCGAAGAGTTCGCGCCGATCGCGAAGACATTCGCACAGGTTCAACAGGCGTGGATGACGCAGCCGGGAACCATGTTCGCAGCCCAGACGAAGCTCTGGCAATCGTACGCCGACCTCTGGAGTTCATCCTTGCTTCAGGCGGTGGGCATGGGAGGTGGCGAGGTGGCTGCTTCCGCCTCCAGGGACAATCGGTTCAAAGATCCTGCATGGACGGAGAACCCATATTTCGACCTGATGAGGCAATCGTACCTGATCACGTCCCACTGGGCGGAAAGCCTAGTCGGCGAGGCGGAAGGACTTGATGCCGAAACCGAGCGAAAGGCGCGGTTTTATACAAAGCAAATCGTCAATGCGATCGCGCCCTCGAACTGGGTGTTTTCCAACCCTGAACTCCTGCGAGAAACCTTCGCTTCGGATGGGGAAAACCTGGTTCGCGGCATGCAGTTGCTGGCAGAGGATATCCAGCGCGGGAGCGGGACGCTCAAGATCAGGCAGACGGACCCCAGTAAGTTCGAGATCGGCCGCAATCTCGCGGTCACGCCCGGAAAGGTCGTCTACCAGAACCCGCTCATGCAACTGATCCAGTACGAGCCTGCCACGGAGAAGGTACTCAAGCGTCCTCTTCTCATCGTGCCGCCCTGGATCAACAAGTTCTACATCCTCGACCTCAACCCGGAGAAGAGCTTCGTTAAGTGGGCCGTAGAGCAGGGGCACACCACCTTCATCATCTCCTGGGTCAACCCGGACGAAACCCTCGCGGGCAAATCCTTCGAGGACTACATGCACGAGGGCATCCTCGAGGCTCTCGACGCAGTCGAGAAGGCCACGGGCGAGAAGCCCGTGAATGCCGTCGGATACTGTGTCGGGGGCACACTGCTTTCCGCAACCCTGGCCTACATGGGCGCGACGGGCGACGAGCGGATCAAGAGCGCGACATTCTTCACGACGCAGGTGGACTTCCGGCATGCTGGAGACCTGAAGGTCTTTTCGGACGAGGAGCAGATCAGAGCGATTGAACGGGACATGGCCCAGCGCGGTTACCTCGACAGCAGCAAAATGGCGACCATCTTCAATCTCCTGCGTTCAAACGACCTGATATGGCCCTACATCGTCAACGTCTATCAGAAGGGACAGGAGCCGCTTCCCTTCGACCTGCTGTACTGGAATTCGGATTCCACGCGCATGCCGGCGGCCAACCACAGCTTCTATCTCCGGCGCTGCTACCTCGAGAACGATCTCTCCGAGGGCCGGATGGAATTCGATGGCACTAGGCTCGATCTGTCCGCGGTGACCATCCCGATCTACCATCTCGCCGCTCGCGAGGATCACATCGCCCCACCACGATCCGTCTTTGCGGGCGCGGGCTGCTTCGGAGGTCCGGTGACGTTCGTGCTGGCTGGCTCGGGGCACATCGCCGGCGTGATCAACCCGCCCGCGAAAAACCGCTATCAGCATTGGACCGGAGGCCCAGCGGATGGCTCGCTCGAGGGGTGGCTTGAATCCGCCGACGAGCATCCGGGTTCGTGGTGGCCCCACTGGCAAGCCTGGGTCGAAGCCAAGGATCGCAAGCGGGTGGCTGCGAGGGCGATCGGCGACGGCGAGCTTGAGCCGATCGAGGATGCCCCGGGGAACTATGTCCGGGCAAAGTAGGTGTGTCGGCAACCGATGCAGCGGGTTTTTCAGGAATAAGTGGCCGTTCCGCCGGCGCAGGGCCTGACTGGACGATGCTCTCCACCTTGTTCTTCGGCATTCCCGGCTTCTACCGCGTCGCCGATGGTCTCGACTGCGGCGCCGAGATCAAGATCGTCACCCATGCCAAGGGCACGAACTGCGAAGGCTGCGAACGCCGCGTCGTGCGGCAGAAAGACAAGAATCTGCGCTTTTTTGAGCGGCCAAAGCGCGGCCAGAAATGGCGCGTCGTCCGCAGCTGAGGGCTCTACGGCATGAGGCGGGGCGGCCCGCGTTGCTGCCAGAGCTGGAGCAGGTTCTGTTGCAAACTCGTCAGTTACGGAGATTAGGGCATCCGCTTTCAGCCATTGGCGGGGGGATTTCAGATGTTCAAGGGCCGTCATTTCGACCGATCGGTGATCCTGCTGTGTGTTCGCTGGTATCTGGCCTACGGCCTGAGCCTGCGCGACCTGAAGGAGATGATGGCCGAGCGCGGCATCAGCATCGACCATTCCACGATCCACCGCTGGGTCGTCTACTTCTCGCCATTGCTGCTTGAGCGCTTCAACCGGCGCAAACGCGCCGTGACCGCCAAGTGGCATGCGGACGAGACGTACATCAAGGTCCGCGGACGGTGGATGTATCTCTATCGCGCCATCGACAGC
>NZ_JBFUIY010000080.1:0-7585 GCF_056401655.1 Allobosea sp. P4_E12 | reverse complement strand
GACGTCGCCCAGTTGAGGAAAAGCGTGTCGGAATGGCGCGACGTCGAGTTCATGCAATCGACGTCGCGGCGCTTGGCAAACAAGCTTTGGATGCGTCAGGTCTTGGGCCCGGATTTCGAGCCACGCTTGGCCCGGGCAGGCTTCGGAGCGACGGGAGGGACCGGTTCAGTTTTGGCCTTTCGTCCCAACCCTGACGCTCTTGCGAGCGCTGCCCTGGCTTGGGAATAATTGGGTGCGACCATCGGATAGTCTGGAGGCAGGCCCCATTTCGCGCGATACTGTTCAGGGGTGAGATTGTAAGCCGTACCCAGATGGCGCCTGAGAGATTTGAACGCCTTTCCGTCTTCCAGGCAGATGATGGCGTCCGGAGTTATGGACTTCCTGATCGGAACCGCGGGCACAAGTACGATAGGTTCGGGCGGGGCTTCGGGTTTGGCGCCGAGCTCCGTGAACGCGGAGTGGGTGCTCGAGATTAGCGCCACGAGATCCCCGGACGGGAGGTTATTATGCGCGACATAGGCCGAAACAACCATCGCCGTCAGCTCAATTACATTGTCGTTTTCTTCGTTCATGGCGCTTCCTAAAATAAACATTTCGCTAAATTATCTTCTAACCTATTGATACTTAGAAGCGCAATGCTCAGTCCAAATTTTGAACGCGATAATCCTGTGGTTCGTCATTGGCGAAACGATCTTGTCGTGTACCACTAGCAACCGCGCGTATGTGACCATCGCCTTGGTGATGCCGCCGGTTTGGCTCCTGGCCTTCGGTCTAGGGGCGAATGCCCGCAATCCCTTCCATGGAACAAGTGCCTATCGGTGCCGTTTCTTGGGCACAGAATATTTGCTGTTCCGATACCAACGCGCCGTTGCCCGGCTCAAACAGCTTCACCAAGGGCCAGGCGAAGAGCCGGTTCGAGGCCAATGGTGCCGTGTCCGAACTCAGGAAGAACGACAATGGCGTCTGTCAGGGCAGGGCGACTCATGGCGGCCAGGCGGCGTGAGCCTCGATTGTCGAGGCAATATCACGCGCAACTGAGAGGGTCTTTCACATGATCCAGACAATCACTCGTTCGTACGACACCTACGATCAAGCTGAATCCGTAGTTCGAAAGCTGAAGGATATCGGCGTCGTCGATTCCGATATTAGCTTTGTTGGCCGCCGAGCGGATATCGATGGCGAGAACCATGCAGGGGAGGGCGCCGGGGTCGGCGGCTTGATCGGCGGTGCTGCCGGGCTACTCGCTGGGCTCGGCCTGATTGCGATCCCCGGCATTGGCCCTGTAGTCGCCGCTGGCTGGCTTGCCGCAACTGCCGCGGGGGCTGCAACCGGTGCCGTCGCCGGCGGCCTCGTAGGCGCTCTGACGAAGTCTGGCGTCGATCAGCAGGATGCCCACTACTATGCGGAGGCGGTCAGGCGGGGCGGCAGCGTTGTGGCTGCTCGAGCAAACGAGGAACAGGCTCCGGCGATCGTTGCAGTCATGGACGGCGCGACACCGATCGATGCGGTCGACCGCCGGACCACCTATGAGCGGGAAGGTTGGACGCAATTCGATCCCGAAGCTCCGCCTTATGTGCGGCCGCCGATCTAGGTGCCGCTGGGCATCGCCTGGCAAACTGGCGTCCAAGGCTGAACCCAGGGGGGCCGCTTGCTGACTGATCAGAGCGGCTGCGCCGCCAGTTGCGGCCGCCGCACCGGTCGCTGCTGTTTTGGCAGCCCCCAGCAGCGACGAGCTGGCGATCGCTACGATTAACGCCCCGGCAGCCCAAACGACCGGGCCATGAGCACCGTAAACGTTCGCGAAAGGCCATCCAAGTTCACGCAGCTATCGCGCCAGTGAACGCGAGGAGACGTCTCGGATCTTCATGACCGGCATCAGTTCGGGAAAGCTCGATCAAGCTGACTGCCGGCGCGAGAAATTCGACAGGGTGCTGACGCAGTCTCTGCTGTTCCAGCGCGTAGAACCGAGTAGCGAAACTAAGTGAACCGACCAGTTGATCGATGGCTTAATATTGTAGGTTCAGTCGCCGGCTAGGACCGCCGTCTCGAAAAACCGCGCGGTTTAGTCGAACATGCGAAGGGGCCGCTGGAGAACACCATCACCAAACCTCAGCGTTCGCTTCTCACAGTTGGGACAAAGATGAAGGCCGCTCGAAAGCGTGTCCTTATCCCAGGACGCGACAGTACGGCCAGACACGTCGGATATTGCGGGATCGCCGTACTTCACAACCGCCTCTGATCCGCATCTGAGACAACGGTACGGCACCACCTGAAGGTTCACTGAGGTAAGGTCGACGCAGTTCGTGCAGTGGCACGGCCAAGCCGAGTGYTCTCGAAACGCCGTCCTAGTTCCCCCGATCACGACGTCGCGTTGTAGATGGCAAGCCTCGCAACTTGCTGAGATGATCTGGCCCACCTGGAAACTCTCCTTGCAGCCCGCCCCGCATCTGGCCGAGGGCGTTTGCGATCATGCCACGGGGCGCTTTCGAGCTTTTCGCATGTCGTTCGCCCGCTCCAGCAACAGGTTCCTGGCATTCGGAATGAGCTCGGCGCCCGGTCCTACCCATGTCATTGCATCATGCTTTTCGGTGCCGCTATTCAGCTGCACCCCGTTACTGGGGACGTGGCTCCACTCGTGCTCGACGTAGAATTCGTTAGTGTCGGTCTCGTAGCAGAGGTGCCACCAATCTTCGTTCTCGGCCATAGGCCCTTTGATGCGGGACGCGAGCTGTTCGAACAAAATCATATCGTCTCCGTGCTTTTCGATAACACATTGGAGGCAAAGGCTGATTGCAACAACCGCCGTACTGGTGAAGGCAGGCACGAGGGAGATTGTCGACCTCACGTCGCAAGAGCCAGTCGGTGCGCCTGCGCTCCCAAGGAACCCTCCAGCGCCGGTCGATCCGCGCCGAGCGGTTTCAACGACGGGATACCGGCCTGGGGCACATTCCTCGAAACATGATCGCCGCTAGCCGCGGAGGCCGCAGCTTTCCGTCGGCGGCGATCCCGTTCGGTCGGTTTCGCCTGACACATCTGGCGAAAAACCCCGTAGACACCAGTTTGGGAGAGCCCTGGCGCTACGGGGTCTCCTGCACCCGGCAGTGTCACCCGGGGAAGGGGGGTGCCGGGGAGTCTTGGATTAGTGTCGGCCTATCCGCTACCACCACTTCCTGCCGCCGGAGATTGTCATGGCAAGGTCGTGCTATGCGGCATGGTGCTGACAATCGGCATCTTGGTCAAGCAAGGACAGAAATCGGCCATGCTTGTCTTGTCTTGCCCACCCGGAAGGAGCGCCTGGCTGCGTTGATAATGGCGTTCACAGCTCCGCTGCGCAGGTAGGCCATTAATTAGAGGAGGGTCTCCTCGAAGAGCTCGGGTCCGAAGGCGCAAGGTATGATCTTGTCCTTGCTTGACCAGGCTGTCTTCAGGGATCACCATAACATCGCCCACGACGGTGCCATCACACGCTTCGATGGCAGGAGATGCATAGGTCCAACTGGCTCCCCGGCGACTGCCCCCCAGTATGGTTGGTAGCCGGGTGACGAAGACCCCGTAGTTGCACGCCACCTTAGAAGCTGGCCCTACGGGGTTTTCACGACGCTCACTTGTCGGGAGAATGATAGCCGCGAAATCCAAGTTGGGCTGCATGAGACGATTCAGGTGCGACGTCACCTGTTCGGATCGTCGGCCGCAGAACTGCCGCCAGTGGGCGTACATTCGGTTGAGCCTAGAGTTGGTATCCCCGTGAGCAGGTTCATCAGCTGATGGAGGTCAGATTGCCGTGGCAAAGACGTCTCGTTGCAGCCGGTATCACCTTACTGTCTGCCGGAGTTGGAGGATGCATCGTTACGGACGACGCCTCCGCGGAGGCAGCGAAACCACTTGCTTACTCCAGCGAACAGTCCGTTGATCGTCGGTCACCAGGCGGCCCAGCGCGCGCGGGCATCGACCGGATCATCGAACAGAAGTCAGCGCATTACGAACTCCCCTCAGATTGGGTCCGGCGAATCGTCAAGCGCGAGAGCAACTTTCGCCCAACCGCCCAGAACGGTGGTCATTTTGGATTGATGCAGATCAAGCATGCGACGGCGCGCAGCATGGGTTACACCGGCCCGGCAGCGGGGTTGCTCGATCCCGAGGTCAATCTCACCTACGGGCTCAAATACCTGCGGGGAGCCTGGCTCGTGGCCGGTCGCGACCAGGCCCGCGCCGGCCACTACTATCGGACCGGGTACTATTACGATGCCAAGCGGAAGGGGCTTCTCGAAGCGACCGGCCTAGGCAAGGACCGTACGCGATTAGCCAAACCCCGTTACGCGTCGGACACAGTTCCTCCAACTCGCTAGATTGATCGGAACGGGGGGTCCCTGCTTGGGTTTTCGTGCGTCGGGATGATCTGCGACACAGCCGGATGGGGACAGTCAGCGGACCCCGAAGGCACATTCCCGACGGCGCCGATGAAATTAAAACGCGGACCGCCCGTGGGGGGCCAACGTTCGCCGCTTACCGGGCAACCGGGCAGCAGTTTCGCGGGTGAATGCTGGCTTCCGTCACCCAATGTCTCCTGGCTTTAGATCTTGGGAATTGCGGTTGCCAGGAAAGCATCAGAGGCGAGTAAGGCGACCTCGACCATGGGGCGTACGAAAGCCCGGATGTCCCGCCTCCACTCTTCGGACGACTGCTCCCACTGGAATTGCCGCTTCTCGCGGGCGTTCTCATGGAAGGCTCTCGCAGCTGCTTCGACCGCGAGTTCGGTGCGTTCGTCAGGCATCGGTTCGGCTCCAATAAAGTCGAACGGTTCGCGTACGGCGTCTATCGACCGGCAAGCCAATATCGGACCGCACGAGCCGCGACCCAAATAATGATGCCTGTGCCAGCGATTGCCAATCCAATGGGGTCTTTGTCCGGGCGAGCGAGGTAGAGCCAAACGACGATTCCAGCGGTGATCACGATCACGGCGATCCATGACGCGACCCAGTACAACAGATAGCCGAGACGGGACGCCATCCGGCAAATTCCTTAGGGCCTGCCCAGATTTAGACCGCTTACCATTTCGGATCGGGCCACTCGGCGCCCTCCCACGTCGCGATTATCGCCGGCGTCACAAGGCCATGGAAGGGACTGAGTTTCTGGCTCTGGTCGAACATGGGGGACATGCTAGCAAGGAGATCGGCAAGGCCCCCTTTGCGGTCGCCGGCGTTCCAGCTCGAGAATAGTGCGCAACGCGCGGAATAGCGGTCGTCGAAAAATTCGACGCAGCTTGCAGTCTGCTTCCAGGCTTCTCTGATCACTCCAGCATGGCCGCCGAAATCGTCCTCCAAAGCGTCTTCAATGACCGCCTCGAGCATGTACGCGCAGGCTTGGTGTTGCGGGCCATGATCGATGAAGGCCAGAGACGATCGCAGCACTAGATGTTGCAGCAGCAAGACTGGCCAAAGGATATTCACGCCATATCGGGTTCCGATTTCCTTGCAGTGTGCAGGCGGGCGAATGACGTCTCGCTCCAGCTCGAAAGCTTTTCTGAGGTCGTAGGCAAGCGCGATGAATAAGCCCTCCCGATCCTTTATCAGG
This sequence comes from Allobosea sp. P4_E12, assembly GCF_056401655.1. Classification (NCBI taxonomy): domain Bacteria; kingdom Pseudomonadati; phylum Pseudomonadota; class Alphaproteobacteria; order Hyphomicrobiales; family Alloboseaceae; genus Allobosea; species Allobosea sp. P4_E12. The sequence goes on along the minus strand of NZ_JBFUIY010000080.1, from coordinate 2,014 downwards.
GGTGAGCGCTCATTGATGTCATGAACAACGTCACGAAGTGCCCTCAGTGACGTGTAATCGCCTTCCAACCGGATTCCGGCGTGAGTGCTTAGCAAGGAGAACGCCAACATAGTAATCTCCCACGCGCTGGGTTCCCGAATGTTTAGCTTATCATAATCGCGATCAGGATCACGCTTTCCAATTCTCGCCCTTAGTCCGACGGGAACCGATCAGGGCAGGTGGCTTCTCGCACGCCTGTCTCGTGACGGAGGCCGCAGATAGCACAGCGGCTGCCCTCATCGCCGAGCCACCAATGCCGAGCGTGCCCAGCGCGAATTAAAGCGGAGCGGCCCAGTAGAACACCATAAGCCAGATGACGATCGTCGGAATTAGCGCCGCGACAGGAATTGGCCGCCAGCGATACCGCGGCAGAACTCGGTCATTGCGGTCGCGGGGCGTGGGCTGGTTGCGCATCATCACAAGACAATGCCCGGACATGATGCAGCCGTCTTGCTATTCGCCGCCAATCAGTTGCGGTAAGCGGCGAGTCCGAGACGGCGCCATTTGCGCGAGCATTCGTTTGGCAGACATTGCTCCCACCATCGCAATCAATGCACTGTCCTCATCGATTCTAGGCGCGCAGGGATCTTACCCATTAGCAGACGTTCCGAAGGTCGCAGTTGGGTGGAGAGCCGAAGTTGGCTGTCTGCCCAGACCCGGACATTCGTGCCTTGAGGCGGATAGCTTCCCCAAGAATCCGCGATCCTCGCGTCTCCTACTGGTTGTGTGTGGTCCTTCGAATTTTGCGCTCTGTAGGCCTAGCAGTTCAAAAAGGACGAAAGCGAAAGATATTCCCTGATTTTGTAAGTCTTTTGCCTTGCACTGCATGTATTATTCGATGCCTTAAATCGAACATTGACATTGGCTGTGTCGACGTGTAGATTGGTTTTCGTCGATATTTGCTTGGACGGTCCTTGTTATTTTCGCGCTTCGGCGCGGCTCTGATGAACTCCCCCTTTCGAAATCGTTCTGAACTCGCCGAACATTCGTTCGGCGAACGACAGGTCTTGCCAAAAGGAGGGTTTCTCATGACCACCGGCACAGTGAAATGGTTCAATTCCACCAAGGGTTTTGGCTTCATTCAGCCTGACGACGGCAGCCAGGATGTGTTCGTTCACATCTCCGCCGTCGAGCGCGCTGGAATGCGCGATTTGCAGGAAGGCCAGAAGCTCGGCTTCGAAGTCGCCCGCGACAACAGGTCCGGCAAGATGGCGGCCGAGCAGCTCCAAGCCGCATGATCTGACTGTTTCTTCGACGATGACCACGGATGTACTGGCATCGTCGACAAACAGTCATTCGAGGGAAGGCCAAGCTTCTGCTTGGCCTTTTTTCGTTACTGCCGGCGACAGCGGAATACCGCACAGGAGATGGACATGGCTGAACATTCAAAGCAGCGCGTCGATGCCGACAATAATTTTCTGAAGACCCAGACCCAATTGCTCGCGCGCAATCGGATCATGTTGGAGTCCGATACCCTCGCCCGGCACCGTGATGCGAACACGGCTAAACTGAAGCAACAGCGCCTGGAGAAGGAAGCCAATGATCGAGCCGCGGCATTGGCTGCGCCAACGGTAAAGAAGCGAAAAAAAGCCATCGCCGCCTGAGCGCCAGGCGCCGGCGCGACGGCGGGCCGGGCCTGCCGCTTCCCCCGAAATCGAGCGGATGACCGGTGTCGGCCTTCGAGTGGCTCCTGCCTCTCGGTTTGACGCTACCCTGTTGAAAATGGCCCGCTGCTCCGAAAGGGGTGGCGGGCCTTCTCTTTTGGGGCGGTAGGGGTCAAGCAAAAGCGCCCACGGCGGGGTCATAGAGCCCGCCGTCGATCGCTTTGGGTGATTATCCGACAAGCCTCTGCGCCACGCTGCGCGATAATGAGTTCCCGCCAGGGGTCTGGCTTCTCTGCGAAGTCGGCGCTGAGCCGCTTCATGATCGGGTCGGATGGAGAGGCGTCTCAATCTTTTTATCGAGCTGCCAGCCT
>NZ_JBFUIY010000079.1:0-7736 GCF_056401655.1 Allobosea sp. P4_E12 | reverse complement strand
CTCCCGAACAGACCGATCTGACGGCACAGCACCACGAACTGCGCGCAAGCGGCCTGGATGGCCGGGCCATTGTCCTTCCGGAAGTCGGCGATCGTCTTGTGGTCAGGCGCCAGTCGGCCGGTCAGCCACATCAGCTCGACATTGCGCTGAGCCTCGCGCTCCAAGCGGCGGCTGGACTGGACCTTGTTCAGGTAGCCGTAGATGTAGAGCTTCAGTAGCGTCGCCGGGTGGTAGGCTGGCCGCCCCGTCGCCGCCGGTGTCACGCCCTCGAAGTCCAGCGCCCTCAGGTCCAGTTCATCGACGAAGACGTCGACCACCCGCACCGGGTTCTCATCGGCCACATAGTCGTCAAGACAATCAGGAAGCAGCGTCGGCTGGCGCCGGTCAGAACCTTGGACGAAGCGGCTCAACTCCCTCCCGACTGCAACGTCAGGAGTCTAACTCAACAGCGCGTTTTCACACATGGGGTAATCGCGGGAGCGAGGCGCCTCCAAGCCTCTACTGGCCGTTCGAACGGGTGGTTGTTCCCCGATAAGATGGACGAACGGGCTCTCGACTTGCGGCCGGGCCCAAGCATCGAATGGAGAACAACCATGGGCGAGTATAGACGGCGGTATCCGTGCGGCGGGCAGGCCAGCGGATCTGGCGCGGCAAGTGCCCGTCGGATCCAAGACTTCTCGCTGAGGTGATACGTAAGCGGGCGCCCGAAGTTGAGCGGGTCGTCTTCGAGACCGGTCCATTGTCGGTTTGGTTTTACCATGCGCTGACGGCAGAAGGCATTCCGGCGATCTGCATCGACGCGCGGCATGCCAAGGCGGCGCTCGACATGGCTCCGAACAAAACAGATGCGAACGACGCCGACGGCCTGGCGCATCTGGCCGAGGTCGGCTTCTTTCGCGAGGTCCGGGTGAAGGGCTATGACAGCATGCTGATGCGGACCTTGGTCGCAGCGCGCACCAAGCTGGTCCGGATCACCACCGAGCTCTCAAACCAGATCCGTGGCCTGATGAAGACGTTCGGGCTGCTGGTCCCATCAAGCAAGGGCGGCAAGTTCGAGGAGCATGTTCGGCGGCTGCTTGCCGACAAGGAGGAGCTTGCGCGCGTCATCCGCCCGATTCTGGACGCGTGGCGCGGCATCCGCCTGCGGGCAACCGAGCTCGGGCGCCAACTCCTGAGCGCCGCACGACAAAGTCAGGCCTGTCGGCTTCTCATGTCGATCCCTGGCGTGGGCGCGGTCACGGCAACCTCTTTCGCCACCGCCATCGAAGATCCGGCCAACTTCTCCAAGTCCCGCTCCGTGGGGGCATGGCTCGGCCTTACAACCCGCCGCTACCAATCTGGAGAGGTCGATTATGACGGCCACATCTCGAGGCGCGGCGATGCCCATATCCGAGGCCTGCTCTATGAGGCCGCAACCGTCATCCTGACGCGGGCGCAGGCCGAGAGTGACCTGCGTCGCTGGGGCTTGAAGCTGCGTGAAAAGTTGGGCTTCAAGCGCGCAGCCGTCGCCGTCGCGCGCAAGCTGGCCGTGATCATGCACGCCATGTTGAAGTCCGGCGAGCCGTTCAACCGAACCGCCGCCGCCTGACGCGGCCAGGCTCGTTTGTGCCAATCCTGAAGGTGCTCTGAGACGTCCCTGCCGGGACGTAGGCCGAACCATTCCGCCGAGGCTGTTGCAGTGTCGAGGCCATGCTCGCCGCCTGCGCTCCACACATTGGAAGGTTCGCCCCGCGAAGCCCCATCATGCGGCGACTTCATGTCGACCGCGAAGACGACCGTGCTCCCGGCAAGCGACATCCCAGTCCGCAAAAAGGCTTGATCTTCGAGCTGCGATTAGACGACAGCCTCGACCCAATTGAGACGTTTGCGGCAGAGCGCCAGACGGGGGAATTGGCTCGTTGCTGATCCTCGCGGCGTCCGCTTTCAGGCATCCTGATTGGGGCGCTCGCCCACAAACCCTATATGCCGGATACGATCGTCAAGATGCTTCCAGCGCGATCGCACGCGCGCACGAACCCGAACCATTTCGTTCATCCTGCGTTCCCATTCGGACGGCTCTTATCGCCAGGAGCATACAGGGAGCATCCCAATGCGTCGGTTTTTACTCGCTACTATTCTCTTTGGTGCGGCAGCCACGATGGCCACCGCCGCGCCACAAACGTTGCCCGCGTCCGGAGCACTGGACAAGCTGCCCGCGGAATACACTCGCCATAACCGCGATCATCGGATGGCAGAGATTGAGTACCACCAACAACGGCATCGCTATTACCGGCGCGATTACGACAATGGCTATGGGTACGGTCGGCGGCATGGTGGCCCACCGCCGTGGGCACCCGCTCACGGCTACCGGCGCCATTACTCCGAGCGGTGGTAAAGAATAAAGAGGATGGGCGCCGGGCGGACTTCCAGCCTTGCCAGGTGTTCAACCCGCCGCGGATCGAGCACGCTACGCCACCCCGGCACAATCATCTGCGGACACGAACGTATTTTGCCGCGGCGGGGACGTGGTCCGCTTTCCTGGCCTTCCAACTCCACACGCATCGAGTTGCTTGCGTAGTGCCCTCGCCGGATCTTCCGTCGGCGTGCCGCTTTCTGCCTTCTAACGGACCGGCTCCAGGAACGGCGTATCCGGCTCGCTGACGTAGAAGATCACCAATTCCAAGGTCTCGCTGCCCCGATTGTAGCCGGTCATCTTGACGTTCGGCGGCTCAACCAGCGACTCGCCGGACTTCACCGTCACTGCCGTGCGCCCTTGCATTTCCAGTGTGAAGGCGCCTTCGATGACATGGACCGTTACCGGGAAACGGTGCTTAAAGGTGTCCTGTCTCCCGGCTTGATCATGGCGGTCATCTCCCTGATTTCCTGCTGAGAACCGGTCGGCATTCCCGAAACCACGGTCTTGAGCACGAGTTCAGGGCGCGACATCCGCTCTGTCTGGGCAGCTACCGGCAGTGAGGCGAGGACACACGCCGCAATCGGCAGGCAACGCATGGTCGTCTCCATGGACGGTTGCAGTTGAATAAGAGGCTGAGTGGGGCCCGCTGCTCCGGGGGATGGAGCCGCAACTGGGACATTTTAGTGCCTCAACAACTGTTGGCCCAGGAGGCGAGTTTTCGCGAAGATGCTGCTTGCGCTGCGACGTTGCCCTTCGAGTTCAATCAAAACCTTCGACTTCATCGGCTTCGTCATCAGACAACAGTTTCGTGAGCAGGACGTAGCGATTCAGGGAGGCCATGCTGATATCGCGCAGGCATCTCTCCTTAAGTTTGAAAGCTTCTGCTCGGACGACTGCGCGCAGTTCTGGTGAATGGATATGGAACTGTTCGCTTTCCCCCAGCATGCGGTGAAGTGTGCGGTCCCATGGGATGCATGTTTTGGACTGAAATGTTTTCGGCGCAACAGCGTCGACGGCCACTGCGTTTATACACGATGTGAAGAGTGCGCCCGCAACCATCGCGATACGAATTCGCATGAGACGCTACCTCACAAGGTGATCTGGTTTTGCTTGTATGCAAGGCTGTAGATCTGGATCAATCGCAAGATGTTTATTGGCAGCAATATCATGTGAAGTATGTAAATTGGAGGTAAACTATTTATTATGCCGTATAAAATAAACATAGAGTTTGCTATTATTGCTGAAATTCTCATTTTTCTTATGTTTGTGCTGTAGAAAGCAAAGATTGTCGCGAAAGCAGCAACGTATCCTGTTGCGCTTATGTCTTGAATTGCGGAATCAATATTTAAGGTACCTACCATTGGCATGCAACCGCACTGCTGGAGCAATGACACTTCATGATCCGCAAAGTGTCACGGTTTGGAGGTGCTGAACGCTAAATTCGTGTTGCGCTGCAATTTTCGTTGCGAAATCTGTATCGACACTGCGTATTGTGTTTCGTGTGCTGAGATAAAGGTTGCAGAGCGAGGGATGTAGATGGCCACGCCGGCAATTGATATCGAACGCTTGGCGATGTTCGACCTCGTCAGGGCGAGAGATCCGGGTGACATCAGCGGGAAGACACAGGTCATGGAACGCGGCGTTCAGTCCAGCCGCGTCTTCACGTATCAACTGCGGGATCGCACGTTATGGCGAACGCGGTTCAACCGGCCAATTTTCACGTTGGCGACGCGCTGCTCGGGTTCAATCCTGGCGAGCTACGCTGACAGCAGCTTCGCAACGGACGTTTCTGTCGATGGCGACGATGGCGAGCTCTATTGTTTCACGTCGATACTAAGCGGCCATACGACCTTGGGGCAAACGGGGCACAGGACGATGGTCGGCCACGGTTGCGGCCTCGCCTGGAGGCCTGGGCCGGGGACGACGCTGTCCGTGAGCGACAGCAACGCGCGAACAAACGTCTTCTTCAAAGTGAGCGAGATGGAAGGCGCACTCGAACACATGCTCGACGAGCATCTACGCCAGCCGCTTCGTTTCGAACCAACGCTTGACTGGAACACTGGGCTCGCGGCGAGCCTCAAGTGTCAGCTCGACTTCGTCATAGAGGAGTTTCAGCGAGCGGATGGCATCTTCGCGAATGCTGTTGGGCTCGCATCCCTAACCGATTTGCTCATCTCGCTCGCGCTCCGTGGCGCGCCGCATAATCACAGTGGGCGGCTTGCGATTACCACTACGAGCGCAGTCCCGGCATATATCCGGCGAGCGGAAGAATTTATGCGTGCCCATGGCGCAGAGCCGATCCGCATGGAGCATGTTGCGGCTGTCGCAGGATGCAGTCTGCGAACTCTCGAGGCCGTGTTCAATCGTTTTCGCGACCAGACGCCGTTAGCCGCTCTCCATCGTATCCGGCTCGACCTGGTAAGAGATGAACTGGCCAACCGCTCTACTGAGGCGGTTGTCAGCGAAGTTGCCCGCCGATACGGCTTCGCCAATTCGGCGCGATTTGCGACCGCTTATCAACGCCGGTTTGGTGAGACACCCAAAGAGACCGCTAGGCAGGTGCTCAAAGGGCGGCGGCGGCCGGGTTAGGCCGGCGGTTGCGTGGTCGCTTCGGTGCTTTCCTACGTCCGGTTTGAGGCAATGCCCTCACATCGGCAGTTGGCGCATTCACTCGGGCGGAGTTATGCACGCGAATTCCGCTCTCCACCCTCTTGCGACTTTCCGAAGGTCTGCAAAAGGCGCGTGGGACATGTTCGGTCGCCGCCTAACTCCCGGAAATGCGATTTGTGCCCTGGAGTCAGCGTACCATTCACAGGTAACGTCGAAGGAACTCCAGTGTTCTACCGACGGCATCCGGCAGCGCGGCAAACGACAGCCCGTGTCCTTCACCGGGGTAAATATGGCTCTCCACGACGCCGCCGCGCGATTTGAGGGTCCGCTCGATCGAAAGCGCATTGGATACCGGCACCACGCGGTCGGCGTCGCCGTGAAGGATGAGCGTTGGAGGCAACCTCCGGGCTCCTTCCAGCCCTGGCGGTGCAAAGCCAAAAAAGTCGACCACGGCATTGATGCGAGGTGTCCTGGCGGCAAGGGCAAGTGCCAAAGCCGCGCCAAGCGAGAACCCGACCACGCCTATACGACCAGGGGCAACGCCGATGGCGCGCTCGATCTCCCCACCCAAGGAGCTCTCGATAGCCTGCCTCCAAACCGGAAACTTAGCTTGGATTTCGCCATAGCGAGCTCTGCGATCCCCGGTGGCTTCGAAGTAGCGGGGCAGGAATACGGCGTAGCCGGCTGCGGCAATGGCTTGGGCCGCAAACTCGTAGCGACCACCATTTGTGAGGCCATCCGAGCCGTGGAGCAGGACAATCGCCGGCTTCGAACCAGTCGTCGGGCCATATCGGTCGACAGGAATCCTGGACTCCGCTCTCGGGGTATTGGAAGCGATCGCGGCACTGCAAGCGCCCGCTACAAATGCGCGCCGATGCATCTACTCAGCGGCCTGGGACCAGCGTTCCTTGGCCTCGGAGGCCGGCAAAATGAGTTTGATCGAGTCGCCGTCTATGGCGACCACGAGCCCGATGTCCAGATAGTGATGCGCGCCGCCTGATTCCGGATCATTTTTCTTCAGCTTCAGTAACTGGCCGCTGAGGCTATCCACGGTGCCGACGTGGCCTCCGTCGGCGCCAACGACCTTCTGGCCCTCCTTGATCTGCTGAACGAACATCATGGGACTGCTCCGCTGGTGCTGCATCAATGCGGCAACGGAGGGTGTGAGCCAAAGTTCCCAAATAAATTCCCCGAGTGCTCCATGCGCGAAAGTTGGGTGGCCGATCGGACAGGCGCGATGGGCCATAGGGCTCCTGCGCTATTCCGCATTGCGGAAAATCCTTAGAACCAATTGCTCTTCCGGACGTTGCGATTTCATCGGACGGCTCCAGTGAAAAAACGGACCATGACGATTCCGCATACTTCGCCTGGCTCCTTCGAATGCGCTGACGCCGTCGAGCTTGCGAAGGAACTGATCGGAGCGCTGCTCCTTGTCGACGGCGTGGGAGGCACGATCGTCGAAACCGAGGCCTATCTTCGTGACGATCCCGCATCACACAGCTATCGCGGCCGCACTCCCGCCAACGCAACGATGTTCGGGGATTCCGGGCACGCCTATGTCTACCGCTCCTACGGCTTGCATTGGTGTTTCAATGTCGTTGCGGAGGGCCATGGCGCCGTTTTGATCCGCGCGATAGCCCCGGAGGTCGGCATCGATAAGATGATCATGCGGCGAGGGACGGAGAGAAATCTCTGCTCGGGACCCGGGCGGCTCGCAAGGGCGCTTGGAATAACCGATGTGCACAACGGCCTGAGTTTGGCGGAACCCCCTTTTTTCGTTGGAGCCCCCAGTGAACGACCGGCAATCGTGAGCGGCACTCGAATAGGCATTTCCAAAGCGCCCGAGCGGCCCTGGCGCTTCGGTCTGCATGGTTCACGCTTCTGGAGCCGCCCCTTCGCTCCGCAGCAACCTGGAGACGCAGGGACAACCGGCTAGTGGTTATCCCGGGACTGCCGAAAGCCCTTGGGTGGTGAAGAACTCTCGGTCAGGCGCATCCCTCGGGAACATCGGGGCGAGCCAACCGTATCCCTTGCAAGAGCATCGCGGCACATTTTGTGGGCGGGAGCTCTGGGAAACCATCGGAGGTCTCGAATATGAGCGACCCATCCAACAATGATGCCAGCAAAACGGCCGAACGGGCGCATCGGCAAAGTGAAACTCCGGGGGGGCAGGCGATAACGCCCATGCGCGCGGAAGACCATTCGAATGCCCGTCCAGCCGCGGAGACCCCTGTCGAGGGGCGGCAGGGTTTTCTCGGCCGCCCGGTTCTCGCTGTGCTCATCGGCGGCCTTTTACTGGTTGGCCTCGCGTGGATCATCGTGCACTACGCGACGAGGTAAGCGTGGGGATGGTCCCGACTCCGGCACGGGCCTGCGCATCCGGTGCCTTGCCGCCAGGCTCGGCCGCAACAGGCGGTTGATCGTGTGACAGTCGCTTTTCGAGCAAGCGCCGCATTGCCAGAGCATTCTTTGGCGCAAAACCTTCATAGTCGTTGTTGAAGTAGATCCACGCTCTCCTGGCACCGCTCGCTCGGATCTTGTCGGCCCAGATTTTCAATTCGTCGTCTGAATAATCATGCCGGTACCATCGTTCCGGACCGTGGAGCCGCAGGTAGATTTCATCGGCGGTCCGCACCAGGTCATCGGGAAGACGGGGTCCGCTGCATGAGCAGAAGATCGTGCCGGTCTCGCGAAAAGCCGAGTACACCGTTTCATTCCACCAGCTCGCGTG
>NZ_JBFUIY010000078.1:0-7798 GCF_056401655.1 Allobosea sp. P4_E12 | reverse complement strand
CGATGACAGGGCCTCATATTTTGGCAATCCGCCGTCGGGAACGCTGGAATAAAGCCAATGATCGCAATGCCTTGCTGAGTTATCCACTCCCCGGGGCCCGCATCTGCTCCATTCCGAGGCGCGAGACGCCGCCATCGACGGCAGCGAAAGTCCTTGGCACGTGCACCGTCCTTGGGGGCCATCACTGACAGCGACCGGCCATTCCCACGACACGCCCGAGGGTCTGCGCTGCCGGCCTGGACGCCGAACGCGGCGCTCTGCACATTCCCAGGTCTGCCTCGCATCCGCTCGCGGCAGTCCAGGACGCCCGCCGGCAACAAGCCGGCGCGCGAACGGGACCGGATCAAGAGCGGGTTCACACCATGCCGGAGAATACTATGCCTGAGATCATCGTGGTCGGCGCCGGAGTCCTCGGAACCTCCGTCGCCTATCGCCTCGCCCTCGCGGGCGCGCGCGTCACCGTGCTCGAGGCGACACGGGTTGGCGGCGGTACGTCCGGCATCAGCTTCGCCTGGACCAACTCCTGCAACAAGGAGCCTCGCAGCTATCATGACCTGAACGTCGCCGGCATGAAGGCGCACGCAGCATTGAAGGAGGAGTTTGGCGCAACACCCTGGTGGCACGGCGGCGGTCGCGTCGAATGGAAGGCGGAAGCCGAGCGCGACGGTCAGCGCACCAAGGTTTCACGCCTGCAGGACTGGCGCTACGCGGCCGAATGGATCGACCGCAAGCAACTGCTCGAACTCGAGCCGGATATCGATCCCGCGGCGATCGGTGATGCGCCCATCGCCTGGTACCCGAATGATGGCTGGCTCGACCCGGTCGTCTACGCCCACGCCATGATGAGCGCGGCATGCCGGCTCGGCGCTGAGCTGAAGACCCAGACGCGGGTAAGGGCCCTCCTCGTCGAAGGCGGCAAGGTCAAGGGCGTACGCTGCGAAACCGGCGAGATATTTCATGCAGACCTGGTGGTGAACTGCACCGGGCGCTGGTCCAATGACACGATCGGCACGTCCGCTCCCAATGTCCCGCTGGAGCCCACGGTCGGTTTCCTGGTCTTTACACCGCCTGTGCCGGCTTCGATCCAGCGCGTGGTCTCCTCGCCGCTTTGCGATTTCCGACCGGATGGCGCCGGAAGGCTGATGGTGCATTGGGGACCGGCCGACGCGCAGGTGACGCCCGAGGTCAGCGAGCATCCCGGCATGGCGCAGGCTGCGGTCGTGATCGAACGGCTGACCAGGATCCTTCCCGGCATTGCGCCGATCCAACCCGAGGCCACGCGCGTCACCCAGCGCCCCATTCCCAGGGATGGCCTCTCGGCCATCGGGCCCGTGCCTGGCCTCGACGGCTATTATCTGATGGTCACGCATAGCGGCGCGACGCTCTCGCCGGCGCTCGGGGCCATGGCCGCGGACGAGATCCTCACTGGCATTGAACGGCAGGAGCTTGCCGATTTCCGCCCCGCGCGCTTCTTCACATAGAATGGGAATCCGCGGCGGCCCCCGGAGAACCGTCCAGCCGTGTGCTCGTCGCGCCGAATGATGGGAGGGCAAGCCGTGACGGAGGTTCACGACCTTCAGCGCTTCGTTACCGCCCAGGAGCCGATCTTCGAAACCGCGCTTGCCGAGCTGCGAGCAGGCCGGAAGCGGACCCACTGGATGTGGTTCGTCTTTCCGCAGCTGCGCGGTCTTGGCCTTTCGCCGACGGCGGAACGCTACGGCCTGGCGTCGCTGGCGGAAGCGCGTGCCTATCTCGCCCATCCCATTCTCGGCCCCCGCCTCGTCGCGTGCACCGCCGCCATCCTGGAGCTCGAGGGCCACTCAGCCCACACCATCTTCGGCTCGCCCGACGACAAGAAGCTTCGCTCGAGCTTGACCCTGTTTACGCTAGCCGCGGCTAGCGGCGACACTATCTTCCGGCAGGGCCTGCAGCGCTATTTTGGCGGCGAACCGGATCCGCGCACGCTCGACCTGATCGGGCAGCCCCCGTCCGGCGAAATGCGCCCATAGTCCGCAAGCGGCAGATCGCTCACCAGGGGCCGTGAAGCTACCCCTGGAAGCGGATTGTCATTGCCCTGTGCTCGCGGCAACCGGCCGGCCGGGCCCACTCCCCGACCGGAGATCGCCACGCTTCGCGAGGGCCAAGGCTTCAAGCTCGAGGACCATTCGCTCCGGTGTCTCACATGGGAGGGCGCCGAGCACTGAAATCTCGCGGGTCACATCGACCGGCAAGCCCGAGTTCGAGTCGTCGGGAATCTGATTCAGCCGGCCGCCGATGCAGACCGGGATGGACCGGCCGGCCCGCTCGAGAGCKCCCAGTACCTCGCTCGCGAACCGAAGGGCGATGCCGTTATATGTGCTGATGGCGATGACATCGCATCCCCGTGCCAGCGCAATCTCGACAAGATCATCGGGGTCGACCGATGTACCGCCATCGACCGCCTCAACCCCCAGGCTCGTGAGCAGGTGCTCGATCAGATTCTTGCCGTGCTCATGGACATCGCTGCTGGCCACACAGACCTTGAGACCACTCGCTTCGATCAGACGACGGGCACTGACCGGAACCTTCGCCACCCAGGATTCAGTGGCGTGCTGGAGCTCCTCGACCCATTCGGCAAGCACAATGGCCCGCCGCCCGCCCCATGCCGCACGGTCGGCTGCCCCCGCGCCATACAGCGCCTCTAGGCGTTTCGGGCCGATTCGGCGCAGGGCCAACATGAGTGCGGCAGGATCGCGCGTGTCGATTCCGGCTTCCCGCAGGCCCGTCAAGACCTTGCCGGCAAAGGCCCGGCCGCCATCGACGAGGCTTGCGGCCATCCCGTCGACCAAAGCCAGGTCGATCAGGCCGAGATTGGCGGACGCGTGCTCGACCATCCGGGCTGCGAAAACCTGCGCATCGATGATTTCGTCGGTATCGGGTATCCGCTCGTTCTCGGTCACCGGGACCGGATTGATCGCGTGCCCACTCGCCCGGCGCTGCAGCGACCAGATATCGGCCTGGAGGTAGCTCGCCAGACTTGCGAAATTGCCGGCCGGCGTGGATCTGTAACTCACCGTGTTGCCGAAAATCATGCTTCCCGGCGTGTCCGACACCTGCATCAAGGCATGATGGAAGGCGAGCCGCATGAGCGGGGCCGTGAAATGGTGTCCGTAGCAATGCGAGACTTTGGCGCCGATCAACTCATCGACGATATATTTCTCGATCAGCACCATGCCGAGCGCCGAACTCATATCGGCGAACAAACCGGCAAAGCCGTCGTCGAGGTTCGAATGAACCAACACCTCGACGGGTTGAGCAGCGATCAACCCAAGCGCCGTCACCGTGGCCTCGGTGGTGGCGACATCGTCGTCCCAATCGGGGAGGCGGAACGTGAAATATTGGCCGAGATTCCCGACAGTGGTGACCCCGGCTGCCAGCGCGGCCCGGGTATTCTCCACGGCTCCGGGCAAGCCCAGCATGAAGTCGCCGAAATGCGCCGCGGCCGGCACGATGCCGGTGATCCGCGAAAAATCCTCGGGCCCGTCGAGGACGATGCCGGTGCCGCGCGGACGCTGGGAGCGCTGCGCGAGCGGGTACCCCATCGACCAGTCCAGGGTGATGCCGAAGCGATCGACCACCGTGCCGAGCCGGGCGCAGCTTTCATGCACGGTCCGGATTGCGTCCAGCGTTCTGTCGACGCTGCGAAAGCCGATATGGGCGTGCTGCATGATGCGCCCCTGAACGGCAGTCCTGCGCTTGTAAGCCGCCTCGGAAGGAACGCCCATCGTATCGAGGAAAAGATTGCGGCCCACCTGCCAGGTGCGCGCCATGACCGCGCCCTCTGCAAGCAGCTCGGCGCCCGGCCGAAGCGCGCCGGGAACGAGATCCGCGAGAGGCGGCAACACCGTGTTGGTCATGAAATCCTCCCGGCCATGCGCTCCTGAATTCCCGCGTCAGATGGCCACGATGTCGAACTGGCGTCGGATCGCGGCGACCRGACTGGAGGCCGTGATCGCCGAGGTCTTTGGGTTGCCGGCGGAGGGCAAGTTGGTGAAGCGCAGATAGGCCGAGCCGAGCGAGCTCTCCGCCTCGATCTCGTGAATATTTCCCCTGGCAGCGGGATCGGAGACGATCCGCGTCGTCACCCGTGCGGCACGCGCTGCGAGCGCAATGGTGAGCCCGACATTCAGGTTCCTGGGATAGAGCCGCGCCGCTTCCTCCGCGCTGCCTTCATAGAGCACGATCTCGGCGACGAGCGACCGCTCGCTAAGCCCGGCCTGCGCCAGCTCGGCCGCCCACGCGGCCGGTGGCTTGCGCGAGGTGTAGCGAATCCGGGCATCGTCGGCTTCGCGTAGCGCCGCGAGATAGTCGAGCCCCCCGACAGCCCCGGATGGCAGGATGAGCCGCGCCCCGCTCCGTGCCGCGATCCCGGTCAGGCGAGCCAGGAAATCAGTATCGGCAAGGGCGCCCGTCGAAGCCGCAATGACCGGGAGACCAGCGGCCAGAACATCCGGCAAGGCCTCCACGACGGCGGCATGCCCGGCCGCCTCGACAACGAGGTCGGGTCGGCTGGCAATCAGTTCCGGCACCGTCGTGGCGACCTCGACGCCCACCGGCACCGTGGCGCAACTCGGAGAATCCGGCCGCAACAGCACGGTGAAGTGAAAGTCCGCCGACTGTTGGAGGCGCGCATGCACCTCGCGCGCGATCGTGCCGAAGCCGATCAACCCTATTCGCTTCCTGCTCATGGCAGTCCCATTGCGACAGATCAGGGGTTGCGCTGGTCGGTCGGCGGCACGGCGAACACGGTCTGGCGCTCGATTTCGAGAACGTTGTCCGGTCGGGGGAAATTGGCCGGCGCCGCCTCGCCCGCGACCCGCGAACGGCCGATCAGACGGAAGAAATCCTCGAGGCCATTCGGCACGATCAACCAGACCCAGTGCAGGTCCTCGGTCCCCTCGTTGATGAACATATGCCGACGGCTCTTGCCGACGAAGATCGCGGTGCCGGGTTGAAGCGGAACGTCCTTGCCGTCGAGCACGGCACGCCCCTTGCCCTTGATGAAATAAATCACCTCCTCGTGTCGATCGTGGCTGTGTTCACGGACATAGCCACCGGGCGGCACGGTCTGGGTTCCCAGAGCCAATGGGTGATCCATCCGCACCCGCGCGGGGTCGACGACCACCTCGATATGGCCGTTGGCCGGAACCGGCTGCCAATAGCTCGTCGCCTGGCCGGGCTGGATAACGAATGTCTCGCCGGGTTCGTGAATTTCGGTCATGGGGTCATCTCCATTCCGTTGGCTCTTCCCGGGACGGCGGAAAGCAACTTCTGCGTATAAGGATGCTTGGGAGCAGCGAAGATCTCGGCCGTGACGCCGTGTTCGACCACCTCGCCGCGCTGCATGATCGCGATCCGATCGCAGATCTGGGCCGCGACGCGCAGGTCGTGCGTGATGAAGATCATCGACAGGGAGAGCCGATCGCGCAGTTCGACGAGCAGCTGCAGCACCTGCGCCTGGACCGAGACATCCAGCGCCGAAACCGCCTCGTCGGCGACCAGGATCTTTGGCTCGAGCGCAAGCGCTCGGGCGAGCCCGATGCGCTGCCGCTGCCCGCCCGAAAACTGATGCGGCAAACGGTCGGTGGCGCTGGGATCAAGCCCCACCAGCGAGAACAGCTCCTTGGCTTTGGCCAAGGCCTTGTCCTGCTTGACGCCGCGGGCGATCAGCCCCTGGGAGACCAGGTCCCCGGCCGTGCGCCGCGGATTGAGCGAAGCGTAGGGATCCTGAAACACCATCTGGACGAGATGACGCTGGCGGCGCAGCGTCTCGCCGCGAAGCTTGCCGAAATCGACGCCGTCGAGTTCGATCGCTCCCTGATCGGGATCGAGCAGGCGTACGATGCAGCGCGCCAGAGTCGACTTGCCCGAACCGCTTTCGCCGACGATGCCCAAAGTAGCCCGGCTCGGCAGATCGATATCGACCGCCTTCACTGCGTAGGTCACGCGGCGCTGCCGGTCGAACCAACCGCCACCCGTCCGATAGGTCTTGGACAGATCGCGCACCGTTGCGATCGTCCTATCCGGCAACACCCGCGGCGGCGGCGGTGTGATGCTCGGAACCGCTGCGATCAGCGCGCGCGTATAGTCGGCCTTGGGGTTGTCGAGCACCTCGCGGACTGTTCCGCTTTCGACGACGCGACCATGCTGCATCACCATCACCCGGTCGGCGATCTCCGCGACGACGCCGAAGTCATGGGTAATGAACAGAACCGCCATGCCGGTCCGCCGCTGGATGTCCCTGATCAGCGTCAGGATCTGCGCCTGGATGGTGACATCGAGGGCAGTGGTCGGCTCGTCCGCGATCAGGATCTTGGGTTCCAGAGCCAGCGCCATGGCGATCATCACGCGCTGGCGCTGCCCTCCCGACAACTCATGGGGATAGGCCCGGTAGGCCGAAGCCGGCTCGGGAATGCCGACCTCGTCCAGCAGCTTCAGCGCGCGCTCCCGGATCTCCTGCTTCGACAGCTTGGTGTGAGCCCGGAACATCTCCGCGATCTGGTCGCCCGCGGTGCGCAGGGGGTTCAGGGCCGTCATCGGCTCCTGGAAGATCATGCCGATCTCGGGACCGCGGATCGCACGCAGCTCGTCCTCGGAGAGGCCGAGAATGTTCCGCTCGCCGAGCATGATCCTGCCGCCCCGCACCGGCAGGCTGGTGGGAAGCAGCCCCATCAGCGCCGACGCGGTCATCGACTTGCCGGAACCGCTTTCCCCGACCACGCAGACGATCTCGCCCGGCGTGAGGGTCAGCGAGAGCTTCTCGACCGCATAAGGCCGGTCGGCCCCTCCGGGCAGGGCGATGGATAGATCTTCGATACGAACGAGAGGGGTCATCGGCCGCGGAGCCTCGGGTTCAGCGCATCGTTGAGCCCCTGTCCGACAAGGGAGACGGACAGGATCGTCAGCAGGATCGCCACGCCGGGAATCGCGGAGACGTACCACTCGCTGCGCAACACCTTGCGGCCCTGGCCGATCAGATTGCCCCAGGAGGCAATGTTCGGATCGGACAGGTCGAGGAAGGCGAGCGCGCTTTCGAGGAGGATCGCCGTCGCCATCACGACGCTGCCATAGACGATGATCGGCGCCAGCGCGTTGGGCAGAACCTCGCGGAAGATGATCCAGCGATTGGTCAGGCCGAGCGTCCGGCAGGCCTGGACGAACTCGCGATTGCGCAGGGTCAGGAACTCGGCGCGCGTCAGGCGCGCCACCGCCGGCCAGGACACGATGCCGATCGCAATCGTTACCGCCGTCATGTTCGAGCCCACCACCACCACGAGCACAAGCAGCAGGATGAAGTTCGGAAGCGTCTGGAAGGCCTCCGTCATGCGCATCAACGCGTCATCCGTCATGCCGCCATAGAAGCCGGCGATCGCACCGACGACGATGCCGATTGCAATCGCAATCAAGGTCGAGACGATGCCCATCAGCAATGTGGTGCGGGCGCCGTGGGCGATCTGTGCCGCGATGTCGCGGCCCGACGCGTCCGTTCCCAGCAGGAAGCGACCGCCGAGCGAAGGCCATTGCAGCGGCCGACCGGCAAGCCCCAGTGGATCGCGCGGGTAGAGCAGGTCGGCAAAGATGGCGAGGCCGACGATGCCGATGAGCAGGAGCAGGCCAAGCACGGCAGCGGGGCTGAACAGGAAATATCGGAGCGCCTTCATGATCAGGACGCCCCGGCCGTGATCCGCGGATCAAGGCGCGCATAGATGAGATCGACGACGAAGTTCACGCAAATGACCATGATGGCAGAGACAAAGAC
>NZ_JBFUIY010000077.1:0-7855 GCF_056401655.1 Allobosea sp. P4_E12 | reverse complement strand
ATTCGAACGGCAGCATTGCGGCCTTTGAACTACTGGTCCCAGCGTCTCAGCGATTACCAGCTCCCGCGCACAGCCACGACCACTATGAAGAGACGATCTATGGCATCGACGGTGTCCTGACCTGGACGGTCGACGGGAAGCAGATCGATGTTGGGCCAGGACAGGCACTATGCATTCCGCGAGGCGCCGTTCATCGGTTTGATAACAATGGAAGTCAGGACGCGAAGACACTTTGCGTGATTACGCCGGCCGCGATTGGACCGGAGTATTTCCGCGAGGTCTTCGCCGTGGCCAATGCGGCACCCGGTGGTCCACCGGACCGGGCCAAGATGGTCGAGATCATGCGCCGTCACGGCCTTACGCCAGCAGTGCCCTAGATATAGAGGCCAGGAGAGTCAGCAGGCGCTGATTTTTTCCGTTGCGGCCTCGGCCAGGGCATCCGCACCAAACCCTGCTCAGTCGTCCCGAGACACGCAAAAGCCTCTGGCAGGGTCGCCGCGGTGTGTCCGCGAGGGACGGGGCTCAAGCTTCGCTGGCCCGGACCTGGGCGATGTAGTCGGCGATCCGTTGCTTCGCCTGCTCGACGCTCTTTGCGTCCTCGAACAGTATGCGCTTATTGATGTTGTCCCGACCGGCGAGGCGCCGCCCGTTGACGGGTACGATCACGAACGGTGCCGCTAGCCAGTTTTCGCGCGTGCTGGTCCAGATCGTAATCTCGCCTCTGCGGGTGGTGTGTTGCTGCCTATGCCAGCCCAGTTGGGAGGCATCGGGAAAACCGCGCCGGTCGGTATATTCCCACATCGCTGTAATCCTTGATACGCAACGCCCCCAGACACAAAACAAGGCTGCGCGCATCACATGCGCATCGCAAGTCCCATCTTGCGAGGGCTGCGCCACCGCTGCAGCATCGCTACGATTAGCGCCCAACATTGCCCAGACATGGCCAAGGGCAGGCGATTCGCAGCGGCGCTCTCCGTGGTTGACTTTAACTCGGGGGGCCTATGCCCCCTCGTCACCTGACCGCGCATTTCGCCGTTCGGGTTCGCGGCGGTGTGAACGTTAAAGTAGGTCTGTCCCGCGATCAGCGCCTGCGCTTGATCGTCGGTCAATGTGGCCGATCCTTCGAATGGCCCCGACGTGACACCAAGCGCGAGCATCGGCAGCATTGCACCCCGCTATCACCTCGACCGGGTGGCGACCGGAACTCGGCCAGAGCAAGAAGGCCGCGCGCCAGCCCGTTGCGATGGCCGGATCGTCGGACCAGGCTCCAGCCTCCGCGATCCGGCCCGTTTACTCACACTTCGCGTAGTGTCCAGAATAGAGCGCCCGTTCGCGTTGATATGGATCAATTATGGGCATCGAGACCCGCGCCGCCAAGCTGGAGCAGGCCCTCGATGAGGCGACGGCAGCGACCGTCGTTGCATAGTATGACCGACGCTATTTCCGCGACGGAAGCCTTAGCCTCGTCATCGCCGCCACGCGTGGCCCGGAGATCAACGCAGCCAAACGCTTCTTTCCGACGGTTCGAGGCTGAAATAGCATTGGCTAATCTTGTCCTTACTTGACCAAGCTGCCTTTCGTCAGCACCATGGGGCATTGCACGACCTTGCTCTGCATCGCTTCGGCGGCAGGAGCCGGGGGTAGCGGATAAGCAGACACCGATCCAAGGCTCCCCGGCGCGCTCCCCAGAGGGGCCGGGTTACTGAGACCCCGTAGCACCAGCTCTCCGGACTGGTCGCTACGGGGCTTTTTCCCCACGCTGATGTGCAATGAATTTCACTCGAACCGGATGAATGGCTACTAAATCCAAACTCGGCTGCTGCAACGGGGCGACCGGGACGCAACAGGCTTACGATTGAGCGCCTGAGGTCGGTTCAATGCAGTCGCGTACATTGCAGTAAACGCAGCACTCGATCCCTTGTTRCCGCCCAGCTCTTAGCTCGAGCATCTTCTGGCCGGGCGCGATATGAAACACTGCCTTTGACACACGACGTTTCCAGATGAGGGGAGCGCCCATCGCTGATTTCCAGCTTCATCGGCTTGCCCTCGTTGCCGACGGGCGCGCCGAACAGGCAGCCTGAATTTGCGCTTCGGATAAAATTTCCGCCTCAAACCCCGAGGTTAAACTGTGGACCTAAAACTGAACGGCCAAGCAGCCCTTGTTACCGGTTCCACCGGCGGAATCGGCCTTGAGATTGCGCGGTGCCTTGCCGCCGAGGGCGCCGATGTGATTGTCTGCGGGCGCGGAAAGAATAAAGTCGATGCCGCAGTCTCCAGCATTGGGGATTCAGGTGGCGGGTCGGTGCGCGGCGTCGTCGCCGATGTGACCACCGCCGATGGCGCGGCCGCGTTGCTGGACGCGGCCGGGCGGGTCGATATCCTCGTCAACAACCTCGGCATTTATGAAAGCAAGCCGTTCGGCGACATCACCGACGACGATTGGATGCGTTTCTTCGAAGTCAATCTGGTAAGCGGAGCGCGGCTTGCGCGGGCGGTATTCCCCGGCATGCTTGAGCGCAATCAGGGGCGCATCATCTTCGTATCGAGCGAATCGGCGCTGTCGGTGCCAGCGGAGATGATCCACTACGCCGTAACCAAGACCGCACAATTGACGATCGCGCGCGGCCTTGCGGAACTGACCAAAGGAACCAAGGTCACTGTCAATTCAGTCATGCCGGGCCCGACGCGCGCAGACGGGATCGAGGCATTCCTGCGCAGTCAGGCGAGCGATCCGTCGGCTTCGATCGAGACGATTGAAGCGGAGTTCTTCGCAAAGGCACGGGCATCTTCGCTTCTGCAACGCATGATCGAACCCGGTGAAATAGCGAGCCTCGTCGCCTATCTCGCTAGCCCCCTTGCTTCCGCAACCAACGGTGCGGCCTTGCGCGTGGAAGGCGGACTTATCACGACCATCGCCTAGCTAACCGCCGCGGTGGCCTTGGTCGCGCGTCGCGCCTGCACGATCTCATCGAGGATATCGCCGTCCTGATCGACCGCGCGCAACAGCCAGTCCTTCTGACCGCCGATGCTGACGACGACCTCGTCGAGGTGCCAGACGTTGCGTGGACCCGGTTTCTTCCGCCGGAGCCGGCGGGCATAATCCCGCCCCAACTTGGTTGCCCAGCGCGCTCCGTCTCGTAGGTGACGGCAATGCCGCGCTCCAGCGGCATCTCCACCACCAGGCAAAGGGTCTTGGGAAGCGAAAGTACGCGGGAGTTCATGTGACAACGCCTCCGCACCGCCTCGAATGACTGAGCATTTAGTCGCGGTTGCGGCCGCTAGTCCGCGAGTTTGTCGATCCGCCTAAGGGTCTGGACGAGGACCTCGAAGATAACCGCCGTGGACCAACCAAATAGCAGGATGCCATTCATAGACGTGATGGGGCCAAGGAGACGCCAGCCAACAACTGGCGTGATGTCGCCATAGCCAAGGGTCGCGAAATTCACGAACGCGAAGTAAAGGAACTCCGAATCTTCCGGAACTGCGCCTACAATGCGGTAGGTAATCGCCCAAATCACCGCTTCAACGGTGTGTGCCGCCATTAGCACACACACTACAGCGGACATGACCATGGAAAGCGACCACCGACTATCTTGAAATGTCTCGGCCTGTCCGCGGGACACTCTTATCATCAGGGACATGACCAAAGAATGGGCGAAGATGTTGACGACACTTGCGAGCGCGCCGACGGCCAGTTGAACCAACATCCCCAACCGCCGTTGCCCGACAGCCCTCCAGCAAAGCATAGAGATAACGGCGAGGGCCTAAACTGCCTACGTGATCGCATCCGAACTCTTGACTGAATAAGAAGCTCAATTCTTCAAGTTACTGGGCCAGGGGTCCGGGCACTGGTCGGCGATATCGACCAAGAAATGGCGGCAGCGTTTTTGACGCGCCTTGGCTTCGATTACGACTCTCAGATCGCGGTGCGACATCGAGCCCCGTGTTTCGTGGAGCGTCGCCCGACTAAGGCGATCCTCGGTTTCTACCGCGCCGAATGGCTTGTGATGGTCGTAACGTCGGTCGCGCTGGCGTCTTGGGTTGCGATTTAAGCACTATGATGGGATCGACACCATGGTGGCCGTCCGGCTTATCGGCACGCCGCAGCCCGGCTTTGCCCTGCACCGGCTGACCTAGGGCGGCGGCGATGAGGGGAGGTCGATGCGGAACGCTATGACCTCCGCATGACCCGGGTCCGGCGGGTGTAAGTGAGCCTCGCCTCTGAGCCAAAAGGGTTCAGAGCGTCAAGGTAGGCGTCACCTCGCTCGAAGATTCTCGGCCGATACCAATGGCCGCCGGGCCTGACTCAGGAGGTCTTTTCCGTGTTCCGGTTCGCTGATTCCGTGGACCGCGCCGCTCAGACCCGAACTGGTCAACGTTATGTGATCCCGGCCATTGCCCCAAAGCAATACATTAGGTTCGAAGCGGTCAATGATGGAGAATCTTGGATAGAAACCGCGCCGCCCGCTCGCTGGCGGGTTTGTCGAAGAAGTCGGCTGTGTTGGCGTCCTCTACAATCGCTCCCGCATCCATGAACAGCACGCGGTCGGCGACGCGGCGGGCGAAACCCATTTCGTGCGTGACGACGATCATCGTCATGCCCTCCTTGGCGAGCTCGGTCATGACATCGAGCACCTCGTTGATCATCTCGGGGTCGAGGGCAGAGGTCGGCTCGTCGAAGAGCATCGCGATCGGATCGAGCGCCAGTGCGCGGGCGATGGCGACGCGCTGCTGTTGGCCGCCGGAGAGCGTGGCCGGGAAGCGGTTGGCCTGGGCCTTGAGGCCGACGCGGTCGAGCAACTCGAGCGCGCGGGCGCGGGCGGCGTCCTCGCTGCGTTTCAGGACATGTCGCTGGGCCAGGCAGATGTTCTCGGTCACGTTCATATGAGGGTAGAGCTCGAAGGACTGGAAGACCATGCCGATGCGGGAGCGCAGCCTCGACAGGTTGGTCTTGGGATCGCCGACCGAGGTGCCGTCGACGGTGATCACACCCTTCTGGAAGGGCTCAAGCCCGTTGATGCATTTGATCGGGAGTGTCTGAATTTTTGTGTCCGGGGCGGGTTGAGCTTCATTGAGTGATGAAGCGATCCTCGAACATGATCGCGAACTGGGACTTGGCTTCGGTCCATTCGCGTGGGGGCATTTTCCACTCGGCCGCGGCATCGCGCAAGACGAGATAGATCAGCTTGGTTGCGGCTTCGTCGGTCGGAAAATGGCCTCGGATTTTGACCGCTCGCCGGAGCTTTGCGTTCAAGGCTTCGATCGCATTTGTTGTGTAGACGATTTTGCGGACGGCCTCGGGGAACGCGAAGAAYGGGATGACGCGATCCCAGTTSCGGCGCCAGGCCTGGGCTATTGCCGGGTATTTTCGCCCCCAGAAGCCGGCATCGAAGGCCTCGAGCGCGGCTTTGCCGGCCTCGGCGTCTGTGGCCCGGTAGATCATGCGCAGCGCGGGCACGACGGGTTTTCGATCCTTCCAGGAGACGAATTCCAGCGAGTGCCGGATCAGGTGCACGATGGGGTCGTTGAGAAAGCCGAGTTTTGGCGGGGATGCTGAGCGAGCGCCCCGAAGGCATCGGCCGCTGCCGTTTGCGGCGTGTCAGGCTGGGTATGGTCTGGCGTGGGCGCCGGCACGGATCTCGGCGAGAGGTTCGGGCGAGAACCCGGCAATGGCGGCCAGAAGGGCGGCAGCGAGCCGCTTGAGGTTGATTGCCGCCGCGGTCAGGAAAGCCTGGATGCGCATGTTGTCGAGGCCGCGCCGAACGGCGCGCGCAAGACCGTGCCAGGTCTTGGCCTCGCCGTGGACGCCCTCGACGCGCCAGCGGTGACGTTGATAGAGGCGTTTCTCCCGCTTTCCCCATTGGAGCCGCTTGCGCCGGGCCCGCAGCAGAGACGGGTGGTTGACATTGAAGACGACGACACGGGCATGGCGCGAGGGGCTGACACAACGCGCCCGTAGCGGGCAAGGGCCGCAATCTCTTGCACTGGCGTGAAAATATTGGAACGCGCCGCGATGGAGTTTGCCCTTGGGGCGCAGGATCTTGCCACGCGGGCAGCGGGCCAGATTATGCAAGGCATCGAATTTGAACCGCCGCGTGGGAATGACCTTGCCTGGGGGTGGTTCGGCCTTGGCCGGAACGATCCCCTCGATCTGGCGATCCTCCAGGGCCCGGAAGACCTTCGCATAGGCGTATCCGGCGTCCATCGTCGCGATCGTCATCGCCCTGCCGGCTGTCGTGGCCACCGCATCGAGGCGCTCGGCGACCGCCATGCCCTCGTTCTCCTCACCGGTCGCGACTTCGACGTCGACAATGACGCCAGCGATATCGTCCACGGCAGTATGTTGCTTATAGGCCGGTTCGAGCCGGCGGTTCCGGCCGTTGGTCGCCATGGTGGCGTCGGGATCGGTCACGCACACCTTCTTGAACTTGCCACTCTGTCGGCTCTCGCGAAGGGCGTCGTCGTCGCTGTTTGCCTCCGCGACAGCTTCGACATGGCGGACGGCGAGTGCATCCCAACTGACATGGGCGCGGATCAGCGAGGCGTCGAGATGGACGACTTCGCCGGTTGCTATCCTGGCTGCAATGCAGGCCTGGACCGAGCGTTCGAAGATCCGGCGGAAGCGCTCTGCGCCCCAGCGCTGGCGAATGCGCGTCAATGACGAGTGGTCGGGCAGCGGTTCATGAAGGCCGTAGCCGACGAACCAGCGGATCGCGATGTTGACCGCTGCCTCGCGCATCAGGCGACGGTCATGAACGATGCCGAGCAGGAAACCTGCCAGCATCAGGCGAACCGCAACCTCAGGATCGATGCCCGGCCGGCCATTGTCGAGGCAGTATAGATCGGCGAGTTCGTTCCGAAGCCAGGAAAGATCGAGCACGCCGTCGACCCGGACCAGAACGTGCTCGTCGGGAATGAGTTGTCGGAGCGAGCCCGAAATGAACAGCTCCAGTTGATCCCGTTCCTTGCGACCCAGCATGCCGACCCTCAATCGCGACCAGGATCAAGAGAATCACGCGAAGGCAGGTTTTTCAACGACCCCACGATGCAGGTCTGGACGATCGCTTGCGGAAAGACGGCGTTGATCGCCTCGGGGAAGCCTTTCAGCCCGTCGACGACGGCGATGAGGACATCCTCGACGCCGCGGTTTTTCAGCTCATTCATCACCCGCAACCAGAACTTGGCGCCCTCGGTCGTCTCGATCCAGATGCCGAGGATGTCCTTCGTGCCGTCGGCCTGGACGCCGAGCGCGAGGTAGACGGCTTTGTTGCGGACAAGGCCCTCGTCCCGGATCTTAACCCGCATCGCGTCGAAGAAGATCAGCGGATAGCTCGTCTCCAGCGGCCGGTTCTGCCACTCCGTCACCGTCTCCAGCACCGCGTCGGTCACCGTCGAGATCAGATCCGGCGAGACGTCGAGGCCGTAGATCTCAAGCAGATGGCCCTGGATCTCCCTGACGCTCATACCGCGGGCGTACATCGAGATGATCTTCGCGTCGAAACCGGGAAATCGACGCTGGTACTTGGCGATCAGCTGGGGATCGAACGTCCCCTCGCGATCACGCGGAATCCGGAGCTCCAGCTTCGAGCTCTCACCCAGCACCGTCTTCTTCGAATAGCCGTTGCGGCGATTGGGCTTTCCGGCAGCCGCCTCGCCGTCGAGGTGATCGTCCAGTTCCGCCGACAAGACCCGGTTCGCCAGGGCCTTCTTCAGCTCATCGACCAGCCCGTCCTTGGCGAAAACATCGCGCGGATCACGTCCCGCAAGCAACTGATCCAGTGTGTCCTTCTTGATGACCATGAGCGCCCTCCATCGGCGTCACTATGGCCCCGGACACAAAATACCGGACAGTCCC
>NZ_JBFUIY010000076.1:0-9077 GCF_056401655.1 Allobosea sp. P4_E12 | reverse complement strand
CTCCAGACGCTCTCCGGCAGGGGCCGCCATTGCCACAGCAGGAGCGCAAGGGCCACCGTTGCGAGCAGCACATAAGTGGGCCGCTCCAACGTGGGATCGATCCAGCCGAGCCACCAGCGCTTGAACCCTGGACGAGCCATGACGCTATGCTGGATCGCAAAAAGCGACAGCAATGCGAAGTTGACCAGGAGTGCCTGCACAGCCGGCGCTGACGGCCCGTCGTCGATACCCTTGGGCACAACAAACCCGCCGACGAAGCCAATCGCATAAACAAAGGTTAGGAAGAAGAGCGCGTATGACAGCAGGCCATAGAGAAGGATCGCGGTCTTGCGCATGGCTGGTACCTCGCTTGGCGCGGTGAACGGTTGCAGTCGGCCGGCTTCGCGGTGAGGTGCGCTGAAAGTTCGAATATGGCGCGATGACCGATTGACCTCGGGGCCTTAGCGAACTGCCTCGACAGCGTTGTCAGGCGTTACTCGACGATCCGCAGTGCGGATGTGATGGAAGTCACATTCGCAAAGGACTCCTCCACAAGGGGCCCACGAAACGGGCCATGCTTCCCTACGGGATGCTTGAGGCAACTTGGGCCGAGCGCCGCAGCCTTGGCTACGCCTTTACTGGCTCTCCGGAGAAACGGAGATCGTCAGGGGCACGACCATCGCAGACGCGATGAACAAGGCAGGATACGGCGGCGGTGCCGTCACAGCCCTCGACTTCTACAAAGAGGGCGAGCAGTCCACCTATCAATGGGATGCCGCCAAAAAAACCTGGATCCAGAACCCAGAGCCGGCCGACGCCGCCAACTGACGCCAACGTCCGTTCCCAAAAAAGTTGGGCGACCCCTTCCGGTCCAAAACCCAGCAACAGGACGATGCCATGACAGGCGAGACCGCATTCGATCCGAACGCTTTCGGCCGAGCCAACCCGGGCTGGACCAAGAAGCGCACCAAGACGCACGCCGACCTCGAGCGCCTGGCCGATCATATCTGCACCCGGACACCGCCACACAGCTATCGAACCGAAATAGACCTCTACGAGATGATCGTGCGCCGCAATCAGTACGCCATCGCGAACTGGGACCACGGATATAAGGTCCTCACCGATCGCGTGCACAAGCGCCTCATCGAGCGAGACGGCAGCCTCTGGATCGCCTGCAAATAGGGAAGGGCGGCTCGCCTCACGGCAGCCGCCCTTCTTCGTGCGCAATCGGCGAAACCCCTTAGAGTTCGATATCCGCGTAATCAACGTCGGTGCGAGCCCGGAGGTTCGCAATCATGACTTCCGTGTCGATCGAAGCGAAGTCGACCAACTCCTTCATGCTCGGAATGACATATTCCGCATCGACATCCTCCAAGAGCATATTCCCGTTGCCGATCTCGGCATGAAGCCGCTCTGGGAACGTCCAACCCGGAAACCCATAGATCGACCGGCACGACGGCACCTTTGAAGGATCATGCCCCGACCACTCGGCGATATCCAAGCGCGAGAAACCCTCGAACCAGCGCATGGCATCGACAATCTCACGATAGATCTTATGCGCCCCGTACCGAATGGTATCGAGCTCGAGGAAATCGAAGTACGCTACACGTACCATCGCGGTGTCGAGGTCAATGTGTCCCCGTGCAAGCCGATCATGGGTTTGCTCGACAAAATCCAAACGTCGCTCGATCGACGGCCAGACAAGGATGCGCATCCGCTCGCGGTTGATCACGGATTCGAAGCGCCTTTTGAGCGAAGCATAGAACTTCTTCGCGGTCCCAAACTCCTTCAGATGCGGATCAAAATCGGCCTCTGGCGAATCAACGCCATTGAAAATCGCACGCTTCATCCAAAGCTGAAGATCCTCTTCCGACATGTCCCCGGACGGCGACTGCGTTGAAAGGCCGAACCCCTTGAAGCGAGCGCGCACCTCGGCAGGCACCTTGGATTCATCCATGGCATCCGTGAAGTCATACTCAAGCCGGGCAACACCGTCATCGCCACGCGGCCGGGTCCGATGAAGCTGCGTCTGCGCCTTGTGGCTCTTTAAGAACATGCTGCGCAGCAGGATGGCATCCTCGGACAAATCTCCCTCGGACGATAATTCCCGCAGCATCGTATCCATGCTGCTCTGCTGACGAGCCGCGATCGCAGCCAGGTCGAAGAACGGGGTCTTCGCCGCCGGTTCCGCAACCAGCGCGCCCTCCGCGGCGACCACGTCAAGCTCGACCGGCGCACCGACATCCTGCTGCGCCGCGATCGTCCCGCTCAGCAATTCGCGACCGATCTCGGCTGCTGCCTTCGGCGCAACAGAACGGGCAGGGGAGGCGGTGACGGGGGAGACTGTGCCAGACTCCTGCCGCACACCGCCGCGCTTCTTGCGGGTATGCACCATGGCTGCGGCCCTCAAACGACCGGCAGGCGTCATCGCGCGACTCGGCCGCGCCGGGCGCGGATCATGCGGGCCATACTTCACGGGACGTCCGCGACCGCGCTTTACGGGTTCTCCCATCGACACGACGCCAAACTGCGCCGCAACCGTCGCCGCAACCTCGCTGTTATAGCGGCCACCCGGCGTCGACAGGCGCACGATCTCCCGATCGCGCTTGATCACATCAAGGTCGCTCTGAAACCGGGCCAGCCGAGCCTCATTCTCCGCGAGAATGCGCGCCAGACCCGCCTCGGCATATGCGCCAAGGTAGCGGTCCTGTCGGTCACCGCGCGAACGCGGACGCTCGGTGCCCCACTGATATTGAAAAACGGTCATTGCAAGTCCTGGGTGACGCATAGCGTCTGAATTCGATGCTCATTTTAGCGGGTGCGCTCCGACCCTGACAAGCCAGTGAGCGAATTATTTCGCCTAAAAAATTGGATTATTTCCGACAGCCTTCAACGGCGATTTTCCCAAGGCGCGAAAAATGCCGCAGCGTCGTCTCAGTAATTTATTTCGCCTAAGCGATCGCAATTTCCAACCCGCATTTCGTGGCGCCGATCAGGTCACCATTCGAAATTAATTCGCCTAAGGTATTCCAGCTTTATCGCGCCTGTGATTCAAGCGGCGCTCGCATTTATCTCGCCTAAGGAACTGCACTCGGACTTCGCTGGATGCCCCGGCCGTGCCGTGGTCGAAACGCAATTATCTCGCCTTAGCGTTTTGCAGTTAAGATCACGTTATATCAGGAGGTTAGCGGCCGTTGAGGCCGGATTTGCTGCAATTTGCGGAACCTCGTCCCGTCTACCCCGACGCAGGCGGGTCTGCCTGGCTAAGGCGAAACAAATCGAAATCCGATCCGGATTGGTTCCATAATCCTTCTTATGCGAATCAAACCCGGGGCGAGAAACACATCATTTGGTATGTCGAGTATAGCTCGACACACTATGGATTGATTGACGAGTGTCCCCTCACTCCGTGGGACGAGACCACAAAACCCCAGACAAGACGGAGTTGAAGACTGTGAGTAATATTCGAGATCTGCTGCCGGTGGCTGAACCGCGTCAGGTCAAGGTGATCCTTCTCGAAGACAAGATCGTCGTCGCTGCCACGCACGGCGGAACGCGAGCGACGCAGGCAACGCTTGCGCCAGAACACGTCGTTCTGCCGATTCAGGTTGACGATGATGCGCTCTTTACGGCGGTTTCAGAGATGCTGGGGAAGCACAAGCCAGCTGTTGCCATTCCCCGGCCCCGCTACGCTGAGCTCTATTCTTGGCTGAAGCAGCCAGACCTCGTCGCCGACGTGGATGTCGTCGAGTACTCGGAAACCCTGGAAGTCAGGTTCTCCGCCTACCCTTCGCGTGACCACATCGGCGGCGTTCCCGTTTTTGCGCGGGAAAGCTTCAGCAAGGATGACCCCAGCTTCGCTCTATGCAGCGTGATCCGGCTGATGCTCAATGCACGGCGCCAGTTGCTCGTCATCGAGGACGCGCCATTCAGCCGAGCTTTCGACGGACCCCCCCGTCGGGCGCACTGATTGCGACCCGCGATCGCATAAAACCCGAGAATTTAGAGCGTAGGCAGCCTCAGGGCGCGCCTGCGCTTCTCTTTTGAGGACTGGCCAAAACCCCGCGGCCGCTATCGACCAAGCCGCTTTCGATGACGATTCCGCCGGCCGCATCTGCTGGCTGAAGCACTGGCAGCTGCCGCCGGCTCTCCCACCAACGACGGAGCCTCCATAGACGGGCTTGAAGACCCCATGGAGCCTCCCTCCCCTCCAAGGACCAGGCCCTGCCCCTCGCTGACGGCGGTGCCCGCTCAGGGCGCCTGAGAAGCCCCAGCCAAGGACGGCGAAACCCCCGCAAATGCGCAGCCTCACAGTGGCTGCCTCCCACCAAGGACAGGCCCGGAATGGGCCTCATTCCCCAAAATAAAAAATAGGCTCAATACCGCAAACGTGACGCACCCCTTCGGGCGCGTCTCGTTTGCTTGGTGCCTTCGCACCGTATTTCGGTCTCCGACAGCCCCTTGGACCACACCACTTCCATCCGCTTCCGACCTTGATGCGCGCCTGCGCACGCCAGCCCTGTCTTCGCCCGGGCCTGATCGGTTTCGGATGTCGTTTGGCCGCCCTTCGGCGGCCTTTGAATGGTGGTCCAGCGCCTGCGCGCTCATGGGGCTTGGAGACGTAGACTGGCCTCGAATTAAGGCACAGAAATTCGCGTGTCTGACGCCTCATGACGAGGCTACGGGATAGGCGCCTTGGCCTTCGCCAAAGAGCCCCCCCGTGACCCTTCCGCGTGCCTGCGCACGAGCTAATTTTGATGCCTTATTGGTCGCCCTCATCGGGCTCCTAACCCTGGCCAGTGAGGCTGCTTCGCTTCCTCAAGTTTGCTGCCGCCATCCGGCGTCAGAAGCTATCGCTTGAGGCCCGCGAGCCGGGCCATTTTCACTAACGGTTTCGTTCTGCGAACCATCAAACCGTGCTGTCTCCCTAGGCTGTCCCTTAGGACGCCTCTGGCACTCTCCAGCCTGGAGGACCAGCAATGTCGTTCCGACGAGACTTGGCCGGCATGAGTTCGGCCCAATGGGCAGTCGTCTGCGTGTGCACCTTCATCGTCTCGATGGGGGCCGCACTCGGCTTGCTAACGCCCTCCCCTAACCGGCTGGATCGATCCGGGCGACGCTACTCGATCCCCTGTCTTCGAGATCAAACCCGCGCCCGAACGAGATCGAGGTGATCCGCCCAGCGACTGCAGGATCCAGCCAGGCGCAATCTTCCTTCCCGCTATGTGGGCGGGGCGCCGGCGACTGCGTCATCGACGGTGACACCTTCCGGTTTCGCGGCGAGAAGATCCGGATCGCTGACATTGACGCGCCGGAAACAGGCGGAGCCAAATGCGCCGACGAAGCAGCTCTCGGTCAACGGGCCACCTTCAGGCTGGCCGAGCTGCTGAGCTCGAGGCCCTTCCGATTGGAAGCGATTGGCAGCCGGGACGTAGATTCGTACGGCCGAAAACTTCGTATCGTCGCGAACGGCGGTGGTTCGATCGGCGCCCAACTCGTCGACGAGGGCTTGGCCCGACCATGGAATGGCGGCCGACGCCCCTGGTGTTAATTTCCGCTCGCGACCCTTCTGCGACCTTCGGAACGTCTGCTCAGGGGGCAAGATCCCGGCGACCTTCCAGGAGCCGGTGGATGCCGGGCGAGGCGGACACCGTCACAGAAATTCTCGGCCGCACCGAGGAGGCGGAAACCCTTTCGAGTCAAATACTGCCTCGGTGGTCTTGGCGCCTAATGCCGCTTCGACAAGGGCCTGAGCTGCTCCTCCGAGCTCTCATACCGTCAGGCGAAACGTTCCGCATTGTACCGCCTTAATGACCGCAGCAAGTGTGTCCTCCCGAGTATCCGCATCTATCGGCAGGACATGCCGCTCAAGCCAGGATTGTCGACGCCCTCGACGAATGGCTCGCAGCCAATCCCTATGTGGAATAGCCGATGACTTCCACTATGGGTGGGTGGGAAGCGGAAGCTGCCGAGCCGGGGGATCGGGTTAAGCCGCCCTTGGCATATGCGAGGTAAATGTCGCCCGCGTGATCGAAACTTTTAGGCCGGCCCCGCCGCTGACAGCGTCCATCACGGCGCCGAGCTGTTTCACGAGCGCCTGCACGATGGCCGTTCCCAATCCGCTGTTGTGCCCGGTGGCATCGCCGTCGTTCCTTCCGACACCATTGTCTGAGACGGTCAGTTTCCAGTCCGCGGCATCGATCTCGTACGTGACCAGTATCATCGCGCCTATCTTGGCCGAAGGGAAAGCGTATTTGATCGCGTTGATGACAAGCTCGGTGACGATGAGGCCGAAGCTGACCGCCTTGTCGGACCCGATCATGCACGGATGCGCCATCACCTTGATCGCGATGGGTTGGTTTTCTCCGACCATCGAGGAAGCCAAACTGCCACAAAGCTTCGTCAAGTACGAGCTGACCTCGATCTGGTCGATACCTTCGGATGAATGAAGGTGTCGCTGGACCTCGGCAACCGAAATTACCCGCTGATGGGCATCCTTCAGATGCTGGCGCGTTTCTTCCGACAAGACGGCTCGCGCTTTCAGCAACAATATGCTCGCAATGATCTGAAGGCTGTTTGCAACGCGGTGCTGCATCTCCTTAAGTAAAATTTCCTTCTGGCACAGAAGTTCTTCGGTTTGCTTGAGAAGCTGCTCTTTCTCCCGTTCGATCACTCGCCGAGCCGTGACATCCCTGAATGCCAGAAGGATCGTCGAGTTCAAGTTGTCTTCGTAGATCACCTGCCGAGCGTTCAGGAGCATGGCCCTGCGGCCTAGACTTGGAAAATCGTGCTCGACCTCGAAGCCATCCATGGCGGCATGCTCAGGAATGATCGTCTCCAAAAGGACGCGAAGGGCGGGGATATCCCATTGACCGTCACCCAGCGAATAAAGCAAACGCCCCCGCGTATGCTCAGGATCGACCTTGAAGGTCTTGTAGAAAGAGACGCTTGCCTCCAACACGCGAAACTCGGCATCGAGCACGACGAATGGCTCGGGAATGGTGTTGACGATCGCTTGCGCGAGTGTCTGAGCGTCTTCCATCTTTCGAAAATCTRACATGGACCGAACGGTGACTCCGTTTGGAACGCGAACGCGTTCGCGAGAGCCAAGGAACGGGCGCCCCTTCCAGTACGCTACACCTTGCGGGGATCAATGTCGCGTTCTGACCGAGTCCCAACATCCGACTAGAGTCGAGAGCAGACGGCATAAACTAGGTCATGATGGATCTTTTAATTGAAGAACGTCCTCGTCGGGAAGCGATTGGTCCAATCATGCCCGCCGCGGGTCAGGATCCGAACGGTGCGATTATCGATATGAATGGCGAGACGATAGCCGTCCCATTTCACTTCAAACGACCAGTCGTTGCCGGTAGGCGGCTTGGAAGCCAATAGATCCAGGCATGGCTCGACCCGCTCCGGCATGGGGTCAAAGTTGAGCTTCCGCTGGCGCGCATCCCGCGCTTTGCTGACCGGGCCACGGACAGTCTCGGCCCCAGGGCCGGCACGCAAAACGCGACGCGCGCACACAACTGACACTCCAACACACGCACGAGGTTCGCCCCGCCGTTCCGAGGGGGCGCGGCGGGGCTAGGCCGTGACGGTGCCGGATGTGGATGACGCCAAGACTGAATAGCGAACTCACGGCGAAACCCGCGATTCCCCGGCGCGGCTAGCGCTGCAAATACAGCACCTCGGCAAAGGAACAGGCGAGCGGCTCGATAGTTAAAGTTTGATGGGCGTATTCATTGCTGGGGGGATAAGGTTGGAACCGATGATCTCTAGGCCGAACGACGCCAGGCTGAGCGCAACTTTGAGCAGCGAGCCACAGGAGAAGGGGAGATCAGGTTCGACAAGCAATTATCGCGGCGCTGTGGCCCTGAACATGCTCGACCGAATCGGCTGCGGCTATCTCGTCGTCGAGAACCACCGAAAGATCGTTGAGGCCAACGCAACGGCCAGACTGATCCTTGGCTGCGATGAGGGGGCTTTTCAAGATCTTGGCCAGCTGACCAGCGCCTTCAAGCGGTTGATCGGGCGAGCCCCAAACGGCCCGAGACTCGGTCCACTGAGCTGGATCGTCATCTCTGGCACAAGCGACACGCCTTTCCTCCTCAATCAGGTCGCGGACGACATACCGGACGGCACGAGCGTGGTCATGCTGCTCGATCTTGATGCACACCTGCGACCGAATCCCTTCATGCTTCAGCGCATGTTTGGCCTGACCATGGCTGAGACGCGCCTTGCGCTTCAAATGGCGCAGGGCGATCTGCCCGCGGATGTCGCCAGCAGTCGGCACCTAAGCCGCACCACCATTCGCTCGCAACTAGCTGCGCTCTTCGCAAAAACCAACACGAAACGTCAGGCAGAGCTGGTCACGTTGCTCGCCAGGGTAGCGGTCCTGCCCTGAACGCGCGCGTTCAAGGAGAAAGCCGCTTATTGTTGGCCGGTCGAAACGGACGTGCCCCCTGCCTCTTCCGCGAGGATAAAGGCGCGCGCAAAGCGCTCAGTTGGAAACCGGATCAACAGGGCTGAATCACCAATTTCTGTTGGAATAACCCGGTAAGGGATTTCCCACTCGGTCAGCCACTTATCCATCACCTGAAGCCGAGACAGGAAGTGGTGCCCCGCGATCGGGATTGCGACGTGGTAAATCCACGTGTTTGAGACCTCGGTACGGTACATCCGCCTGATTCCGAGCGATAGGGCCGCCTATGGCGACAGCAGGGCCCGAGGCTGTGCAGGCTTGGAGAGTGGCGATGCCAGCACAGATAGACAAACCGATGATGCCCCTCGGTGTTCCATCAAAGCAGAATACGGGAACAAAAAAAAAGCGGCCCGCGGCGTCCTCCCACTGCGGGCCAAGTGTAGGGGGCATGATTGGTGGAGAAACGCGCTGGGAAAGCAGCGGTTCGGCGCCAACGCAAAAAGATCGGGTTGTTGGGGCTCCGGCCGCCCGTTGATACGGGATGACGGAGAGCGGTCTTCCGGTCAGGCTCCATCGATCCAACCGGTCAGGAGGCCTGCCATGGAGCTGTTCGTCGGTCTTGATGTGTCTGTTCGCACCACCAGCGTCTGCGTCGCACCACCAGCGTCTGCGT
>NZ_JBFUIY010000075.1:0-9773 GCF_056401655.1 Allobosea sp. P4_E12 | reverse complement strand
GAGCCGCATGGCCCTGGTGGCCCGGGAGCGGCCTCACCAAATCGTGGGCTCGGCCAAGTGCCGCCAGGCGCCCGGTCAATTCGGTGGCCATCTCCTTCGCTGTCGTGGTGGACCGCGACGAGAGCTGGGTCAGCCCCGCAGCAATGGCCAGCAGATTCTTGACGCGGTGACTCATCTCCCCGGCGAGAAGCTCGTGGCCTTCCTCGGCCTGCTTGCGCCCCGTGACATCAAGAAAGATGCCGTAGGCAATGCCATTGTGTAGATTCGAATCGTCGCCAATGCCCCGCGCGGAGATCCATCGGATCTCCTCATCGATAATGATGCGGAAATCTATTTCATAAGAGCCGACGATCGCCCGCGTCGCCGTGAACGCGCTCCGCACCCGATCCCGGTCGGCCGGGTGGATACGGACTGACAGGTCCTCGAACTTCACCGGGATGCCATCGTCCTGCACGGCCCATAAGGCGTATCCGCGTTCGTCCATGGCGAACCGGTCGGTCTCGACGTTCCACGACCAAAGGGCGACCCCGGCCGCGCCGATAGCGCGACGGAGGCTGTCGGCGCTCCACGACAGAGGGTTGCTGGTGGGCATGACTGCACTCGGGGAGCGGCTGCGGGGTGGGCATGATAGCAGCAGAGAAAGGGGTTCTCTAAGTTCTAAGAGCGGACGGCCTACTATGATTTAGGTGAAGGTCGGCGCCCTCCGAGGACATCGATCAGCAGGATGGGAAATAAATTCCGAGCATTCTGATCGGTGCCTCATGCGCATTCGCCGACCTCCGCAACCAATGAACCGCGAGGCCTGCCTGGCGTATGCGGGCTAGGTTTGCGCCCCGACGCTGCGCCAGGCACATCGTCATCATGGACAATCTGCCCCCCACAAGGGCGAAGCGGTGCGCCAGGTCATCGAGGCGACCGGCGCCGCCCTCGTCTTCCGGCCGCTTAACACTCCTGATTTCGACTCGATCGAGATCGCCTTCGCCAAGCTCAAGGTGCTCTTGCGAAAAGCAGCCGAGCGAACCGGCGAAGGCCTTTGGCGAACCATCGGAACAATCCTCGACGTCTACCCCCGACGAATGCAAAACTAATTCTGGGGTGCCGGGTATGAGCCGGAATAACGTGAAGATGCTCTAGATCTGGGATCGCAGAAGGCTGGCTAACCAATCAGACAGTCTCTCGCCAACGGTTCTCTGTCGCCATTGATCTATCGTGTATGGCGTAGACCGCATTACATCGAAGTTGAAGATCGCTATCTGGTCGCGTGCGAAACTTCTATCGTAAAAATTGATATTAGCCTCATCGTTCAATCGAAGCGCACGCTCGTCGATATTGGTGGATCCCACAGATGTCCAGACCTCATCAAGGATCACCAGCTTGCAGTGATACATTGTCGGATCAAATTCGTAGATCTTTATTCCGGCCTCTAGAAGTTCCCCCCAAAAATGGCGCGACGCCTTTTGGACCAGGCGCGCATCCGTCGATTTGCCAGGCACGATAATCTCGATATCTACGCCACGCTTTCTCGCTTCAAGTAATTGCTGTCGGGTAATGGCATCGGGAACAAAGTAAGGGGTTCCGAGCCGGATGTTCTTTTCGGCCGCAGCAAGCGCCGACAAAAGCATTAGGTGCAGGACGTTGCGCTGATGCGTCGAACTCACGACAATTTGGGCATCCTGGTCGCCCTCGGGTTTTATGGCCGGGAAGAACCGGTCTCCCATGAGGAGTTCGCCCGTGGCCTCGATCCAGTGCTCGGCGAAGGCTGCCTGCAATTCTGAAACGGCAGGGCCTTCAAGGCGGTAGTGGTTGTCCCGCCACTCGGAAGCTGTCCGCGCATCACCATTCCATTCATCGCCGATGCCGACGCCTCCCGTAAAGCCGATCCGGCCATCGACGATCAAGAGCTTGCGGTGGGTACGGTTGTTGACGCGATCCACCGTGCTCCAACTGACAGGGCGGAATTTGACGACTTCCACGCCAGCCGACTGCATCCGCTGGACCAAAGCCTCCTCCATTGGGAGGCTGCCAATCCAGTCGAGGAGGACTTTGACGCTAACTCCCTCGCGCGCCTTCTGAGACAGCAGATCGGCAAACTGATCCGCGATGTCCCCTCGCCAGTAGATGTACGTTTCGAAAGTGATGGTGTTTTTGGCGTTGCGAATGGCCCGCAGCATGGCCGGGAAAATCCGGTTCCCGTTGACGAGCGTCTCAACCTTGTTGCCGGGAATACTGTTGGAACCGAACAGCGCTCCTATCGAAATTTTGAACTGGCCGTCGGAGGATGACAGATGATGAGGCAGCGGCTGCTGAAGCTCCCGCCGTTCCGGCATCAGGTTGGCGACGACTAGACACCCGACCACGCCGACCGCAGCAGATATAACCGCGATGAAAAGCGGAGACTTAGCGATCTTCATGATGGTCCTCGCCAGCGATGTTCGAACAAAACACGGCCGCTTCAGTCTAGTTCCGCGTGATCGGGACGTCCGAGACCCGGCCCCACGAGTGCGGATCCGTTACAGCGCGCCCATACCTCTGATCGTGTCGTCCACGACGCGAAGGGCCCGCGCACCATCTTCATGAAGGCGGGGAAGCGCACCTTGGGAACCAGGCGATCCGCGATGAGGGTGACGAAGCCGCGCGCCGAAAACGCCTCCCCGACGAAGGCATAGGTCTCCCTCTCGCCATTGGCCCATGAGCCCCGAGATGAAGAAGGTCACGGGCCTGCCGTGCCACCCCCCTGGGGGACATAGATATCCGATATCCATCCGCTGTCTGGGATGACGGCCATAGCAATCGCGTGCGCCTTCCGTTGGGGTGCCGGGGCGGAGCGGCGCAGCCCGGAAGTGCCGTAGCCGCAAGAAGGGGAGCTATCGCACCGCGGGAGAGCCCGGTCGTCAGGGTCGCCATCTTACCGTCAAGCCCCGCCGGGCGAGGAAACTGCGTTCTCCTTGGTTCCAAGACCATTTGTTCGGCCATCGAGAGCTGGTTCGGCTCGTCCGGGGCCTGGCCACCTTCTGGAAGATCGGCAGATCATGATCGGGTGGTGGCGATGACCGATCTTGACGCTAACCTGCGCGAATGCCGCCGTGCCCAACCCAGGGCAAGGACTGAACCGAGGATGCCTTCCTCACGCCGTTCTCTCTGAACGCAGTTTCCTTGGATTCGCTTCCGCAGCTTCGTCTAAAGTTTAGACAAGTTCCAAACGGGACTGTACGGTCCCTGCTGACTGCGCTCGCAGGGGGAAAGTGAATGCCGTTCCGGTCCATCGTTGCCACGCCAGAGGAACTCGCCCGGATTGCAGAGGCGTTCGAGGAAGCGTGGGCTGAGGTCGCGGCCAGAATCGACCCATTGAGTGCACCTGGTCAGCGCGAGCGTCTCGCGGCCATCATCGCGGAATTGTCGTCGTCGGACCAAACCGTCGATCTGGCGCTGATGGCTGTGCGCCAGTTCGATGCAACCGCTGCGGCGGGAGGCGGGCCGAAAGCTCCCGAGTGAATGAAATAAAGAGCAATCGGGGGAACGCCGCGGATCGCTCTTGGTTTTACACCTGTGACCGTGCGCGACCCTCGTCCTGTGCGGTCACGGCCTAGGGCCTCGCTGCTGCGCCCCCCGGAGCGGCGGGGCCCACATTCAGCCCTTCATCTTGATGAGCCTCAGCCGCTCGATCTCGACTTTGAGTGCGGTGACCACGGCATCCCCTCGAACTCCCCTGACCCCTTTGCTTTCGCGATCGATGGCGCCCGGAATGCCGTCGAGAAACTCGGTTCGCTGGTGCTCAGACATGGTCAGCAGATACTCGATCTCACATTCGTGCCGCCATGCCTCGGAACTCGTCGAGACCTCTCGATCAGCAAGAAGTGACCAGGCGAAGCGGGGAGAAGGCACGGCGAATCTCCTGCAAATAGCAACGATTAGCTGTTCAATGCTTTTTGGCTCGGCCACCCTTGTCGGCGTCGAGCGTCTCTTTCAATGACGCCTTCAACGCGTCAAATATACTGACGACATTACCCTTTGATTTTCCATCCGTAGCGCCGCGCCGAACGCTCCGGCTCTGTTTCGAAGCGATGAGCTTCTGAAGATGCTCCTGGACGGGATCTTTCATGTAATCGGCTGACCAATGCGCGGTTTTCTGAGCAACGAGCTTGTCGGCAAGTTTCGCCAAAGCCGGATCCTCCTCGGTCGATCCAATATCGCCGAAATATATGCCAGGCTTCCGTACTTCATCACCGAACCTCAGCGTCCATGCGATGATGCCCTTTCCGGAAGGCTGAAGCATCACAGCCCGCTCCCTACGGTTGAGGACCACACGCGACATTCCGACTGTATCCGTTGCGGCCATGGCCTCCCGGATAACGGCAAAGGCCTCCTCCCCCACCGGATCGCTCGGCGTCATGAAATACGGGCTGTCGAGATAAATCCAAGGAACCGAGGCAGTCTCTGTAAAAAGGTCGATATCGATCGTCCTGGTGCTTTCGAGCCCGACCGAAGAAAGCTCCTCGTCGTCAAAGACGATGAACTGGTCGTCCCCGACCTCGTAGCCTTTCGCCGCTTTCTCGTCGTTGACGGGTTTGCCCGTAACGGAGTCGATGTAGCGACTAACAACTCTCTGCCCCGTCGCTCGGTTGAGCGTGTGAAAGCGAACCTTTTCGCTCTCCGACGTCGCTGGCTGGAGCGCCACAGGGCACGTGACTAGGGAAAGTCGGAGATAACCGGTCCAGAATTTCGGAGGCATGCTGCAACCCTGAACTCACCCAGCTTCAATCCATTGGAACGTCTTCGGTTCCCTTTGCGTTGAGTCATGTTCGTCGTGTCGGAGTTGCGTTCAATGGCTACAGCCCGCGCTCAATGGAAAGGTACGCTGCAAGTTGGCGCCCTGGCCGTACCCGTCGCACTCTTCACCGCCGCCTCCACTGCGGAACGCACGACTTTCAACATGGTCAATCGTGACACAGGGAATCGGCTTCGTCGGGAGTTCATCGACCCAACCACAGGCAAGCCGGTCGAAAAGGAAGACCAGGTGAAGGGCTTCGAAGTCGAGCCCGACAGCTACGTGATGATCGAACCCGAGGAGCTCGACGCTGCCATTCCGCAATCGGATAAGAAGCTCGCCATTCAGGCCTTCGTCCCGTTCGCTGAAATCGACACCTTGTTTTTCGACAAGCCTTATTACCTCGCACCCACCGGGCCGGGGGCTGAAGCCCCCTTCGCAGTCCTACGCAATGCACTGGAGCGGAGCGAAGTTGGCGCAATCGCGCACGCTGTACTGTTTCGCCGATATAGAGCTGTCCTGATCCGAGCCAGCGGACCTGGCCTAATCGCCCATACCCTCAACTTTGATTATGAAGTTCGCTCGGCTGTCGGCGCATTCGAGGAGGTGGAGGACATCGAGATCAAAGGCGAAATGCTCGACCTCGCCAAACATATCATCACCACCAAAGCCGGTAAGTTCGATCCTGCGGCTTTTACAGACCGCTACGAGGCCGCTGTAACCGAGCTCGTAAAGGCAAAAATCGAAGGCCGCAAAATCTCCACTCCAAAGCTGCGGACGGCCACGAACGTGGTCGACCTTATGGAAGCGCTTCGCGCGAGCGCCGCGATGAAAAAGCGGGGGCGGAAAGAAGCTGCGCCTTCGAAGACGTCTCAGCCCTCCAAGAAAGCTGGCTAGTAGCTCGAAGACGCCCAGGAGGCGTTCTGTGACTGGACCGGAACGATTCCAATCGGCCCAGAGTTCTCAGCGCGTGGTGGAGTGGCTGTTGTGTGTGCGCGTCGCCTGTTGCGGTCTGGTCCTGGATTCGAGGTGCTGAAAAGCCCCGTCATCGCGCGGGTGGATGATCCGCGACAAACGACCCTGTTTTACGATTTTTACGAACCGATGCCCGATCGGGTTGAGCCCTGCTTGGCGAAGCTCGCCACCAAGCCACCGCATGGCGAAAATTGGGCATACGAAGTCAAATGGGACGGCTATCGCGTTGCCCTCCATATTGAGTCTGGCGGGCGGGCCCGCGTGATCACGCGCGGCGGCCATGACTGGACCGAACGTTTCCCCACAATAGTCGCGGCTACCAAGGTGCTGCCGGTCGACAGCGCCATTCTGGACGGTGAAGCCGTTGTGCTCGATGAGAGAGGCAGATCGGACTTCTCGGCGCTTCAGAGCCAGCTCGGCGGCCGGGGCGGCAAGCGCAACGCCGGCCTCGCGGTGATGTTCGCGTTCGATCTCACTTACCTCAATGGCCGCGACCTCCGGCGCTTGACGCTGACCGAGCGGCGCGACCGACTGGCCTCTGTGATCCAGGGCACCGAACCCGGAATCATGCTCAGCGAGGAGGTTGACGCTGCCGGCGACGCCTTCCTCACCTTGGCCTGTGAGATGGGACTCGAGGGTATCATCGCGAAGCGGCGCGACGCCCCTTACCGATCAGGCCGAGGCGGCGATTGGCTGAAGATCAAATGCGTGCAGTCCGAAACGTTCGTCATTGTGGGGTAATGAACCGTCTACCGCTGCCTTAGGTGGGATCGGGCGCCTGCTTTTGGCTGCATTGAAGGGCGATCGGCTCTCCTATGTCGGTAGTGTCGGTACGGGCTTTGCGGAGCGATCAGCAATCGCGCTGCGCAAAGACCTCGATCGCCTGATGATCCAGAAACCCTGCCTGGCGCTAAAGCGCGCCGGTATTCGTTGGGTTAAGCCGCAACTGGCGGCAGAAATAGAGTTTCGAGGCTGGACGAACGACCACAAACTTCGGCACCCATCCTACAAGGGTAGGCGAGAGGTGGCTGATCTCGTGGAAATCTTCGAAATCGAGGACTAGTTCATAATGGAGAGCGGCAGGACAACACCCACGCTCTCTTCGCGCAGCGCCGTGAACGTCAGCCACGTCGGGCTATAGATCGTGACGGAAATATTAAGGGCCAGTCCGCCCACGCAGATGAGTTCCACTTCTCCCGACATTCCACCTCGATCGATGCGGCTTATGTCCCCAGTGAACGATCCCTCCCAAACGCCGGCCCGCCGAGCCGGCTCGAATTGGTAACGTCCAGGGATCGAGTAGCTATGGCGCAGCGTGAGCCGGCCTCTGCCTGAGGGCATTTGCAAGATGTTCCTTTGGGTGGCGGTTCCCCTCAGTGCAGCAAGTCGGCGGCTTTTTAATGATGCGCGACCGGGCGGCTCGAATGACGACGTCCAAGTCCAAGTGACCTGACACCAATCTCCGGATCATCCCTTGATCTCCCGCCGACGTTTTTCTGAAACGCATCGCGCCAAGCGCTCGACGTCCGCGACATCGCCAGCCTCATCGGCGACGCGCAAGCTGCGAGCCGCCTGCTGAAGCCAGTGTTCCGCCTGACGGAGAGCGTGAGCGCGCATTGATCCGGTGCGAATGGAGCGTCTGGCAGCAGCTTCGTCGAGCAGGTCAACCATCGTCACTGCGCTCTTGTGGCTCGGCGCTGCGGCCGTGACGTAGTTCAGGCGCTGCGTCTGAGAAACGATGGCGAACCCGCCCACGGGGCGTGCTATCCATCTAATAGAGGAGGCGCTCATGAGAACCTACTGCTTGTTCCACGCCGTGAACTCCCCTGACCTACGCGGCTTCACCGATGAGCCTACCGGCGCCAGTTTGCCCCCGGATCTTGCGCCGTGGAGCCTTCTTCAACAAATCGGGCCCGACGAGGAATGGACCGCCCCCATCAGCAGAGCGGTCGTGGCAGCCGGCATCATCGAGGACGGTTTTTATCTCTGGGGACCCGTCGAGCGAGCGATCGTATCCCACCCGATCATCGAAAGTGATCGCGTCCAAGGAACTGCCGTATTCGGCCGCGAGGACATTCAGTTCGGCACCATCAAGCGGTTGTTGATTGATAAGGTAAGTGGTCGCGTTCTCTACGTCGATGTGACGTTTGGAGGATTTCTCGGCGTGGGCAGTCACCACATTACGATCCCATGGGAAAAGCTCGCCTACGACCAAGTGCTCGGGGGGTATCGCACTGACCTTGCCGAGGCCCGGGTCCGAGCCGCCGCGGCCTTCTATGGGGACGAGAAAGTTTCGCCAGGTCGGAAGCGTCGGCAGGATATGAGGGACTACTGGAACGACCTTCCTAGGGGGCCACTCTGAAACGCGCTCTCGCCCCCGTCGTGACGACACGCCCCGAAGGGAGCATACCTCGCTCGTGACGGCGATCGCTTACACGGGAGCCGATCACAGAACTCTTTCGGGAGACGCAGTTCTAACGACGCGAGCCGTGAGGATCAGCCGGTCCGAAACGGACGAGTTGGCCGCAAGGAAGCGCCACCCAACCCTTCGTTTAATCTTCTAATCTCTGGGAAGAAGCATTCGCCTGATATTCTCGGTGAAGCCTTTCAAGCTGTTCCTCATCGAGCTCCTCGATTTCGGCAAGCCTGTCCTTTGCGCCCTCGACAGCCTTGAGCAGTTCGTCGAGCTTGATTTGCATCGCCGTGACCGCACGATTCTGACTGGTCTGGACGATGAGGAAGGTCACAATGGTGACCGCGGTGCTCATGATAAGCTGCCAGCCTGGGGAATAATCAAATGGGGGCCGGTCAAGCCCGCCATAATTACAGCAGCCAGGATGCCGAACAGAACTCGCGAACGACTGGTCCATCGCGCCGCAGCCTGTGATAGCTGCGTGAACCTGGACGGCCTTTCGCGAATATATGCCATCGGGGAGCCTAGGAACTGACTTGAGTGCAGGGGGCTGGTCCTCGCGGGCGCGCTTCGCGCGACGCTCGTATTCGGTGCGAAGAGCCTCAAGTTTCTCTTCGTCTAACTCCTCGAGGTCGAGAAGCTCTTCGCGAGCCCCTTCAAGACGGATGATGAGTTCATCCAGCTTAATCTGCATGGCGCAGGTATCGCGGTTCTGGCTGTTCTGGATGATGAAGACCATCAGGAAGGTGACGATCGTCGTCGACGTGTTGATCACCAACTGCCAGGTGTCGTTGAAGCCAAACAGGGGTCCTGACAGCGCCCAGATAATGATGATCGCGATCGCGACAAAGAAGGTTTGAGGCTTCCCCGCCCACCGTGCTGTGGTCTGCGAAAGCCGAGTGAATAGCGACGCATCGCTTCCGAGATCGGCCAGTGAATCCTGGTAATTTGCCATTGCACACCGTGGTGAATTTTATGGAACATTCGGACACCCGATTTGGCTCGTTGCGCCGCTGACACTGACCGGCGCAGTTGCGATAGACCGAAGTGCGTCGAACCGGCTGGACGTGGGTTTCTCCGCGCATCAGGAGGGGCCCCTCGGAGCCCCTCCAATTTCCTTCTTCATCGCCGGCCGAACAGCGACCCGAGATCCATTTCCTCGTCGCGATGCTTGCCGCCAAGTTGGGCCGCCATCCAGGCTGCCGCTGCTCCAAGCAACAGCACTGCTGCGGTCATGAATGCGGTAATCACTGCGGCCTTGCGAGCGCGCTCAGCAGCTTGCTTTGCGGTCTCCTTCGCCTGCTGCAGTTTCGCGAAGGCGTCATCTGCGAAATCTCAGCGATGCACGCGACGAAGCGCCCTGCCGCGAGAGCGGCTTAGAAGCTATGGGCGGCGCAACGAGGCCGGTACCATCGTTGCCGCAATCAGCGATGGAGCACCTTTATG
Organism: Allobosea sp. P4_E12; assembly: GCF_056401655.1. Lineage (NCBI taxonomy): Bacteria > Pseudomonadati > Pseudomonadota > Alphaproteobacteria > Hyphomicrobiales > Alloboseaceae > Allobosea > Allobosea sp. P4_E12. The sequence continues at coordinate 174 of NZ_JBFUIY010000075.1, read as the reverse complement.
GCACACAGCATCGATGCGAGCAGATGTTCGATTTCACTTGATCAAGGCGCGACCCTGGTCGCCGTGATCGAGATGGGCCAGGCGAGTTGGTTGGTCGCCGGCCTCGTCCCAGGCGTGGAGCGCCAGCCATTGAAGAAGCTGCCCGTCGATCAGCACGGCCTGCTGCAATTGCTG
>NZ_JBFUIY010000074.1:0-10103 GCF_056401655.1 Allobosea sp. P4_E12 | reverse complement strand
CTTTCCATGGTCATGTCGGCTGTAGTGTGTGTGCTAATGGCGGCACACACCGTTGAAGCGGTGATTTGGGCGATTACCTACCGGATTGTAGGCGCAGTTCCGGAAGATTCGGAGTTCCTTTACTTCGCGTTCGTAAATTTCGCGACCCTTGGCTATGGCGACATCACGCCAGTTGTTGGCTGGCGTCTCCTTGGTCCCATCACCTCTATGAACGGCATCCTGCTATTTGGTTGGTCTACGGCGGTTATCTTCGAGGTCCTCGTCCGGACCCTAAGGCGGATCGACAAACTCGCGGACTAGAGCAGGTTCATGGTTTTCCGATTCTGAGGGGATTCCCAAGCGGCGCGAACAGTGCGATTCCTTCCCCGTCTGACGCGGGAGGCCGGGATGGCACGGGCTTACAGCCAGGATTTGCGTGAGCGAGTGATTGCGGCGACCGAGGCGGGCTTGCCCGCGCGCCATGCGGCCGATCGGTTCGGGATCGGCATCGCGACGGCGATCGTCTGGGCGCGCCGGGCGCGGGAAACCGGAGAGCGCACGGCGCGGCGGCAGGGTCAGCCGCAGCGCTCCAAGCTCGATCCGCACGGGGCGTATCTGCAAGGCCTGCTCGACGCCGACTGCGACATCACGCTGGCCGAAATGCAGGCGAAGCTGCTTGAGAAGCACGGCCTGAAGGCCGCCATCGGCACGCTCTGGAAGTTCCTCGACCAGCGTGGCCCGACCGTCAAAAAAAGACCGCGCACGCGGCCGAGCAAGACCGCCCCGATATCGCCGAGCGGCGTGAAGCCTGGTTCGACAGCCAACCCGATCTCGACCCGGCCCGCCTGATCTTCATCGACGAGACCGGCGCCAGCACCAAGATGGCGCGCCTGCGCGGGCTGGCGCCGCGCGGCCAGCGTTTGCGCGCTGGGATTCCTCACGGCCATTGGAAAACGACGACCTTCGTCGCGGGCCTGCGCCTCACCGGCATGACCGCGCCGATGGTGCTCGACGGGCCGATGAACCGCGAGGCCTTCGTGGCCTATGCGGGCCAGGTTCTCGCCCCGACGCTTGCTCCAGGCGATATCGTCATCATGGACAATTTGCCCCCCATAAGGGCGAAGCGGTGCGCCTGGCCATCGAGGCGACCGGAGCCATCCTCGTCTTCCTGCCGCCCTACAGCCCTGACTTCAACCCGATCGAGAACGCCTTCGCCAAGCTCAAGGCGCTCCTGCGAATTTTGAGATTATCGCAGCGGCGTGAAACGGCACGAACCACCAAATTCTATGGCGCCGCGGGAATTTGCAACAGAACCCCGTCCAGACATGACAACGCCCTGATCTGTGCCCTCGGGCGACGTTCCCGTCCAGCTTCGGGAATTGCGACAGAGTCAGATCGGCCGCACCTTGATTGCGAAGGTCAGAAACTAGCGGGCTTCGTCCGGAAGATTCCAATCTGCGAACGCACGCTTGATCAGCTCCTTCCCGGGCCGCGCCAGTTCCATTGTCAGCATATAGGAAGTTTCGCCCTTCGGCCGGACCGGCACGTCGATCCATTGTCCCTTCAGCAAGGCGCCAGTGACGTTTTGAAGCGCCTGCGAATCAGTCGCCGGGGTGAAAACGAACTCGCCCTCAGCCCGCCTGCGACCGACCATATCCATTGGTTCTCCGGAGCGATCTCCCGTCTGGCGAAGGCGGGGAACGCCGACTTCGCCCTCGCCTTCGCCCCGTACCTTGATCTCGATCATCAGGCCCCCCCCGGCCACGGCCGGCGACAACGCCAGGCTCATCGCAACCTCGTGCCCGTTGATGGTTAGGTTTCCAAAGATCCGCGAGACTTTGCCGTTCGCGGTCAGCAGGGGCGGCTCTGCTCCCCAGATCACCGTGCCGACCCTCACCGTCGGCTGCCCAATATCGTCGGCATGCTCTACGATCATCCCCCCTCGGACAGTGCCGCCCAGTGCCGCCTGCTTGACCGTCGCGGCAGCTGTGTCGCCGTCGTCGTTTCGTTGCCGCGGGTAAAGGCCGGTCAGATAGAGGGGGAAGTGCTGCACGAAGCGGTTCTGCCCAAACAGCATGGGAGCCTCGTCACCGCGCAGCCCGAGTGCAAACGGCTCCCGCGGCGCCTGATACCGGGGCTCATCCGACAGGAAGAATGGCGCGAAGGCGCCGCACTCCTTCAGAGCGCTGGTGAGATCCTTCTTTGTCAAGTTGAGAAAGCCGCATCCGGATCGGACGGCTGGAGAATTTGCGGCCGTTGGTTCCTGTGCCTGTGTCGGCGTACCGTCGACGAAGACCAAAAGCGCGCAAGCGGAGAAAGCCGACAGATTGCGCAAAGTGCGTCGGATCGATCGGCGCCTAGCTCGCTTCATCGCTCACGCCGCAATCTCGCCACTTGGCTTCCGGTTTCAGCACTCATCAGACCCCGCCGGCCTTTTCATTGAGGATACGCATTACCTTCTCGACTGGACCATCGGTAACGACCCGTCCGCCATCGATCACAACGATGCGTGACACCAGGGACAGAACCGCATTGCGATGTGTCGTCACGATCAGCGTTTGATCCGGACTCAATCCTTCCTTGAGACGGGTCACGAATTGACGCTCCGTCGCCGTATCCATCGAACTCGTCGGGTCGTCGAGGAAGATGATCCGGCCCGACGACAGTAGCGCCCGCGCAAGCCCCAGAATTTGCCGCTGCCCGCTTGAGAGCTGCTGTCCCCGCTCCCCGGCCTGACGCTCGAAGCCCGCAGGGTGTGACTGAACGAAATCCGCCAGTCCCGACAGCCTGGCGACCGCCAGCAACTCTGCATCGGTCGCGTCAGGCTTCGAAAGCCGCAAGTTCTGCCGCAAGCTACCGTTGAAGACGTGCGTATCATGCGCCACGACATTGACCGCCGCACGGATCTCCTGGGGGTGATATTGGCGGATATCGACACCATCAATCAGCAATTCGCCGGCATCGAGCTCGTAAAGGCGCCCGAGAAGTCGGCCAATCGTGGTCTTTCCGGCGCCAATGCGGCCGAGAATGGCAACCCGCTCGCCCGGACTGATCTTGATACTGAATCCGTTGAGGACCGGGCGTGTCTGCCCCGCATATGTGAAGCTTGCACCGCGAAACTCGACATCACCGCGCTCCACCGGCCGCGCGACGAGCATCCGCTTGTCGCTTCGCTCGTCAGGCAGTTTCATGATGGCGCTGAGGCTGTGATAGGCGCTGACCGCCTGGCGAACGCGGGACAGCATCAAGGCAATCTGGCCCAGCGGCGCAACCGCACGACTGCCGAGCATCGCTGCAGCGATGATCCCGCCGGTCGTGATCATGTTTAGATCGAAGAGATAGGCCCCGACCACGATCGTGGCGATCGGCACCATGTTCTGGAGCAGATACGACAGATTGGCCGCGAAGGCCGAGTAGCTCTTGATCCGATGCGTTGTATTCGTCGCGACAGTGGTGATATCCCGCCAGCGACGCAGGAAGATCCCCTCGGCTCGAACCGCCTTGATCGTCTCCAAGCCTGCGACGATCTCGACCATTAGTGATTGTCGATGCGCGCTCGACTTGTCCGCACGTCCGATTTCGCCAGCGATCAAACGCTGCAAAATGAAGCCTAGCAGTATGAGTCCTGCGATCGCAATGACCGGGAAGATCACCAGATACGGGCTGACTGCGAGGATTACAGTCAGAAAAACGAAGGCAAAGACGAAGTCGACAAAGTAGATGATGGTGTTGGAACCGATGAACTCCCGCAGAAACTCATATTCCGAAAGGCGCTGCACCGTGATGCCAGTAGTCGGCGTATTCGCCTGCAGGGTCGTGTTCATGACCCTCTCGATGAGGAGGCTCGAGATCCGGATATCGAGTTGGCGCGCCATATGATCGACTAGGAAAGCGCGCGCGGAACGCAGCAGCACGTCGAACATCAGCGCAATCGCGGCGCCGATTGCCAGGACCCACAAGGTCGAGATCGCCTTGTTCGGCAGCACCCGGTCGTAGACGTTCATCGTGAAGAGCGGACCGACGAGCGCTAGCAGGTTGACGAAGCCCGAGGCGAAAAGCACCTCGACATAGCTTCGCCAGTGCGGGCGCAGCGCCGCCAACAGCCAGTTGGAGTCGACATCGAGCGGCGTCTCGCTGTTTGGATCGGCTCCGGCCAGATAAGGAGAGAAGCGCAGGATATCGCCGCCATCGATTGGCGTCAGCGCCTCGACCGAAACGGTCGAAAACGAGCCCACGACGGGTGAATAGATGCGCACCTGCGAATTCTCGTCCACCGATACGATGAGGACGGGCACATCCTGCTTGAGCCAGGCGACCGCGGGAAAGTCTGTTTCGATAGGGGCTCGCACGTCGAAACGTACCCAGTCAGCGCGAAGCCCGATGCGCTCGGCCGCGCGGACGAGATGCTCCGGCGACAGGCCTTCTTCTCCAATCGGAAGCCCTGCCGTCAGAACGGTTGTGGCGGTCGGCCGCTCGAAATGCGCTGCCACCTGGACCAGGCACGCCAGCAGCGGATCCCCGCGCTCATCCGACGGGGCCCGCGACGGGGAAGGAGCCTTTGCGCCCCCCTCAAATGGCGCTTGAATGCCGTGCATGGCAACGCGCCTTTCGGACCGGCCTAGAGCGCCGGAGGCGGAACGATCAGACGTCCCTTGTTGGGCGAATAACGCGGAAGGGTTTCCGCATCGGCGGTGGCGGGAATAGCGGCTTCCGAGCGCGCATAGGCCTCCGCCTGCTTCGGCGCGCGGAGCCCGAAGGCCGAAACCAGTTGCCCGGTCGACGCCAGAATGCGGTATTCTGAAAAGCGCGCCGCCATCTGCGCGGTCTCGTGGAGAACCTTCGCATTGTATCGCGTATTCTGTGCATCAAGAAGATCGAGCAGCGAGCGGCGCCCCACCTGGAACTGATCCGAATAGGCAGCGACGAGCCGATCGCTCACGCTCGCCTGCTGACCGAACACCCCCGACAGTTCGGTCTGGCGTTGACGCCGCTCGAACGACAGTTTCACAGCCTCGCGAACCTCGCGCAGGGTCTGATCGCGGTTATGCTGAGCCTCGGCCACGCGCCGGGTCTGCTCCTGGATCGCGGCCTGGTCGATGCCACCATTGTAGAGATTCATGCGCATGACCGCGCGTGCCTGAAGATCGGTCGTCCGGCCGGAGACGCCGTCAATGTCCTGCCCGCCACGAGCCCGGCCCTCGAGGAAAACTTCCGGCATCATCTTGCCGCGCGCCTTCTTCACTAGGGCATGTGCAGCGTCGATGTCGGCAGTCGCGATCTGGATACGTGGATTGTTGCGGACCGCAAGCGCTAACCCGCTTTCGATCGACTTGGGCAGCCGCGGCGTCATCGATGGTGGCATGGCGCCGCGCGTGAAAGTCTTTCCGACAAGGCGCTGCAGGCGCACCTTCGCTTCGTTGAGGGCCTGCTTAGCCTCGATAACCCGAGCGCGAGCCGCTATCACCCGCTCCTCTCCCTGCTTCAAATCAGCATCGGTCAAGGAGCCGCTGCTCACATTGCCGCGAATACGCTGTACCGTATCCTGCAGGTATCCGACATTTTGCCCCGCAAGTCCGACAAGCCGCTCCTGGAGCAGAATGTCGAAATATTCGCGGGTTACCTCGAGAGCCAAAAACTCGGATCGTTCGAGGACTCGATATGAGGCGCCGTCCACCCGCGAAGCTTGGCGTTCGACTTCGGCATCCGTCGCAAAGCCATCGAAGAGCTTCCAAGTTCCGACGATTCCAGCCTCTAGAGGGTTGAGGCTCTGCTTGTCCCGCGGACCGTTAAACCTGTTGATCGAGCTGAAAGGTTGGTCCAGTTGCCGTGCGCCGACTGAAGTCTCGGCATCCACACGCGGCAGATATAGACCCCGAGCCTGGCGCAATTCGAATTCGATCGCCTCGCGATTTTCGATTGCCGCTCCGATCTGGGGGTTCGAATCGATCGTCGTAGCTATCGCTTCACGCAAAGTGAATGCGGCGGCGCCAGTCACCGCAAGCGCCGAGATGCTTCCGGCGGCCAGGCCAGCCAGCAGACAACTGCGCAAAATTGCGGCTCGACTCACAGAACGCATCGCTGCCCCCCACCCAGTCCTAAATTTTCGCCAAAAGTACAATTTATCACACCCCAACATCAAGAACAGGCAAAAAATCGCACCAGAACCTAAGACAACTTTGGTCTCGATTTAATATTCGCCCCTTGCTTTTTCTCGGAGCTAAAATCAACATCCTACAATAAGACTGTATTAATCGCACAAACGATAATTCAGCACGCGCATAATGGCAACAATCATGATCCGGAGCCCTGCAGTTTGTTTCTAAATTTGATTTCCAAACGCGCGAATTCATGGCCATCGCCAGCGTACCCTGACTGACCGCCGTCAGTATCGCGGGCTCATAGTGGCCCGCATTCGCGCGTGATAGCACTCGCAGTTCCATAGCCGATCCGAATCGACCTCACGCAGGGACAACATTCCCAGTGCAATGCCGCAGGCCGTGCGAGACGCGTAGGCCCAGGTGATCCGCTCCGACCCGCTGGCTTCCGTGGCCAACTGTGTGGATATTGCTCTCGCCTCTACGTACCGCGCCTCGACTTCTTGCTGAATTATCGAGAGGTTCGGCTCGCGCGCTAGGGCGGAGACGCCCCAAGCCTGGCATGCGGCAACCGCTGGTCGGCGCTCGAGATAACCGGAGAGATCAGCCGCTTGCGTGGAGTTCCAGTAACCCAAGGTAAACGTTGCGATGAACGCAACAAGCGTGATCCGCATTTTCTCCCCCCGACGACCCCAGCCAATTCGCCCTACACAAGATATTCCTACGATTTACTACCACAATAGAGTTTTGCAGCACTTTCAACCTGTAGCTCAATTTGATGCGGGATCGTCACTTGAAAGTGACAGTATCGCGTAGAGAACCGACGCTCCATCAAAATGACCACTCAGCTCGGTTGTCTCCACTGCCGACACAGTCCCGATAGAGCCACCTTCCACGGACGTTAGTTCGGTGAGGGTGCTAGTAAGATCCCCGCCCCGCGAGCCACCCCCAAGAATATTGGTCAGATCGACGATCTCGCCGCCATCCGCCAGCAGATCGGCAGCACTCAGTTCCAACACGACCGATTCCGGCGCCTCGCCAACTTCCGGCTGAAGGGCAAGGATGATCTCGTCAAGCGTTGAAGGGGTTGCATCGGGATCCATCGATTGACCTTTTTATGTCTCCAAAGCCGGGGCCTTGTCTTCGCTCAACGTTCCCGTCGCAGGTGACCGGTGATTTCAGGCATTGCTCACCCCCGGCCGCATTGCAAGCACCTAGGTTACCGTCGTCGGCGGCTGATCGTGATCGTACAGAATCTGCACGGAACCCGGGGCCGAGGAGAAGTTGGCGACTGCGACAAAGTTCCCACCAGCGGCAGTTCCGTTATCATCCACCATCAACTGCGTTCCGGAGACGTTCAGCACAGTATCGACCTGCGCCGCAGTCGTCGGCGCGCCAGCGCCGAGTGAGCCTAGCAATGCACTCAGATCAACGGTGTCCTGAACACCGCCGGCATTGTAGTCGCTGATCAGGTCATCCGCAGCGACCGTTAGATGTGACGGATCGATGACGAAAACGTCGCTGCCCGTGCCGCCGGTGAGTGTGTCCTGCCCGGCTCCGCCTATCAGGGTGTCGTTGCCCCCTCCACCGTTGAGAGTGTCGTTCCCGTCCAGGCCAGCGAGCGTGTTGCCGTTGCCATCTCCGGTCAGGCTATCGACGAAATTCGAGCCCGTGAGGTTCTCAATGTTCGTCAGCTTGTCACCGCTCGCGTCGCCGGCCGAGTTTTGGATGGTCCCGACGAGGCCAAGGTCGACGGTCACCCCCAAAAGCGAGTTTTGATAGCTTACAGTATCGCCGGAGGCTGTATTCATCCCACCATCGAACGTATCGGTGCCGACGCCGCCGACGAGTGTATCGTTGCCCGCCACCCCATTCAGCGTTTCGCCGCCAATTCCTGAAACCAGGAGATTGTCCGACGCGTCTCCATTGATCGTTGTGTTCAATGGGGTTGTCGTTATCGAAAGCGCGCCAGTTGACGTGTCACCGTCTGCGTCAGTCGCTGTCAGGTTGAATGAAAGCGGAACATCGTGACCGGCATTAACTTGAAGATACCCGACATTCGCGATGGAGAAGTTGTCTCCATTCCCATGCCCCACCTCGACGCGATTATAACCGTCGCTTGTGAATACAGAAATAGTGCTGCCGTTTGTTGCGGAAATGATGTACCCCCCACCTGAGGCGACGAGGCTCGCGAGGGGAACAAGCACGCCGTTGACGTAGATCTGGGTGATGATATCGGTAGAATCGTTACTGAAATTTATATCGTTATTTGCGTCGTACGCTTTGACTAAGACGCCGGATGTTCCATTGCCATTCTGTACCGTGAATGCGAACCCGTTCACATCATAATGAGACCCGTAGGTGAAACTGTTGTTACTGCCTCCGGTAGTCGCTACGACATTCTGAGCGAAGTCGAAACGCAGTGTTTCTCCGGTGTTGATGGACGGATTGCCAGCACCAAAGCTTATGCTTGATCCACCGGAGTTGCTGCCGTTGACCGTAGCGGGCGAACCGCCACTCGAGGCAGATATAAGGATATCGTGGTCGGCTGCATTCGTATCCTGCACGCTTTTGTAATTTCTGGAGCTGGTGTCCGGGAAATTCGACTGCGTGATCGTATTCCCCGATCCGTCATCAATCGCCCGGAAGAACTGGACGGTGTAGATGTCGCTCAGATCGCTCGTCGTGTTTGGCGATAGCCTGGCAGTGAAGACGGTTGTCTCGTCGCCATTGGCGGCGTTGCCATCGAAGTCGATTTTACCGGTCAGCGTGTTGGTGCCGAAACCGTAGAGATGCACGGTTTTGCCACCGGAAGTCACCGCGGTCGCTTCGCTCGTGAGCGGAGAGCCGTCAGTCCCGGAGAAGACGACGCTGCCGCCATCAGCTCCGATGCTCTCATAGAAGTTGAGGGCACCGCTACCGACCGCGTTCGCGCCGTTCTCGATGGTCATCGACTGCGCGGTGAAGGCGACAGGCGAGTCATCATCGAAGGTCACGGTCAGCGTCCCGATCCCGCTATCTGCAACGCTCGCGTCGCCGTCGCTGTCGCTTACCCGGTACTGGAGCGCCAGCGTAAAATCGCCATTCTCGGCATTGCCCGCCGCGTGCAGAACGTTGTCGACGAGCGCCAGCGTGTAGGCGCCTGTCGCCGGCGTGACGGCAATAGTGAACAAGGTGCCGTTGACGCGAGAGCTATCAGGGCTCGACGTGATTGTGGCCGTCAGCATGCTTGTCGCGCTGTTCCAGCCGTAGGTTACGGTTTCCTGACCGACAGTGGCGGTGCCGCCCGCGAGATTGGCGAAACTGAAGGAGAGCGCGCCATCGCCGCTCGACGCGGTCAGGGTCCCGGAGAAGAAAGCCGAATTGGTCGCAGCATCGCCGGTCCCGCCGATGATTCCGTGCGCCAGCCCCTCATCGTCCACCGCGGCCGTCACCGATCCGCCGACGGGAACGTTGTTCGCGTTATTGATGTCGACGATCTGAGTCGCAGTCGACGTGTCGTTGTCGCCGTCGGTGATCTGATAAGTGAAGCTGCCAGCCGTGTTCGACGTGCTCGCACTGACAACCGGGTCGAAGGTCCAGGTTCCGTTGCCCTGGAACGTATAAGTTCCGTTGGCATTCGTGATCGTGGTGGTCCCGGCCGGAGCGATCGCTTGAAAGCCGTTGCCGAGACCAAAATCCACGGCCGTCAGCCTCGCGCCGTCCGCTCCCAGTTGATCGTTTGCGAGGAGATTGACACCAGGCGCCTGCGAATCCGTCTCGGATAACGTGAGAGGGGTATCCGAAACCGCCGTCGGCACGTCGTCGACGATGTTGATCACCAGGTTGCCGGCCGGGGCCGGATCGCCGTCGGCGTCGCTCACCACAACCGCGAAGCTCGCCGTGGTCGCGTCGCCCGCCGTGTTGTCGAGCAGCGTGTAGCCGTAGCTGATCGTGCCGGCCCCCGTCGCCGGATCGTAGCTGTACGATGCCGTCAGCTGTCCCGTCGCGCCGCCCGCAAGCGTCTCGGCCGCGAAGGTCTGGGCGGGC
>NZ_JBFUIY010000073.1:0-10864 GCF_056401655.1 Allobosea sp. P4_E12 | reverse complement strand
CAGTTGGCCCAGGTCCAATTCATCAACGAAGACGTCGATCACCCGAACCGGATTGTTCTCCGACACGTAGTCGTCAAGATACTCGGGAAGCAGGACACCCTGCCGACGGTCTTCACTCTCAACGAAGCGCTTCATCTAAGCTCCCGGAGCATCACCTCCAGGAATCCTAGCCGACTCGGCTCTTTTCACACAGCCTCCGACAGCCGCCGTAGTTGGCGTGGTGACGGTGATGCTTGTACCAGCCGCGGTGATGGCCGCGATTCCAGCCATAATGGCGGCGGAGGCCATAGCGATACATGGCGTGATGCGACTGGCCATGATGCCAGCCATGCGGCTTGGCGTGCGCCTCGACGCTGGTGCCAACCGCTCCGTAGTCCGCCTCCGACATTGTCTCGGGAACAGTGTCGACATCGCGATCTTCGCCTCGGCTCCTCAACCCATGGTGTTGAGTTGCGAGATGTCGGCGTCGTGAACTGACCAGCGCCGCCTGATACCGTAACCTGCCAGTCACGTTTTGTTGGGGCGCTCACCTATGAGGTTCCGCTTCGGTCATTCAGTGCGTACGTTTCCTGGTGTTCGGCTGACCTTCAGCAAAACCGGCATCAGCGTTTCCGCGGCTGTACGCGGGACCACCACCGGACCTCTCGACAGTTCCCTGACACTCGAAGCCCGACCGTCCGAGTTCCAACGTCCCCGCGAGATACACAGCAAGGGGGGCGCGCAGCTGACAAGTTCGGATCTTCAGGGCCTAAAGGACTTGATCAATGATGCGGCTCATCAGAAGGCGGCCCTCCAATCGGATTACCGGGCAGCGCTCAGAAGCCGCAAGTCGGCCTGGAGGAAGTTATGCCGGCGCGAACAACCCCCGCTCAGATGGTTCCCGAAGTCATCAATCCCAAAGCTCCGCTGGGCCTTTGAAGAGACGGAGATCGAAGCCAGGAAAGTGCTGTCTGCGCTCTCTGCCAGCGAAATCAGGATTGAGATCGAACTCGATGAGGATGTCTGGAGCACTTGGGTCGAAGTGGAGTACTCCCATGCTGCCTTGGCTCGCTCCGACTATCTCTGGGACGTAGCCTCGTCGAGCGAGGACGAACGGGCCAAGGAGAGACCCACTTCTTCGTCGGCCGTCACACGATACCAGGTTCGGCTGCATCCCATCTTGGATGGAATTATCTCAGGCTCTCCTGGGGTCCGCCTCGAGAACGCAAACGGAGACAATCTCGATATCTTCGGCGGCTTCGTCCTGATGCGCTCAAAAGGCGCCAGCGATTACGCCGTGATCGATTTCCGTGACGTCTTTGTCGAAGCGACAGATGTCCCGTTCATCGAAAGTGAAGCCGTTCCCGCGGACGCGCAGGTGATCGACCATGTATCGGCCAATTCCAGCAAGGATCGATCACCCGATGGACGGCTCAACGACCAGCTTCCGATCGCCAAATATGGCCAGATCACCATCACCAGCGGAAAGGGGCTCCATGAGGTATTTTTGGCAAGCAACTGCGAAGCGGCATTTCGGTTTGCCGATGCGCTCGCGGCTTTCAAATCGGCCCTGATCCGTCAGGCCGCTAATTCACAACCCGGCGACGCTCCGCCGCCTGCGATGCGATCTACACCCGCCCCGGAGTTCGAGAAACCCCTGCCAGAACTCCAACGGGTCAGCGGCGCTTATGAACTCATCCTCATTCCTGTCGCGCTCGCTGTCGCACCCATTTTGGCGTCTTCGTGGCGCCAACAGCCTCCGACCTCGCCCCCGATCATCGCCGCCCTCCGCTCGAACCCGGCGGAAGCGCGCATAGCCGGCCTCCCCTCAACCCAAATCTCGGTCGCGCCAGTGAGGCCTGTCGCTACGGCTCCACAGGTCGGAGCCCTCTCGACGAATCAAGCTCAGCCACGTGAGCGGCTCGTTCTCCTCCAGCATGCCAACGTCCGATCAGGACCTGTGCGATCCTCTGCATCCCTGCGGGTCGCGCCGAAAGGAGCGATCGTCAGCGTTTTCAGACGAGACGGAAGATGGATAGAGGTCGGGGATGAGCAGCCTTGGGGCTGGGTGAACACGGTTCTCCTGAAAAAGCCGTGACCGCGCAAATTACCTTCTCGGGGGCCTCACCGTCGTAAGCTTGTGAGTTTGAGTATTGCGATACCGCGTCGGCAGCCTGTTACACCTGCCGCCTCATTCCCGCCCCCGACCTGAAGGCCGTCCAGGGTGCCAGTCCGGACGGTCGTCTCGCCGCACGAGCCGGCAGCTACGATTCCTGATGTGCGAGTCGTTACGTTCCCGGCATTCGAGCCTGAAGTGTCTTTGAAACGTTCGATCGAGGCAGAAGTCGCACGATATTCGACGGCCGCGCATCCCGTTCAGTGAGGGCCACCGCATCAAGCAGAAGTTCGATGGCGCGGCACAGCCGCTCGTCTTCGAGACTATCGTTATCAAGGGCGAGGAACGCCTCAACCAAGAAGGCTCGGCATTTACGGTAATCGCTCATGGCGAGCATGCTGATGCCAACAGATTAACGCTCGACAAAATGATTGAGAGCAATTCGATCCACTGGGACGGCTCACTTGCACCCCACCATCTCCGCCAGCTCGCATATTCGCATCTCGACGGCGCCATGGGGGCGTCGGAGGAGGTGGCTGCCGCTTGTGGCTGATGTGCAGGACGCAGGCGAAGCGGGAAGATCCGGCGGGGCGAGCGCAGCTATCGGCCTTTCTGTCGGCAGGTAGCAGCTGATCTGTCGAAGCGCCTTCCTCACTCCGCATTTCCTCAAGAGCCGATACCTCAACAATCGGATCGAACGGGATCATCGGCGCATCAAGCGCCGCATCCGTTCCATTGCTCGGCTTGGTGGGGAGCGCCGAGGCGATCCTGTCCGGCATCGAGGTGGTCCACATGATGCGCAAAAGACCGGCGAGATTTGCCTACAAGCCGGGCCCGTCAATTGCCGAGCAATTCGAAACGCTCGCTGCCTGGTCTGGGCCCACGGGCGCCGCTCTTCCCGTCCAATTTCCGGAATTGCGACCGAGCCGGTGGAGGCCGCCCTCAAAGCGATGCGCGCTCATGACGCCATCGAGACCGCGCCGCCAGGCTGGTGCAGGGCGCTCGATGAGGTCACGGCCGCGACCGTCGCGCACATGATGACCGACGGTATTTCCGCGACGAAAAGCCTTAGCCTCTTCATCGCCGCCACGCGCGGCCCTGAGATCAACGCAGCCAAATGTTTCTTCCGACGGAGCCAGGCACGAATTAGCGTTGGCTAATCTTGTCCTTACTTGACGAAACTGCCTTTCGTGAGCACCATGGGGCATTGCGCCACCTCCCCTGAGACGCTTCGACGGCAGGAGCCCTCCAAGGCTTCCCGATAACCCAGCTCTCCCATGGGTTACGTTTCCGGCTGGGGAACCCCCGTAGAGGCTCCGCAACGGCCTCTACGGGGTTTTTTCACACTGGTGTGCAATTAATCTGGCGCAGGATGCCATCTCGGCAGTATCATAACGATCGGACCGATCTCGCGGCAGCGAAGCTGGCCGGCGACGCAGCCGAAGGCGAACTCGCCGCCTGTCATGCCTGCGAAGAGGATGTAGGCCCGCTCCATCATGTCGAGGAACGGTATCCCACACAGCCATCTCGACGATCCGCCACTTGCCCTTGATCATGCCGGGGCCGCCAGAAGCTTGGGCAGGCGGATCAGGTTGTAAACGGCCCGCGCCAGAGTGAACGCGGCATCGACCTTGCGGCGGCCGCGCACCTTCGCCTTGGCCAGTCCCGCCGAGCTTTTGATCCAGCGGCGTCGGGAAGGGCAGCGGCGATTCGAACTCGCGCAGGCGGCCCCCTGCATTTAACGGAAGCTTGAGAAGCCGCTTCCGCTCAGTGCGTTCTGGTGCGGTATGGTATTCAGGGCGCCTCTTCAGCGTCTAATCCGTCAGAAAATCGCCTCTGTCCGCAGGCCTAATGCCATCGCTCCGGCATAGCGAGCCTGAGGACCGGCCTGTAGAGGGTGAAAGCGTGCGCCCTGTATGTCGCGAAAGCGGCGTTCGAGTCCTCTCACACGATAGAACGATGCACCGCCCGCTAGCTCCATGGCCAGGTCGACGGTTGCGATCGCATGCCGGGCGACAAGATTGCGCCCTATCATGACTTCATTCACCGTCTCGGCGGACGGGGCGTTGCGCGCGACCGTGTCAAGCGTCCAACGGTGCGCCAGCTGCGCGGCGCGCAATTCGGTGTCCATGCGGCCAGCGAGGGATAGGTCCGGTGCTGGCTTCTCTTTCGCGATCTCGACGGCGAGATCGCGGGCGCTTTCTGCAACTCCGAGATAGACGGCGTAGATCAGCGGGAAGGCAATCGTTGCGATCGTCTGGAAGACCGGATGCCACTCGCCGGCCTTGCGCGAGAAGGCGACGTTCGCGTCGGGAATGAAGAGGTTGTCGATCACGACGTCGTTCGAGGCAGTGCCGCGCATCCCAAGCGTGCGCCAAGTGTTCTCAATGCTTACAGCAGCGGAGTTCATCGGCGCGCCGAAATGAATGACAGAGCGACTGCCATCTTCCCCCTCGTGAATCGCGCCGGTCATTAGAATGTCGCCGGCCTCGGCGCCGGAGGTGAAGACCTTCCGGGCCGTGATCCGGTAGCCGTCGGCGACCTTCACAGCCTTCCCCGAGCCGCCGATCCAGTCCGAGCCGCCTGACGAGAGAAGGATAATTTTCTCATTCGCGACCCTCTTCAAGAGAGGCTCGACGGCGGCCACCTTCTAGTGACGCCAGCGCCAGGCAGGTATGGCGACCTGATGCGTGTTCATGGAAAAGGCGAGTGCGGTGGAACCCGCACGCACGCGCGAGCACGCGCAGCATCTCGGCGAGCTCGGATATTTCGGCGCCGCGGCCGCCGAGTTCCCGAGGGACGCCTGCTTCCACCAGACCAGCCTCCTTCAGCAGGGTGTAGTTCTCGCCGACAAAACTGTCGTTCTGGTCGACTTCGGCCGCGCGTTCGGCGAGCTTCCGCGAAAGATGGTGCGCGGTTTCCACGATACCGTCGGCGCAAACGCCGGAGTTTTCGATAGCTGAGATGGCTTGAACTTTCGAAGCGACGTTCGTCGGCATGGCGTCCTCCGTTCCTGTGACGCTGAAGGATCGGAGTTGAAGCCGTGAGGGTCCAGTTCAGCAACTGTACTGGTGTCGCTTTTGGGATGAAGCTGCTTTGGTACCATTCGTCAGGAGAACAGCGGGGTTCGAAATGGACGAGCGCGGCGGCTATGGCCAATTCTGCCCGGTGTCGATGGCGTCGGAGATCCTGTGCAGTCGCTGGACGACATTGGTGGTGCGCGAACTCCTTTGCGGCTGCACCCGGTTCAATGACCTACGGCGCGGCGTGCCGAGAATGTCGCCGGCGCTGCTGTCCAAGCGCCTGAAGGAGCTGGAGCGAGCCCAGGTGATCACCGTGTTGCGCAAAGCAAACGGCTCGGTTGAGTATCACTTGTCTGAGGCGGGCGAGGAACTGAGATCTTTGATCATGGGCCTCGGCAACTGGGCACAGCGCTGGATGGAGTCGCGGCTCTCATTGAAGAACCTCGACCCGTCGCTCCTGATGTGGGACATGCGACGGAGCCTCAACGCCAAGCTATTGCCTGAACGCCGCTACACGATACAGTTTCTGTACCCAGAGCTGCCAGGGGCGCAAAAGAGCTGGTGGTTGGTGGTGGACGGCGGAACGGTCGACCTCTGCAATTTCGATCCCGGTCATCAGTTAGATCTCCTCGTCACGAGTTCCTTGCGAACAATGACGGCGATCTGGATGGGACTGACGACGATCAAGAAGGAGTCGGACTGCGGACAGCTGGAGATCGACGGCAATCCGACGCTTGCCAGCTCGATGCAACAATGGCTCGGCCTTAGCGCCTTCGCCCACGAACCAAGGCGGGTACAGTGATCGCCAGGAGTGCCTCTCCGGATAGCACCAGTGGACCAACCCGTTCTCGCGTGAGGGCGTTGCAACCGAGGATTGTGGGGTCGTTTCCCCCTGATCTTTGGAGAGCCACATGCCCGGGCTTGCCGCCCGTCCGCAGCGCCAGCGGATGATGGACGGGATGACCATCCGCGGGTTCGGTGAGCACAGCGCGACGACGTTCGGCAGGTCTACGAGTTCGCCATGTTTCTCGGCGCTCTCCAACCGGGCCGGGCCAGAAGATCTGCGGCGCTACCAACTTCCCCTCGTGGGGTGCGAGAGCTATGCCCGGATGGACCCGGCCTGCATGGTGCTGCTTCTTTGGGGCATAGAATTCATTCCCGAAAATGTGGGCGGGCGAAGCGTACGGACGGCACGAGGGGCAAGCACTGACATGGCGCGCAAGCTGCAAATCCAGCTCTCCAAAACCAAGGCTGCACATATCGATGGTGCTCAGTTCCAGTTCGGGCTGAATGAGGTCGATTTGAGCCCGGAGCGGTTCGCGGGACTGTTCTGCGGCGGCCGGATCAAGCGTGTGCACGAGTGGCTGAATGATGAGTTGCCTGTGCCGCCGTGGGTGCCGGCGCTGCTCGCTGCGATGGTCTGGCCGGAAGCGCGGACTCGAGCGATTGCGACTGCCGAGCATCTCATCGCGGCCGGTTCGGCGGATGGAACGAGCGGGGAGCCAGGAGAGTGATTCTTCGACTGACCTTGGCAATGGCGTTGGTCGCCGCTCCAGCACTCGCCGAACCAAGGCGCTCCGCGGTGGAGCAATGCGCTGCATGTCATGGCGACGACGGCATCGCACGGGATAGCGAAGTCCCTCACTTGGCCGGGCAGAATGAACGCTACCTCTTCAATCAGATAATGGCGTTCCGGTCGGGAAAGCGTCAGCACAAGGAGATGCGCTATATGGCGCGTGCGATGACGACAGCCGAAATCGCTGCGCTCTCTGCCTATTATGCGGCGCTCCCGACACGATAGAAATGTCCTGTTATCGACGCATTGCGCCGAAGATCCTGCCTTGGCCTTTCGCAAAGCTAGGGCGTTGGTTGGCCCAGCCGTTCCGCGCAAGTTTACTTGTCTGTGTCCGGATCGTGCGTGACCTCCGCGCCAACCCAACAGCGCGCCGCGGGTGTCGCGGTAATGATGCTAAAACAATGAGACATCCGTCAGGGTATATGCGAACCGGCATTCCATTCGGCTGACCGTTTCGCGTTGCATCTGCCCAGTAGCACGCCGATCTGCTAACAGCGATTCTAGTGCAGAATTGCCCACCACCGGTCTACTTATCCGGTGGAATTGAACTCTTTGATCAGCTTTGCCTTGGGGGACAGATGCGCAGCTTTCTGATATTAATTTGGTGCGTCCTTGCCACCTGGGGAATATCTGGCGCCCGTGCACAGGGGCAAGGAGAAAGCCCTCCACCACAGGCCAAGGAATTGTTGCGCCTGCTCGATGAGCCGAGCGTGCGACGCTGGATCCAGCAATCCGGCGAGGCCAGTCCAGCCGCACTGCCCACAGCAATAGCAACTCCCGAGCCGCCCCTGTCCAGCCGACTTGCGACACGGCTCACCAGCGTACGCAACCATATCGGTTCCATCGCCGCCGCAGTCCCTCAGTTGCCGACGCAACTCGCGCGGGCCGCCGGCTTATTGAAAAATGAGCTGGCAACGACAAGCGCTGCCCGGCTTGCTCTGATGATTTCGACCTTTCTCACTCTCGGTGTCGGTTCCGAGCAATTGTATCGCCGCATGAGCGCCCGCTACCGCGCCTTGCTAGAGAGGAAACCCGTCCTTTCCGTTGAGGAACGATTCCGCACCGCGGGATTGCGCCTGGCCACCCTGGTTGCCGGAATCGCAATCTTCGCTGCAGGCAGCCTCGGCGCGTTCCTGCTGTTCGCATGGCCACCGATCCTGAAGCAGATCATGCTCGCCCTTCTCGTGGCCGTGCTCGTCACGCGGGCTACTCGGTCTTTGCTGGATTTCGCTTTGTTTCCACCGCGGAACACGCACGGCGCCTGGTCGGATCATCAGATAGTTCCAGTTAAGCCGAAGGACGCCATCTACTGGCGGCGGCGCATTGGCTTGTTTGTCAGCTACTTCGCATTTGGGTGGTCGATTGTTGGCATTCTGATCGATCTGGGCTTTCCTCGAGATTTCCGTTTCGCGGCAGCTTATCTCCTCGGACTTGGCCTTCTGACAATTGGTCTGGAAGCCATTTGGAACAGACCGGAAGGCGATAGCAGCTCCACGGCTGGATCCGGCAGAATTGCGAAGAGCGTCGCCATGTCAGCTTATGCTGTGGTCTTGTGGCTTCTCTGGGTTTCCGGCCTTCTGGGCATGTTCTGGATTGCCGTTTTCGTGCTTCTGCTGCCCAAAGCCATCTCCATTGGAAGGAACGCAGTCAGTCACCTCCTGAGGCCGACCGAGACCGGTGGGCTGGTGCCGATCAGGCACAATATCCTTGAGGTGTGCCTTGAGCGCGGGGTGCGGCTGATCATTCTCAGCGCCGCTACGCTTTGGCTCGCTCATATTTGGCAGGTTGACCTGGTCGGTCTTACGAGCCAGGACAGCCTGCCGATGCGCCTGCTGCGCGGTGCGCTGGCAAGCGTCGTCATTCTTCTCCTGGCCGATTTTCTATGGCAAATCGTCAAGGTTTCCGTGGACGGCGCCCTCGCTGATCCAACGGAGAGCATCATTTCCGGTTCCGACGAGGCCATCCGTCGGGCGCGACTTCGCACGCTGCTGCCCATCTTCCGCAATATCCTGCTTGTGGTTATCGCGGTGATGGCGAGCTTGACGGCGCTTGCTGCGCTCGGGCTCGAAATCGGCCCCCTGATCGCTGGAGCCGGCGTCTTGGGCGTCGCCATTGGTTTTGGCGCTCAATCCCTGGTCAAAGACATTATCAGCGGCATGTTCTACCTACTCGACGATGCATTTCGCGTCGGCGAATACATCCAAAGCGGCAGCTTCAGGGGAACAGTGGAGTCATTCTCACTCCGTTCGGTCCGCTTGCGCCATCACCGTGGTCCAGTGTTCACCGTGCCGTTTGGACAACTCGGCGCGGTTCAGAACATGAGCCGAGACTGGGTCATCGACAAGTTCATGATCAATGTCACTTACGATAGCGATCTGGAAAAGGCGCGGAAAATCTCCAAAAAAATCGGTCAGGAGCTTGCCGAAGATCCCGACTTAGCGCCTGACATTATCGAGCCGATGAAGATGCAGGGGGTCGAGCAGTTCGGCGATTATGCCATCCAGCTTCGTTTCAAGATGACGACCCGGCCAGGCCAACAAGCGGTCGTGCGTCGCAAAGCGCTTCTGCGCCTCAAGACGGCGTTCGACCAGGCTGGTATCAAGTTCGCCCATCCGACGGTCCATGTTGAAGGTCGCGACGAAGAAGCAGCTGCTGCTGCCCAGCAGATTCTAACCGCTCAAAAGGTCGAAGCGGCAAAGGTCGAAGCGGCAAAGGTCGAAGCGGCAAGTGCGGCTGGTAGATAGCGCTCGACTAATTTCGGCTGAGGCAAAAGGGTGTTGCGACGCGGGCAGCCGGGTGTGAAGCATGCGCCGTCAGGCATCGGGGGCCGGTCATTACGGCTGGCCGCATGTCGCTCAAGGTAGGGGAGGGGTGGTTGGTGCGAGCCTACGGATGAGGGGGGCGCGCTGGACGCTTAATGTCAATGCTGGTCTCGACGCACTCGCCGGCCTTTTTCCCGAGCGCCTGGCTCCGCTCCATCACCTCCCCGCGGCCGCCGGCGGCAGCCCGTTCCGTGGCGGGGCGGTCACGGACCTCCCTCGCGGTCCCGTCGCTTACGAAATCGGCTTCTTTACTCCCAGCCTTGGCCCAAGCAGGATTGCATCCGCCGGACGTTCGTTACGGCGTTCGCATCAGGGAGGTTTTGCGATGGGCGTGTTTTCGACCGCGGCCGGTGACCTGAATTTTGACAACCAGCCGGAGCGCGATCTGGCGGCACTTGAGGGCAGGCTCGTTGTGATCCGGCATCAGGGGATCGACGACATGGTGGCCGGCCGGCTTATCGGCACGCCTCAGCCCGGCTTTGCCCTGCACCTGCTGACCGAGAGTGGCGCAATCAGCGTCCCGGGCTGGAGGTCGGTGCACCAGGTCACCTCCACGGGTCACGCGAACCAATAAGCGGAGGCGATGCCGGCAAGCCTGCGCGGCGCATTAACCAGGGCGAACCCAGCCGGATGCTCAGGCCATACGAAACCAGCGCTCGAGGGTCGGAATAGCGATCCAACTCCCGATCGCTGATGTCTGCCAGCTTTTGCGCCACGATATCAGTTCTCGGCCGCACCGCGTCTTGCACGGGCAAGGGAAAAATTGGGGAACAGGGCTGAGGACAATAAAACGCCGCCGCCGATAGCAAAGCCGAAGGCGGCAATAAACATTAGGCCAGGCTTCGGCCCATCGGCCACAGCGAGGAATGTTACCAAGGCGCACCCTAACAACACGGAGCTTATCAAGAAGCAAGCCAGGCGCCATGCCTTCGACATAGGCTTCGGTGTATCCGGGTCGTTGTAAATGATCGGGCCGTCCAGGTCGTCGTCAATGATGAAGCGCGGGGCGGGGACTTTCATAGGCCGGGACCATGTGTGACAGGCGCTCGCGAATCCATATTAACCGCAGCCAAGTTCTTGGCATTAACCGCCAAGTTCTATTTCGAAGCACGTGGGGAGTGTCTGAATTTTTGTGTCCGGGGCGGGTTGAGCTTCATTGAGTGATGAAGCGATCCTCGAACATGATCGCGAACTGGGACTTGGCTTCGGTCCATTCGCGTGGGGGCATTTTCCACTCGGCCGCGGCATCGCGCAAGACGAGATAGATCAGCTTGGTTGCGGCTTCGTCGGTCGGAAAATGGCCTCGGATTTTGACCGCTCGCCGGAGCTTTGCGTTCAAGGCTTCGAT
>NZ_JBFUIY010000072.1:0-11214 GCF_056401655.1 Allobosea sp. P4_E12 | reverse complement strand
GGGATTATCGTATTCATATTCCTGACATTGGCCATCGATAATAACTTTATCTATATATTTCCTTTGGAATGCAGCAGAAACGTCCGGGCGACTCACGCCGCGCCGTCGCGGTTCGTTGCGATTCCGAATCACAGTGACGACCGTAAGGGCCTTCTGCGTTTCTGCAGCCAATGCATCGCGCATGGCGTTCGTGAGCCGGGACTGCTCCTGACGACCAATGGACAGCTCCGCTAGTGGGTCCCAGACCCATACCACCGGTCGACCTTGCCGGAATGCCGCCATGGCGGGTTCATCAAACGGCAAACAACGGCTCTCGATTTCGGCCTCTGTCATTCCGACAATTTCCCATTCTTCGCTGGCGCGCGGAGCGATGCTTTCGATTGGGAAACCAACATTCGCTGGCGGGGGAGGAAACGCAGAGTTGAAGATCAGGGTCACTTGCGCTCGCGGGGTATATGGATCCCGAATTATGGACAGGCTCGCGCGATATTCATGCGGATTATGGACCTCTTCTGACAATTTTCCGCGGAATGGAGGGAGGGCAAGCACAAGCGTATTCCTGTTTTTAGCGGTAGGGGCCTATTCAGAAAGAGCAGCGAGTCAGCCTTCGTCCTGATCGCTGCGAAGGTCGCGGGCCCGCCGCATCGTCTCCCGGATCGCACCGATGCGATTGCGGAGCTGGGCGGGCGTGATCACGGCAGGGATACTGGGCCGGCCGGATGCCTCGCCGGGCCGGACAGACGTAGCGCGTCGTGGCTTGGGCTGCGGATTTGCGCCGCGGCCGTTTCGCTTCATGAGGCGAGAATACGCAGCCCGGAGTTGATCGGTCGAAATGCCAGAGCCGTCTGCCCGTCGTGCCCCCGCCTGAATCAGGGCCCCGGAGAGAGCCGGCCATGACAAACCCAGCTCACGAAGCCGGCCCAGATCGTCGAGATGCCGGGCGACGACACGCTCGAAGAGAATGCGCGTCCCCGCGGCATTCAAATCCTCGGCAAACCGCCGAGCCCAAACATTGACGTTTGCCTGTCCCATGCCCCGGTCATAGCAACCGGATGTCGCCAAAGGCGAAACCGGATGGGAGCAATTCGAAGCATCTTGAAACGTTTCGAAGCGTTTCAGATCGCTTCGAAACGCTTCAAATTGATTCACTCACACCTGTGCATCTGTAGATGGAGCCGGCCTGAAATACCTGCTCATCGTTCGACGTCGTGTTATTCGGAGAGGTCGCGCGGGCCTCGCGTAGGCCCGCTGTCAGACTGTTTCAGCGACTCTGCGGCGAAACTACCGCGTCTCGATCCTTTCCTCACTTCCATCATTGTTACCCTTGATCGACTGGGCTGCGCTCGGGTTCGACCTGTCGGTAAATACGGCATCGCGCACATTGGCCCTGATCCAATCTTGGAACTGCCCGACCGGGACGTAGACGGTGGGGTGCCCTGGCTCAGCACAGCCCTTGCCCCAGCTGACGATACCGACCTGCATTTGCTCGCCATTGCGGTGAGGCATGAGGAGTGGACCGCCGCCGGTTCCGCTGCAGGCGTCCCGGCCACCCTCCTTCAAACCGGCGCAGAAGGTTGCACCGGTGATTTTATCCGCTCCATAGACCCCGCGACAGTCACGCTGTTCGACGATCGGCACGTCGAGTTGGTGCACGGGCATCGAGGCTGTGTCATCTGATTGGATCGCGCCGAAGCCGACGACGGTCGATTTGCGGCCGGGCTTGAGCGCGGTTGCTCCAACGTTGCGGCTGGCGAGCTTCTGCCGTGATGCTGAGCTCTTCCCGGAGAGCTTGAGCAGAGCGACGTCGTTCTGCGTAAGCCGGGGATCGTATCGGGGATGGATGATGACCTGGTTGGCGTTGATGGCGACTTTCCGACGGCCCTCGCCATTCGGTTCGTTCATACCCTCCCGAATGAAGAAGGTCGTCGAGTCCGGTTGCCTCTTCATTGCTGCGCCGCAATGGGCGGCGGTTAGAACCCATTCCCTGCCGATCACCGTGCCCGCGCAGAAATACCTTGCCGCGTGCCCCTCCCGCTTGCCGTACACCGCAACCAGGCTCAACCACTGCCCTGGCTTGGCCGGCGTTCCGCCCACAATCCCGATGCCGCTCGGCGCTTCGGCGCGGGAGGCGCCATGGCTATCCTCCGGTGCGGCGAAGGCGCCGGATGTCGTTAGGAGAGTGATCACTGCGGACGCAAACAACGTGCGACCGGGGGCAGCGAAATGGCGGCGTTTCAAGACGGCTGAGCTATGCATGCGGGTCATTCCCTCGATAGTCGTGTAACTGACGGTTCGACCATCTCCGGCCGGCGAGGCTAGGCTGGTCCTGTTGCGACATTTCGTAGACTTGCGCCGGACGTTCCATGATGATCGCAGCGGCCGCTACCGCACCAGTTTCTCTCGTTCCCAGCGGGCCGTGTTGGCGAGGAATCCTGTGGGGTTCCGGGCGAGAAAGGCATCCCAGGCCGCTGCGGTGCCGATCGCACGAGCGAGCTCGAACTCCGTTTGGTCCGCTGAGGGCGGGCCTCCCGTGCCTACGACGGCCGGCTGGAGTTGCGGAACGAGGGTGAAGTTGCCGTCGATCCGGTCGGAGTAGTCGGGGAATTGCGCATGCGACCGCTGTGCCGTGCGGGCAAGCGTTCGGACTTCGCTCTGCGTCCTCTTTGCGATATCGACCAAGCTGGCGCCGGGCGTCTGGAGATGCTTGACGAACACTCTAGTGAAGACCGAAGTCGGGGAAGCATCACTATCGCTGAGACGGTCGAGCGCTGCCTCCCTGGGACCGGCGGAGAATAACAGGAACTCGCCCTCTTCCGCTTCCATGCGTCCGAGCCCCCGCGTAGCACTGCCGCGCTGCCCAGCGGCGCGCAAGGGATTGTCGCGGCAGGCGTCGATCACGGCGATCGCGACCCGCACTGCTCGCTGGCGGATCCGGTCAACGATGTCACGCACCTTATAGGCCGAGCGCTGGAACTGAGTCTGCCTTGGGTCGATATTGGGCATGTCGGTCGGCAGCAGATAATTCACGTGATCAATCTCGACGCCATGGCCGGCGAAGAAGAACAGGGCGGTGTCGGCTGGCTCGAGGCTGGCGACGAACCGGTCCAGCACCTGCGCGAAACCGACATTGTCGAGGTCATGGGCCAAGGTGGTTTCGAAGCCCATGGTCTTCAGCGTGGCATTAATCGCGTCGGCATCGCCGCGCGCCTTCCACAAGCGGTCGATCTGGCGATAGCCGTCGTTGCCGATCACCAAGGCGACACGGCGCTGCCCGGGTACCGCCGTCGACGGAGGTAGGGTAGGTAGCAGTTCACCCTGTGGGATGGGGATAGCCGTGACGGTCACCGTGATTGGTTCTCTCGGAGCTAACACGGTGCGAAGGCGCCATTCCTCGGCTCGGCGATCAGTACTCTGATCTCTGATCTTCTCGGCGGCGTCCATGTCCGCAAGTCCACGGTCGCCGTCGTTCTTGGCAGAGTAAGCATTGCCGCGACCCATGTAGGCTTCGAAGTCTTTCGGATCGAGGCGGATGGCCTCATTGAAATCGGCGATGGCACGTTCATGGTCACCCTTGCCTGAATAGGCATAGCCCCGATGCTTGTAAGCATACCCATATTTGGGATTGAGCCGAATCGCCTCATTAAAATCGGCGATGGCACGGTCATGGTCGCCCTTGTTGGTATAGAGCATGCCGCGGATGTTGTAGGAATATATATATTTAGGGTTGATCTGGATCGCTACATTGAAATCGGCGAGCGCGAGAGCTTCATCGTTCTTGTTCAAATAGGTCATGCCACGGTAATGGTAGGCATAAATATATCCTGGATCGAGGCGGATCACCTCATTGAAGTCAGCGATGGCACGGTCGTTATCGTGCTTGGCCCAGTAAGCGAAGCCACGATTATTATAGGCAGCCAGCCGCTTTGGATCGAGCCGGATGGTTTGGTTGTACTCGACAATTGCGCGGTCGCCATCACCCTTATCCGAATAGGCATGGCCGCGAAGTAAATAGGCGTCGGCATTCTGGGGATCGAGGCGGACAGCCTCGTCGCAGTCCGTGATGGCGCGGTCGGCGTTGCCCGTCGCCAAGTAGCCAAGCGCGCGCCTCTGATGAATTCTTGAGAAATCCTGAGCAGAAAATCTCGCCGTTCCTGCCAGGATACGCGAGCAGGCCGCGATAATCGTGTCTCCGACCCCGCGGTCGTCGACATTCATACATAGAACGAGATCTGCGTCCTGTGCGTCGGTTGGCAGCGTCGCACGAACCAGGCCGGCTATCGCCAGGCCAACCGGCACGGCGACACGCAGCAGTCTTGTTCGCGTCGCCTCCCGCAACTCGCTGGACCGGATCGGTGGAGGCCGGCGGTTTGGACCCCGGCCGACGGAGCGCTTCAGGTATTTCAGCATCGGATACAGATCCATCAATTCCTACGAAAGACAATATTCTGATCCGATCTCAAGCTTATCGAGTCAGCTTTTCGTTGAGCATGATGTCAGCGCCACCCAGTGTGCCGTAGATGACGGGCTGTTGCGAATAGAAGGTTTCGCGAGCCACATCATTGCCAACCAGGGCGAGGAGCGTTCCGAGCCCGAGATCCGGAGTTGCAATGCGGCGCAGAAGAGCTTGCGTGAAGAGCGAGTTGTGCCAGCTTTCGTCCGATTGGCCGGTTCTCTGCTGGCCTGCATCGATGACGAGGATGTCGTTGGGTATATTAACCAACGAGCCGAAGTGCCGAGGCTTGACGCGGATGCCGGCCAGGGGAGGAATCGCCAGCGGGTGACTGCTGCCAGGCATGCTGGGATGAGGGAGCGCATCCAAAATGACGAGACCCAGTCGCCCATGAGATGCAACCGCACCGATTGCCTCACGCAAGGGCACCGCGCCAACGAGCACGGTGCCGTCGGCGGCGAATGCAACGTCAGTCGCTAGCAGATGGCTCTCGCCTCCGAGCGTGAAACTCTGTCCGGAGAAGAAGACGACAGCCACCGTCGCGGACTTCGCAGTCGCCGCAAATGCCGTCAGGGCGCGCTGCATCGTATCGGCATCGGCATCAGCAAGCCTCTCGACCTGAAACCCGAGCTCCGTGAGCGCCTTGGCCATGTCTGCGGCATCGTTGAGCGGAGTGGCGAGCTCCTTCTGCGCCCGGTAGCTCGCATTGCCTATCACGAGAGCAATCCATCCCGGCTTGACGGGCGGCGGCGCGAGGGGGGCTTCAGGCGCTGGCTTCGCGGCAAGCTGCTTCTGTAGCCGCCTGACAACTGCGATACCTTCCGGATCCTCTGGCTTCAGCTTGACATAGGTTTCCATGTCACTGAGCGCCTGCGCATAGTCTCCATTGGCAAGATAGGCCCCGCCCCGCGACCGAAAGGCCTTGGCATATTTGGGATCGAGGCGGATCGCCTCATTGAAATCTGCCATGGCCTGGGCGCGATTGCCGATGGCAAGATGGGCATTGCCCCTGTGACGATAAGCGTAGGGGTAGGCAGGGTCGAGACGGGTCACCACGTTGAAATCCGCGATGGCGCGCGCGTGGTCGCCCTTCGCAGAGTAGGCGAAGCCACGATTGTTGTAAGCTGCGACAAACATGGGATCGCGGCGGATGGCCTCGTCGTAATCTGCAAGCGCGCGTGCCAAGGCCTTCTTGTCGAATTGGGCATCGCCCCGATGAAGGTAGGCGTCGAGAAGGCCAGGGTCATCGTTGATGGCCTTGCCGAAATCGGCGATCGCGGCGGAGCTATTGCCATTGCCGGTATGGGCGAGACCGCGTTGGACATAGGCGTAGGCGCGTCGCCTGTAGGCAGCCTCGAAGCCCGGAGCGCGACGTAGTACATGTGTGTAGTCGGCGATCGCGTGGTCGTACTGGTGCTTCGCAACATGGGCTTCCCCGCGCTTGGCGTAAGCCATGAGCTGCCCCGGATCGAGTCGGGCCGACTGACCGAAATCGGCGATGGCGCGGTCATGGTCGTTGTTTTGGAGATGGACCGTGCCCCGCATGAAATAGAAGTCCGAGGAACGTGGGTTGAGACGAATGGCCTCGTCATAGTCGGCTAGTGCCCGCTCCCTAACGGTTTGCGCGCTGGCGCGCCGGTAGTAGGCGTCGGCGAGGGTTGGATCGAGGCGAATGGCCGCGTCATAGTCTGCGAGTGCGCGCTCCTTGTCGCTATTCGCTGCGTAGGCGTTGCCACGATGAAAATACGCACGAGCCTTGCTTTGGACTTTCACACTCGGGTCGCTGACGATGCGGCTGCAGGCCGCAATCGCTGCTGCGTCGATGGCGTCCTTCCGGCAAAGAGCCCGGTCCGAGGCGCTGGCAGGGGCGATTGGCGCCAAGCAGAGGATGGCCATCGCTAGCAATCTGGGCCGGACGGCTGTGTTCAATCGGGCTGCCCGCATTGTCCGACGCTCCCTGCGAACGAGAAGATGTCCAGCGACGGTTTCGCGTTCCGCCGAGGGACCAACCGGCATCAGACGGACATTGACCAGCAGCACAGGTGCTGGGACGGCCGCGACCTGGTGCCCGCCGGATGCGGCGCCTCGACGGCCAGGTCTCGCATTTGAGCTGGGGCAGCCGCCCTCGCGGGCATTTCGCCAAAAAGCAGAGAAACGGCGGCCTCTCCGAGCTTGCTCAGCGCCTGCCTACAATCAACCGGCATGACTGCTCTTACCTTGCATTTTGACAATGTTCGCCACGTGCGGACAGGTTAAAATGAGGCTTAGCGTTCTGAAATCTTCCGTGATGGCGATGATTTTCATTTATTTCGCTAGGTTAGCAGATGTATAGCGGATAGCCCCAATCCGGGTAAGGAGCGCGCTTGCCCGTCCCATTGCTCCCCCCCAATCGGATGGGAGGCTTCGGGCCTACCGCCAGATGCCGCTCAGAGGCATCGTGCCGGTTACCGGGCCGTCGAGCCCGCCAATGATTGGAACCGGGTATTCACCATGACCAGACGTCTTGCGTCGGCCCTCGGCTTTGCTGCCTTCACCTTTGTCAGCCTTCATAGCGCGGTCTGGGCCGCGACGTTGCTGGAAAATGGCGCCGAGGACTTCATCGCGCCTCAAGAGATCAGCGCGAGCGAGGACCGCCTGCTGATCGTCAACGGGAACTCCGGTCGCGTCATCTATGACGATGGCCGCAACGACCTATTCTGCGTCACGCGCCGGGTGATCGTCGGTTACCATGATGACGGTCGCCCGATTCGCAAGCGGACTATGCGGTGCCGGTGAGCTGTTCCCCGGCCCAACGCCATCCCGCCTTGCGCTGCCGGAACGCAGTTACATCAAGGGGTGCAGAGCTTCTGTCCCGAGCTCCGATTGGCTTGACCATTGTCCTGGTCGGATTCATCTTCGCTTGAGGCGTGAACCATCTTCTCGTGCCTTCTCCTAACAAAAGTTGATCATGCGGCCTTGGCGGGGGCCCCTTGCGCTGATGCTCGCCTTGATCAGTGGGCGAAGTTAGCCGATTGCACGGCCGGATCGGAATCCCGGCTCAGCGGCCGTTAGCCAGCGACCTCAACACCGTCGATCGTGCGGTCAAGGAAAATGAAGCGGTCCGCGAAGGATCCGGTCGCGCAATGCGCCGCCGGTGCCGCGCTGGCCGAACGGATTTTCGGTGAGGCGAAGCGGGTGTGGCCAGGCCCTTCGATCCGAGCCGCGTTTCAGAAGGCCATTTCGTTATCGCCATGGGATCGAGTTGGAAGTGCAATCGATGAAAAAGGGCAGAAAGTTCCTTATTGGCGTCGGAGCCTCTGCTTCGCTGGCGGGAATTCTGGGAGCGATCGGATATGCCACCGTTGGTTCAGGCTATCCGCTTCGCCAAGCGGCAAAGCTGCTCGTGATGCCGGCGCGCGCCGCTATTTCGGACCGGAACGGCGTCGAGATGGTGAAGCCACAGTGGCTCTACTCGATCGCAGCCAACGGGGTGCGCGACAGGTTGGACGCTGCTCGCGCGGCGGACCTCATCCAGCAGATCGTCGGAAGCCTCAGGGTTATCGACCTACAGGAGCGCCTAGCGTCGAAGGTGCCTTTTGCTTGGGTGGTCCGTGGTATCGATAAGGCGAGCGCTGACAAGATCCTGGCTTTAGACCTGAAAGGATTCGAAGTCAGGCTCGAGGTCGGGCGCGCCTATCCAGATCCAATGCTGGCGCCCCATGTCTTGGGTGCACTCGATATCGATGGACGTGGGATAACAGGGCTTGAGCGGGGCATCGAGCGTGAATTGCAAGGCCATTCCGGCCCCTGGATTTCCAGTCTCGACGCCCGCCTGCAACGGCAGACCAACGAGCATCTCGACAGAGCTCTCGCGCAAAGCCGCGCGACCGCAGGAGCCGCCCTCGTGCTTGACGTGCGCACGGGAGAAATCCTGGCTCTCACTTCCGCGCCGCGTTTCCGCAGCGATCAGCCGCTTGATGCCCTTGAGAGGGGGAACATGAACCGCGCCACGATTGGCGTTGACGAGGCGCGTGGCATTTCTCATTTGATCGCTGCTGCGACGCTGCTTGAAAGCGGATATAGACTTGAATCACGGTTTCCCGTGATTGACGGCTATGGTTGGAATGGCGTGTTCCACCACTCTGATCGAGAAGAAAGCCTGCGGAATTTGGTCGCCACTCTTGCAGGTCCCAGTCTTGCCCATGCCGCCCTTGAGATTGGGCCAAGGGCCCTTCCGGCGAAGATTGAAGAACTTGGCTTGCTCGATACCATCCGGCTTGAGACACTGGAGAGCAGCCCTCCCTTGCTAGCTAATCAAGGGAACCTTGGGCCTCGCCTCCTGGCGCCTCCCTCTCCTGCACACGACCATGGCGATGGGCTTTCGGCGGTGGAAGTCGAGATTGACGCCGGACAGGAAGCGCCATCGCCATTTCCCGCCGCATCGGGAGAGGGGATTGCTGCAACCCCTTTGGCTTGGTCTGCGGCAGTCGCTGGAATCATCAATTGCGGCCGGCGTGTTTCTCCAACTTTCCGCAAGCACGACCCGAACGCGCCAAGAATCCGCGGCGCCACTGTCTTCTCAGAAAAGACGGCTCGGACCATGCGCGAAATGCTCCGGGGAGAGGCACACAATCTCGTGCAACTCAGGGATCTGGAGGCCTTCGATCTCGGAGCCAAAGCGGGTTTCGACGAGAAGGTGGTCAACGGTCGTTACGTTGCGAACAAGATCCGGAGCAACGCAGTTGTTGCCTTTCCGATGAAGGCTCCCCGCTATCTGATCTACACAATGCTTGACGAGCCAACCGCAGAAAAGAACGGAGAACATGTCCTTGACCGATCAGCCGCGATCCAGACTGCCGTAGCAATAACGCGCGACCTGGCCTCAACGCTTTCGGCAGAAGGCGGCAATCAGCAGCCACCTTGCCACGACTGACTGAAGGACACACGCGACGGCCAATGTTCGTCGAGACGCATCCCCCGGCAGGGTGATGATTGACGAATTTTTAGCGGTGCCGCATCTCGAAGGCGGGGGAGGTATGGTCGATGTTGGATGCGCACGAATTCAGTGACGCCGTCGCAATGCTTTACGAGGCTGCCGCAGTGCCTGAGGTTTGGCCCACGGCAATTGCGCGACTAGCCCAGATCGCCGGCTGTACCGGAGGGCTGCTGTTTTCGCATTCTGAACTTGGGACCAACTGGGTCACTTGCAAGGAATTCGCGCCGGTCTTCGACCGTTTCATGGAACAGGGTTGGATGAACCGAAATGCCCGTATGGCAGGCTTGCTGGCACATGGTGGTACCGGCTTCGTGACTGATCACGACCTCTTTGCAGATGACGAATTGGCCAACATCACGATGTACCGCGATTTCCTGTACCCGGAGGGGTTTGGCTGGGGAACCGCGACGCATGTTCGCGCGTCGTCCGGTGAGAACATCGTCTTCACACTGGAGCGCAAATTCGAGCTGGGTCCGGTTTCGCGACGCGAAGTCGAAGTTCTCGACGGCGTCCGCCCCCACTTGGCCCGAGCGGCGGTGCTTGCCTCCAAGCTTCAGATGCAGCGTGCGCAGGCCAGCCTGGATGCTCTCGAACGGACCGGATCTCCGGCCGCACTGGTCAGCGGCCGCGGCAATGTCTTAGCTACCAATCCGAGTTTTGAGTCTCTGCTGGGACAGGTCGCCATCCGCGCCTGGGATAAGATCGCCCTCGATGACGTTCGTGCGAACGCGCTGTTACAAAAAGCTCTCGCCGAACTTGCGTCGGATAGCCTCGGCGATACCCGGTCGATCCCAGTTCCACGTCGGGATGACAGGTCAGCTTTCATTATCCATATCCTACCTATCCGACGGCGGGCACTCGACATCTTTTCACGTGCTCAGGCAATGCTGGTCGCAACGACGTCGCATGGGAGCCTGCGGATTGAAGCTTCGCTCCTGTGCGAACTCTATGATTTGACGCGAGCTGAGGCGACTGTGGCTAGCCGGATTCTTGAAGGCCTCTCAGTCAACGAAATCGCCGCCGAACACCGCGTCTCACGCGAAACGGTTCGCTCACAGCTCAAGAAGGTCCTGGCAAAGACGGGCTGCCAGTCCCAAGCTGATTTCATCCGGAGATTGGCTCCGTTCGCAATATGATCACTTCTCCAATTGCTGGCGTTCCGCGCGAGCGATTTCAGCGAGGAAACTCTCGAGAGTCCTGGCGTGGAAATGTCCAGGCGGCGGCTACTTTGGTCGACCGGCGGAGAGAGAGCAGGCTCTATTCCGTCCGGCACTCCCACGTGGCGCGTCCACAAGCTGCTCCAGTCGCGCCATGCCAACGTTCTTGTCCGGGCGAGAGCCTCAATGTGTATCCATTCGGATAGAGTTGTCCGTTGCTCGCATAGGTTGGGATGCCGACAAAGCAAATTTGCCTTGTGCTGCAACCATTTTCCAAGGTTAGGCGGCACTCATTTCCAACACGCTGCAACTGCCCCGAGACGCAGTTCGCGTTGGCCTCCGAGCCAAAAAGCAGCCCCATCGCAGTAACTGCTAATCCAAATTGCGGATTCCGACGAATTCGGCGGGCAATTCCGATATGAATTCGGCACCCTGTTCCGATTTCATTCCGGCACCCCATTCCGATTTGAAGCCGGCAGGTGCGAGGTGATTTGCCTGGGTCGTTCGTGATGATTGTCGTGGATGGATTTGACGGTCAAGCGATCGTGGCTGGAGGGCTCTGCGACTGGCGTTTTCGCATGCTCTCGCCGGCGAGTTCGATGCGGTAGGCATTGTGGGCAATACGATCCATG
>NZ_JBFUIY010000071.1:0-11420 GCF_056401655.1 Allobosea sp. P4_E12 | reverse complement strand
GCGCAACCTCGCTCACCGTCGCGCTCGGCTCGTAGCTCTCCGCCACGATCCTTGCCTTGTCGTCGTCCGACCAATCCCGTCGGCGTCCGGTCCCGGTGAAGACCTCGAACCTCCGAACCGGCTCATCGTCGCTGGATTTAAGCGTAAGCTCTGAAATCGTCATGTGCCGAAGCCCTCAGGGGCTTCCAACATCGTCGCTCAGACCGTTGCCGGAAAGGTGGCGCCGGGACACCGCTTACCATTGCTGTCTCCTACGAGACGGTGAGGCGCCGGGCCCTGAAATTCGGGCGGGAATAAGCCCGTAGCCTGTCGGCGGCAGCGGCGGCCAGAAGCACTGGCTGTGGCGCGCCGTCGATCAAGAGGGTTATGTTCTTGATGAGTTCACGCAGAACGGCTCGGCGAAGAAACGCCTCCATTGGATTTTGACCGCGAGAGAACGTTCTATTTTCACATGTCACAATAGAATTGTGGTCATTTCGGCGCGGTGCGAAACTGACGGACTATCCGAAAGGCACAGGCCCCAACGCGCTCCAAAAGGACCAGATGATGAAGCTCAAGGTTGGCCGATGGCTGGTTGCAGCCGCCTTGGGGTTCGCCACCCCTGCGCTTGCCAGTGCAGACCGCTTGGTGGTGGATCTGGCGGCCGAACCGTCGACGCTCGATCCGCAGATCCAGTGGAATCCCGATAGCTACTACGTCTACCGCAACATCTTCGACAACCTCGTCACCCGCGACGACAAGGGCGATATCATCCCTCAGATCGCCACCTCTTGGCGCAGCCTGTCCAATACGGAAATCCTATTCACGCTGCGCAGTGACGTGACCTTCCATGACGGCTCAAAACTCACCGCCGAGGATGTCGCCTTCAGCATCAAGCGTATCACCGACGCGTCCTTCGGGAGCCCGCAGCGCGGGCAGTTCGACAAGATCGTTGCCGCCGTACCCCTCTCGGCGACGGAGGTGAAACTTGTCACCGACGGGCCCTATCCGGCTTTGCTCGCCCAGCTCGTGAAGCTCTCGATCGTGCCAAAGGCGGTCGTCGAGAAAGTCGGCAACGACCCCTTCAATCTCAAGCCGGTCGGGAGCGGTCCGTATCGTTTCGAAAGCTGGCAGCGCGGCGTTGCCGTGACCCTGAAGCGCAACGATGACTATTGGGGCACCAAGGGTCCATTCCCGACCGTGCTCTTTCGCGCCGTGCCTGATGGTGCGACACGCGTCGCCAATCTGCAGGCGGGGAGCTCCGACCTTGCCGTGGGGCTCGACAACGACCAACTCGCCCAATTCAAGATGTCGCAGCGGGTTAAGCCCCTGACGGCCCTAACCGAGCGCCTCGCCTATCTGCGCCTCAATCCGAACCAGCCCCCCTTCGATAACCCCAAGATTCGCGAAGCCGTGGCGCGAGCTGTCGACAAACAGGGCATCATCGACGGCATTCTGGGCGGGCAGGAGAAGCCCATAGCGCAGATGTTGACGCCGGCACATTTTGGCTGGGCCGAGGGCATCGCCGGCCCCACCTACGACCCGGCGCGCGCCAAGGCGCTTGTCGCCGAGGCCGGGGCTGCAGCCAAAGTGCCATTTGCGCTGACCACCGCGCCCTTCTTCGATCAGCGTGTCGTCCAGGCGATCCAACAGCAATTGCGCGATGTAGGGTTCGAGGTGACGATCACCTTGGTCGACACGCCGAGCTTCCTTCAAAGGACCCAGCGCGGACCCCTCGACTCTCCCATCCTCGCCATCAGCCGCTCCTCCTGCGCTTGCCAAGACGCGGACGGTGCGCTGTACCAACTCTTCCACTCCGGCAATGGCTGGACAATCGTCGAGAACAAGGAGATCGACGGGCTGCTCGACCGCGCGCGCGCGACGCTCGATCCCGCAGTACGATTGGCCGATTATCGCAAGATTCATGAAATTGTTGCGGCGACACTGCCCGTCGTACCTCTTTATCAGACCGTCGTCGGCTATGGTGCCGCCAAGCCACTGCAATTCAAACCGACGCCGAACGAAAGTCTGTTCCTCAACCGCATGCGTTGGGGGGAGTGATTCGAGCCTAGCTGGCATTGGCACGTTAACTGCCGGCGAGCGTCAGGGACTGAACCGGTCGCCGCCGGGTTCGGAAGCGCAAACCTACCTAGGCTTGGTCGATCGAATTCGGTTTCTCGCGAAAGTCATGCCCTGAACCCAGTCGGCCAATCATCCTGTTGCTGCGTGACCCGGTCGATTGGTCAGCCGACGGAGTCATACAAATGCCTCCGATCCCGAATGGGGGCGATTAATTCGGCGCGCCCCAATAGCGAATACATCACCATCCGCTCGGAGCCATGGCCGCACGTCCTCTCAGACATCGGCCTAAATGATTCAAAAGAAACCATAAGCACGGCGGGTGGCTGCCCCGACTTTGCGCGTTTGCGACCGTCCAGCAAGAGGCGCAGAGGCCGTTCGGGAGCGGGTTATCAGGCGCATGTGGACCCCCACCCTCGGTTCGCCTGACAATCCACTTCCCGACGCTCGGCTACGCGCCAAGGTCATAGAACTCCTCACCTTGACGCTCCCGACAGCCAAGGCGTCCGATCTCGTCGATAGGCTCCGTAATCTCGACGGTATGTCGGACGTAAGGAGGCTGCCTTTGCTTTTGAGCGCCGAGAACCCTCCCCTGGCCTTCAGTTGATCGGATGCCGGCAGCCTTGGCGGATGTGGAGCTACCCGCCCGTCATGCATCGCCGTGCTTCGGCTTCGGGATCGCGCGGATGCAAGTAAGGGGCACCCATCGGGAAGGCAGGGCGCGACGACGGAGGACCACATCGCATGCAAATTTCACATGGCGGGTAGGGCTTCTTCGCTCGGCGATTGCGCCGCGAATTCATAGTTTGATCACGATCATGCGTCTTGCTTGAACCAAGGATATGGCGCGCCGCCAGATCGAAATTCCCGATCGGATCGATATGTCACCCCCGTCTGCAGCTGCCACCGCGGCCGATTGCGATGCCTATTCCTCTGACGTATCGATAAGGAAGCCTCCTACCCGTCCCGCCGGTATCTCGTTACCCGCGGACAACACCCTCCTCGCCATAGGTCTCATCCTGGCGAGCACATTGTTCTTCGCCGCCGGAGACGTCTCGGCGAAACTCCTGACGGCAAGCCTTCCCGGCGTGCAAGTGGCGTGGTTGCGCTATCTCGTATTCGTCATTCTGGTTGTGCCGACCGCGTTCGCTATGAGCGGCAGGCGCGCCCTCGTGGCCGCCTCGCCCGGCATGCAGACCCTTCGTGGCCTCGCAGTGGCTGCCTCCGCGATGCTCTTTATTTTGGGCCTCACGCAGCTTCCCGTTGCGGAGGCAACCGCCATCAACTTCATATCGCCCATCTTCATCACGGCCCTGTCCATCCCAATGCTCGGCGAGAAGGTGGGCCTTCGCCGCTGGGCAGCGGCAGCGGTCGGCTTTGCAGGCGTGCTCATCGTCGTGCGACCGGGCACCGCTGGGTTCAGCTTGGCGGCTCTCCTTCCAATGGGCGCCGCCATGTGCTGGGCGGTGGCCGCGATCGTGACGCGAAAGTTGCATGCCGAGCGGTCGGAGGTGACGATGGCCTGGTCCGCGCTCATCGGCTTCGCGGTGCTGTCCGCGGGCGTGGCCTTCTCCTGGCATCCTTTGACACTGCGGGAGATCGGGATCGGCGTGGCCATGGGCTTGTTCTCGACCATCGGTCACTGGCTGGTCATCCTCGCCTTCAAGAAGGCCCCTGCATCGACGATCGCCCCGTTCTCGTACGTGCAGCTCGCCTCCGCCGCCCTGCTCTCCTTCGCCATCTTCGGGGCCGTCCCCGAGGGAATGACCTTCCTCGGAGGCGCGGTGATCGCGGCGAGCGGACTCTACACGGCCCACCGGGAACGCATCCGGGCTAGGTAGCTGTCGGCGAGCGAGGCTATGGAGCGTCTCGCCAGCCATGTAGTCTTAGCCACCTGGCGCTTGAAATCAGGTGCTGTGGGCGCGGTATCGGGCAATGGCTTAGGCCGTCGCGATCTTCGCATGGGCGAACAGGCTGATGCCGCAATCGGGCGATCGATCCGAGCTGCGGTGCGAAAACCGCCTTTATCGCGCCCGGAACCCCTTGGGAGAACGGCTTCATCGGGTCGTATGTGAATAGGCATCCAATTTGACCCCGGATCGGCGTCCTGCGTGACCCCGCGTATCTCGAATATTCGCTAATCGATTCAGGAACCTGCCGCCGATTTGATGGGGTGAGCCTTGGGCGCCGATCGGGGGTCAAACGGTATGCCGCTTCACAAATACAGCCGGCTCCTCGACGAATGGGTTGCCTTCATCGGGCTAGACGCAGCGCTTTACGGGACCCACAGCCTCCGTCGGACCAAAGTGGCCCTCATCTACAAGCGCAGCGGCAATTTGCGAGCATGCCAGCTTCTCCTTGGCCACACCAAGTTGGAAAGCACCGTGCGTTACCTGGGCATCGAGGTCGATGATGCCCTCATTCTGTCGGAGCAGACGGATCTGTGATGACCTCAGGCACGGTAGGCGACCGCCGTGCCTCGTCGCGAACGGCTAATTCGGGTGGAATCCAGAAGTTCGCCACGCTGCACCGCTGGCATAAGCGCGCCACCGCCAAACATTGGCGGACTGCCCGAAAGCAGACGTCGCTAGATTGAAGTTCAGCGGCTGATCATGGTCCCTTCCCTACGGTCATAATGCCTGTCTCCGTCGGCCCCGTAACTGCGCCGACAACAAAATTCAGCCGGTGATTGGGTCGTACGATCGAAAACCGTAGCGTCCGCGCAACAGATTCTCAAGATATGCGGGTCCGCATCGACGCCGACCATGCCCACGTAAACATTTTGTAGATGTCGCCGGTGCTTTCTCTGAGCATCGTCACTGCGTAGCCTATGTGATTCTGATTCTCAGCTGCCTTTGCCTCTGCCTTTGATTCTGACTTCGACTGCTCGCAACGTGAGCGCGTACTGATCACGCTCGCGAGCTACACGCGAAAGGGAGCGGTATGGATTGGGGGCGTGTGCTTTCGGGCGCCGGCGTGAAACGTCGGAAACTTTGGCTTCTGGCGGCCTCCGCGCTGACGCAGTTATTCTTGGGCATCTCGGGGGGGGCCGCCCTGGCGCAAACGTGTGGGGCACTTGACGGATCCAATAGCGCTACCTGCACATCGGCCGGCAACGACTATCCCGGCGGCATCAATTACACAACCAACAATACGCCCATCTTAGTCACGCTTCAGCCGGGTGCCCGGGTCGTCATCCCCAATGGCTCTGGTGTCGTAGACTCGGTCAACCTTGCGAACACCACGGGCCCGATCGGTACGCCCGGCGCCAATGCCACTCTGACCGTGGACGGTGCCTTCATCGACAATACCGCTGTCACTGGCCCTAATAAATCTGGGCTGCGAATACAGGCCAGCGGGAGCGCCATAATTACGGCAACGAATACCGAAGTTCATGTGACCGGTCTCCAAAGCACCAATGCGATTTGGGCGATCGTTCTGCCAAGCTCGACCCTGACCACGGCGGCAACGGTGAACTATAACGGTCCGGGGGTGACCTCGATCGGCACGGATTTCTCGACCGTCATCCAGGCGGACAATCGCGGGAGCGGTCCTGCCACCATCGAAGCAACCGGGGATATGACAGGCATCGCGCTCGGAGCCGGCGCCAACGGTATCACTGGCCTGTTCGCTTCCGGGGGAAGCAGCGGAACGGTACTGTATCACGGCGGCTCGATCGCCGTCCGTGGGAACTTTGCCAACGGCATCTATGCGGCAGGCAACACGGCTACAGTCACCACCGATCCGGGCACGACCATCACGGTCTTGAGCCTGACCGGCGAACGGCTGAAGCCGGGCATCGCTCTTGATTCGTTCGGGACTGCGGCGGCCAATGATGCGCTGATCGCAAACGTGGCGTCGACAATCCAGATGGCGGGTCCCGCGGCTCCAGATCCCGGTCTCCGCAACAACGGTTACGGCATTCGAGCGTTCAGCTTTCTGGACGCGCCAATCTCGGTGAACTACACCGGCCCAGGCATTACGACGTTTGGCGGGAACGGGATGGGCATCGTTGCTCTTTCCGGCGGGGGTAGCGTCAATGTGACTTCATCCGGCCCAATCACGACGCACGGCTCCGGGGCAGTCGGCATTTTCGTCGATAGCACCAACCTGGTTGCAAGCTCGCCGAGCGAGTTCCGGCCGACGCCGGTCTTCACCGGAGTGCCGACCGGGACGGTGCAGGTGAATGCCACGAATGTCTTGACCACAGGGCAGTTCAGCTCCGGGATCGTCGCGAAGGGAGCACGCGACGTTACGGTCAACGTCGCGCCAGGCGGATCGATCATGGGTGGCTGGCAGGCCGACCTTACCGGCGGCTCAAGCCTCTTCGGTCTGCCCGCCGCCGGCGTGGTGCTGAGTTCGACCGGCGGCATCGCGACCCTGATCAATGATGGCAGCATCGGCGCACTGTCAGATCGCGCGGTACTGGGCGATCCGGTAATCATCAACAACGGCACGATGACGGGTTTTGTCACGCTATCGGGGGTCAACAGCTACATCAACAATGGCGCCTTCAACCTGCGCCACTTTGCCGACACCAACGGCGACAGCTTACGCGACACGGTGCGTGTCGCTGTTTCGGATCTTGGCGGACCGGGCAGCACGTTCGCAAACAATGGGACTTT
This sequence comes from Allobosea sp. P4_E12, assembly GCF_056401655.1. Taxonomy (NCBI): domain Bacteria; kingdom Pseudomonadati; phylum Pseudomonadota; class Alphaproteobacteria; order Hyphomicrobiales; family Alloboseaceae; genus Allobosea; species Allobosea sp. P4_E12. Next base: position 4,737 of record NZ_JBFUIY010000071.1, on the reverse strand, counting down.
GGCCTTGTTGGGGGCTCCGGGCGCTACGACGCTCGACAGCACCGGGCAATACTTGCCGCAGGGCAACGTGCTGAATGCTATGGCAATTGGTGGGCCGGTGCAGGGCCAGCTCGTCGGTGTCTCCAGCTTCGTCAACAGCGGCGCGATCGATCTTCAAGCCAACCCGGTGCCTGGCGATGTGTTGACCATTACCGGCGCCCCTACGGCAGGCAGCTTCGGCGGCGGCGTGTTCACCTCGAACGGCGGATCGCTTCGGCTCGACACCGTGCTCGATAGCGGCGAGCCTTCCCACTCAGACGTATTGGTGGTGGACGGAAGCAGCGTGGGCGCCGGCGGCGCCACGCAAATTCTGGTCCGGAATGCCGGTGGCCTCGGCGCGATCACACCGGGCAATGGCATTCTTGTGGTGGACGTTCCCGCGGGGGGCGGAAGCACCCAGCCCGGGACGTTTGCGCTGGGCGGCGCCGCGGTTGCGGGTCCATTTGAGTATCAACTGTTTCGCGGCGGGGTCGCAGGCGCTGCGCCTGCGCCCGATAGCTGGTACCTTCGTTCGACACTTGCTCCGCCCGAACCGATCCCGCCCGGTCCTGGCTCGACGCCCCCGAACTCGGGAATTCCGAATTTCCGGCGCGAAGTCTCGCTTTATGCCGCGCTTCCGGCAATGGGACTGACCTATGGCCGCACCCTGATCGACAGCCTGCATGAACGGGTCGGTGAATTGCACCCGCTCGCGCTGCCGCCGGTCAGCGAGGAGCGGACGATCTGGTGCAAGAATCCGGAGAAAAACTTTCGCTGCACCACCACCGTGCAACTTCCGGTCGGCGCCAGCGTCCCCGGCAGCTCCTATGCTTCGGCCGGCTGGGCCCGGATCATCGGCCAGCACGGCAACCAGGACGGTGGCCCCTGGGGCATCTACCGCAACGGCCCGAACTACGATTACGACATGTACGCCTTCCAGGCCGGGCTCGATCTCTATCGCAGCCTCGGCACTGACGGCAGCCGCAACCACGCCGGCCTCTATGCCGCGATCGGACGGATCGAAGGCGATGTCACCCATTTCAACGGTATCAAGGCCGGCACCAACACCATCGACGGCTATTCGCTCGGCGCCTACTGGACGCATTTCGGACCGTCCGGCTGGTATCTCGACGGGGTCGTGCAGGGCACCTGGTACGATGCGGAGGCCGATTCAAAACGCTTGATCAAGTTGAAGCGCGATGGTTTCGGCTTCGCGGCCTCGCTCGAGGGCGGTTATCCGCTCCAGCTAGGCAACGGCTTCATCCTTGAGCCACAGGCACAGATGATCTACCAGACCCTGGCCAACGGATCCGGCCGTGACGAGGCGGCGCTGGTGCGCTTCAGCGATGCCGATTCTCTGGCCGGCCGCATCGGCGCCCGCCTGGCCAAGAGCTGGACGCTGGAGGAGGATCCGCGCGCCAAGCCCCGCCTGCTCACCGCCTGGCTGAAGGCGAGCCTCTGGAACGAGTTCCTCGGCGATCCCAAGACCTCGTTCTCCTCGGCCACGGGGCTGATCCCCTTCCACGCCGATCTCGGCGGCTCCTGGGCCGAACTCAGGACCGGTGTCGACGCCCAGATCAGCAGGAACACAGCGCTCTACGCGTCGGCCGGTTACTCGATCGGGCTCAATGGCCGCTCGCGCGCCTATGACGGCCGGCTTGGGATCAAAGTAAGTTGGTAGCGCAAGCTGTGAGCGTCCCTGAGACCGTTGCTGAAGGGGCAAAGCGATCGACGCTACATCTAAAGGGCGAGTGCGGCCAGCGCGTCACCTGGTAGGCGCGGGCGTCTGCGGGGGAGCTTCGCGATTGCACCAACCCGGCTGTCCTTACCCTGTCTTGCCTTCAGTCGAGTTGCCCGGAAGCGGACCCTGCAGATGTCGGTGACGGGCCGCCAGGCTAGGATGATTTAATTTCCGAGTTGGGTCGTTTCCGGAAAGGACGACGGCGGACCACCAACGTCCGGGATGGGAGCCGGCCGGATTGCATCAAGGCGTTCCGTTCGGCGCGCCCAGTTCCTCATCGACCTCGCCCTCGAAGGCGCGCTTCTTCCCCACGATGAAGCGTCGGTAGCCTTCAGGGCCGATCTAGGCATTGACACCCGCCGTCTCGGCACGTTTCCGCTTGCCGATCGGGACGGCATCTCCTCAGTCGGGCTGAGTTTGCGGTCCGGTCGGCAGGAGCTTTGCCATTTTCCTGAGGTTCTGGACGGTGGCTACGACGAGAGCGGACGTCGTTCCCCAAGCAGACATGCGATGGAACCGGACGTGGTAATGGGCTACCTTCCAAATTGGCTTCCCAAGAAGCTGTCTCCATTGGACCTTAAGTCCTACGTCTACATAGTTTTCGAGATGGAGACCCGGGAGCGATCAATGCGGTGTACCCGATATTCGAGCGCGGTTGTCATTGGCCTTGTAGCGAGCAGCCTGGTTGCAAACGTGAAGGCGGCAGAGGGCCCCTTAGTCACCTATCAAGGAGCCTGGCTCGCGGACGACCTCGCTTGTGGAGACGTATTCACGCCGGGGCGTAAGGGAATGATGTTCAAGGTCCCTACGGAGCTATTCGTCCCTGCCTTCATTATCTCCGGGGATCGCATCAGCACGCCTTGGACGGCCTGCCGGATTGGCGCCGTCAGCCGCATCGGCGACCGTGATAACCTGTCACTATTCTGCGTCCACTCTGTTACCCGCACCCAGTCCTCCGCGATCCTAGCAAAAGGGTCAGACGGGCGCTTAAAGCGCTATTCCAACGCCAGCGATCAAACCGGCAGCAACTACAGGCTCTGCAGTAAATAGGCCTCCGGAGGTCTCAGTGTGACACTGACAGACCGCCGGTAAGCAGATCTTCGGTTGGTGCTTTATGCCCCCGGCTTCGCGGGGATCGCCCCTTAGGGGACCTTCGACGATGCATGCAATGGGGGCTTGATGGCCTGAGCGACCGCTGCGGCGATCTTCTGCGCTACGCCACTTTCGAGATCGATGATGTTCCCGGAATGCAGGTCGGCCTCGTAAATAGCGGACCAGCGAATGGCGGCCGTTTCTCCATCTACGAGCCGGCTGGTTATTCTGAGCTTGTTATCGGCAGCACGGATCATCCCCTCAAGGATGTGCCGGGCGCCGAGCTGACGCCGGGCAGCGGATGATCGCTGCGCCAGGTCATCGGAAGCCTCGCTTCGGACGATTGTCAGCCTCTGAAACGTAGCGAGCTGCGAGAGCATCTCTTCGGAAAGACCGGCGGCGAAAACACCGGCCTCTGGCGGCGGGGACAGGTTGACGAATGGCATTACGAGAAGGGAGAGACCCGGGGTGCTTGTCGATGAAGCAGCCGGTCGTGATGAATCCCCCATTACCATGACTGTCACAACGGTACCGATCGTCAGCGCAGTAACCGAGCCGACGCGCCAGGGGCGTCTGAGCCAGCCGAAGAAGTCTGGACGGGGCTGGGATAGCGGCTGCGGCTCGGGCGGTGAGAGGGGCTGCCCAAGCAACGGATCGTCCAGTCTCCATGCGAAGCTCGGCACGTAGCTTCCCTTGGGAATTTCGATCAGGACCCGGTCTGTCTTGCCTTCAAGAAAGTAATATCGCTCCAATGCGCGCCGGAGCCGACCGGCCTCGATGCGCACGACCGGATCGTTCAGAATGTCGATATTCGTATCCCGGCCAAAAACTTCGACCGCGATCGAATAGGCCTTTATGCGGTCGGCCCGGCCAGCGAGCGTCTGCTCAATCACATAGGTCAGAAACCGCCGCAGCCGATCGGGAGCGCTGAAATCGCGGCTTGCCAAAATGCAATGCAGTTGCGCGTGGATATCGGCTTCGCATGGCGCGGGCATCGGTTGGGAGCGCGAGGCATCAGGAACAAAACTCGATGTCGCTTGCCGATTCATGGGGTTAATTCTCCCGCCGATCAACCCAGGCACGCGCATGATGCTCAGATGGGGCGATCGCTGCAACCCCAATTTGAGGGTACTCGCTCAGATTTCAGAACTCCTATGGTCGCATCGCGCAATATTCGTGCAAAAATACTTGCCGAACGTCGAGCGAACTACGATGGCCCGCCGCAACAATAATGCGGTCGACGCTCAGGCTTGACGTTCCGTCCCGCCTTTGACGTTCCGTCTCAGATAGATGCTCGAATTTCGAACTAATTCCGCACCACTGGGCCAGCACAGTCGTCACCCGCCGTGTTGACGGACTCTTTTGATTTAATTGGGCCGATGTCTGAGAGGACGAGCGCCCATCGTTTCGAACGGGTGCTGATGTATACGGTGCGGGGGCACCGGCTTAATCCCCCCTTTCCTTATCGGAGTTATTTGCGCGACGTTGGTCGGCTGACAGGTCGACCTGCTCAGACAACAAAAGGATGATTGGGGGGCTGGATTCGGGTCATGACGCTCGCGAGAAGACCGAATTCGATCGATCGAGACGTGGGTTCGCGCTTGCGAGCGCGAAGGCAGCTCATTGGCCTCAGCCAGTCACAACTAGCGGAGCAGTTGGGCATCACGTTTCAACAGGTCCAGAAATACGAAAGCGGATCGAATCGGCTCAGCGCGAGCCGTCTTCAGCTCATCGCGAACATCCTTGAGGTCCCGGTGGGTTACTTTTTTGAAGCGGCGGCGATTGAAAGCATCGCGCCGCTGGAACGCTTACGGGAAGATCGTGCCGCCGATATCGCTGACTTGCTCTCGACCAGCGAAGGAATTCGTCTCGTCAAGTCTCGTCAA
>NZ_JBFUIY010000070.1:0-11818 GCF_056401655.1 Allobosea sp. P4_E12 | reverse complement strand
GAACACCAACCCGCTGACCGGCAACACGACGAGCAATGCCGGCTGGACCATCGGCGGCGGTGTCGAATACGCCTTCACCAATAACTGGACGGTCAAGCTCGAAGGTCTCTACGTCGATACCGGCGAGGGCAGGAGGGCCCAGGTCTTCGAAAACCCCGCGGGCGGCGTGCTGCCGGCCGGAACCTATACCGCGGTCAGCAATGGCGGCGGCGGCGCCGGACTCGTGCGCGTCGGCGTGAACTACAAGTTCTGACGCGCGGCGAATGGAATTCCTCCGGCCTGTTGGACAAGCCAAACAGCCGGAGGCCGCTGCAGCGGCGATTAGCGCACGAAGATCGCCCGCTGTTTTAACCAAACGTTGTTGCGGCGCAGTTTCTACCAAAAACGCGACAACGGTATTCGAGGGTCAACAGATGACGAAGTCGGCTATTGTTATTGTATCGATCGCTTTGCTTGCTGCTGGCGGTTGCGTTGGGTTTGGCAAGGGCAAGGGCAAGGCGCCCCCGCCGGTTGCGACGCCCATCGTCACGAAGGGCTAATGGATTGCGCGACGGCTCACCGCCGTCGCGCACCCACACGCGTTCCAGACATCAGTGATTATCAACGGGAGTGATCGCGTCGTACTGCGGCTTCGCAGCAGCCCTAATCAGCCAACCGGGACAACTGCGCTCGCTGACGAAGCCGTGACAGCGGCCACGAACCGGGCGCCGCAGGGCGGCTTGCGCCGCGCAAGGGTAGGTCCTTGATGACATTAAGACTTGGCTGACTCCATTACTGGGATGCAGGTCAGAGACGGGTTCAACATGTGAGTTCTGTCGTAGCGTTAAGGGAGCGTCATATGCTTGCGAGGAATCATCTCAGAGATGTCTGGCTGCGCATCGCGGTCGTGCTTGCTCTTGCGGCACTTGTCGTCCTCCCAATGCTGCTCAAATAGGAGCGCGGTCCAGCAGGCCGCTGGCTCCGTCCGGACGGCAGGCCGCACCGCCACTAAGTCAACTCTGGGGCCAATAGTGGATACTTCCTGAGAGAATAAGGCTGAGGCTGAGGCGAACGGAAGTCCGGGTTGGCCCGAAGGCGGACGCAGTCAACGTCGAGGATTGGATCGGCTCCGGTCGCCAGAGACCGATCTTCAAATGGCTCAGATGGGTGGTCGATTCTGGCCGTCCGATTTGGGTCGGAAAGCTGTCGTTCGATCGGGCCCTTCAACGCGGCTGCTTCCCTCGTATCCCCGCAACTGATCAATCCGGCGCCGTCGGCAGCATGCCCATGCCCGCCCGCCCGCGCGCAGTCAGCGCGTAGGTGTTAATGCCCGCCCACGCTGGCGCGGGCGTCCATTCGATCAGACCCTTGCGAATCGGTTCCTCGCGCGACTTTCTCGGCCGCAAATCGACGCGGCCGGTGTCTGGACGAAACAGGTGCAAGGTCCAGATTTCATCGCGCGTCAGCATGGCGCGGGCTCTCGCATTTCCTGCCGCGCCCGGTTTCACGAGCGCTTTGCGCGGTCGCGAACTTGTAGGCACTCGCGGAGAACGGACGCGTCCGCCAATTGCGGCCACGAGACCATGCCAACATCGTATCCAGCGAGCGCCCCAGCCCCGTTCCGGGCATCGAGATCTGCGCCTGATGCGGGTGGAAGCCGTCGATAATGCGAGGCGTGACGTCGCCCTTGGGTCGGCTCATGTCAGGTGGCCTTGATGCCTTCCTCGAATTCCTCGGGGACAGCGCGGCATATCGGTATGGATATTGCTACGAGCGCTATTCAAGGCGGCACGAGCAAAATTTGAAGGATTGATGACAGTCACAATGAAGAAATTGATGCAGTCGAGTGCGAAGCGCGGTCTTATCGAAGACGGCCGTGGATCTCCCTCTGGACCAGAGGCAATTAGCGGCGTACAAGGCTCATCATACGTCAATTTGATCTCAATCTAAGCATGCCGAAAAGTCATAATTCGGATTATGGCATGACGATGCGCGGTTTTTCGAACTGACCTTGGACGTTTCGGAGTGCGGGTTATGCTTTTTAATACGTCAAATTTCGTAACCGATGCTGCGGCTTATACAATCGATGCGGGGCAGCGTTGGATCCTGTTCCTCGACACGATGAGGCGGCGCGGGCTCCAATACGAGGAACATATCGCGCAGAGCGCGCCGCACGTGCTCGACTATGACGCCGATCTCGTCTGCGACGGGCGCGAGCTTCCCAGGCCGGTGAACTACATCCTGGCGCTCATCCTGCCACCGCCAAGCGTCGTCGTTGATGAGAGCAAGCGCCCCTTCGTCATCGTCGATCCGCGAGCTGGGCACGGCCCTGGTATCGGTGGCTTCAAGGCCGACAGCGAGATCGGGGTGGCTATGGCGGCCGGGCACCCCTGCTATTTCATCGGCTTTCTGCCCGATGCCATGCCCGGTCAGACGATCCAAGACGTCGCGCACGCCGAAGCCGTCTTCCTCGAACGCGTTATCTCCCGCCATCCCAAGGCCGAAGGCAAGCCGTGCGTTATCGGGAATTGCCAGGCTGGCTGGGCCGTCACGATGCTTGCGGCGATCCGGCCCGAACTGTTCGGGCCGATCATCCTCGCGGGCTCGCCCCTGTCGTACTGGGCCGGGGTAAAGGGCCAGAACCCGATGCGGTATTCCGGCGGCCTGCTAGGGGGGAGCTGGCTGACGGCCCTCACCGGCGATGCCGGTGCGGGAACGTTCGACGGAGCGTGGCTGGTCCAGAATTTCGAGAACCAGAACCCGGCGAACACGCTCTGGACCAAGCACTACAACCTCTATTCGAAGATCGACACGGAGGTCGAGCGGTACCTGGGCTTCGAAAAATGGTGGGGCGGGCATGTCACGCTGAACGCGGAGGAAATCCAGTTCATCGTTGACGAGCTCTTCATCGGCAATAAATTGGCCTGCGGCGACATCCGCACCGCGGACGGTACGTCGATCGACCTTCGCAATATCCGCTCGCCGATCGTGGTTTTCTGCTCGAAGGGCGACAATATCACCCCGCCTCAGCAAGCGCTCGACTGGATACTCGATCTCTACGACAGCGTCGACGAGATACGCTCCTACGGCCAGACGATCGTCTACGCCGTCCATGACAGGATCGGGCACCTCGGCATCTTCGTATCGGCGGGCGTGGCCCGGAAGGAACACGACGAATTCGCCTCCAATATCGATATCATCGACGTGCTGCCGCCCGGCCTCTACGAGGCAACCTTCGAATCGAAGGCCGAGGCCGATGCCAACCCAGACCTGGTGACCGGTGACTGGGTGATGCGCTGCGAGGCGCGCACGCTCGACGACATCCGGGCGCTCGGCGGCAACGATCTCGACGATGAGCGCCGCTTCGCGACGGCCGCGCGCGTGTCCGAGACCAACCTCTCACTCTACCGCGCTCTGGTCCAGCCCTGGATAAAGGCAGCCGCCAACCCTATCGCCGCCGAGGCCATGCGCAACCTGCATCCGTTGCGGCTGCAATACGAGCTGTTTGGCTCGCGAAACCCGTTTCTCTCCTGGCTTGAACCGACAGCGAACCAGGTGCGCGAGGAGCGCCAGCCGGCCGCCGCTGACAACATCTTCCTGAAGGCGCAGGACATGGTCTCGGATCACATCGTCAACGCCCTCGATGGCTGGCGCCAGCTGGCCGAGACCATGTCGGAGCAGACTTTCCGCGCCGTCTACGGCTCGCCCCTGTTGCAATCCGCCGTGGGAATTGACCCGAGTTCACCGTACCGCCCACGGAGCGCCGCCAGGAGCAAGCTCCATGACGAGTTCGTCCAGAAGCGGATCGGTGAACTGCGCGGCGGCTTTGGACGCGGCGGGCTGCTGCACGCCTGCGTGCGGGCGCTTCTCTATGTCGGCATGGCGCGGGAAGGCGTCGATGAGAGGAGCTTCGAAGCGATCCGACGCTTGCGCAAGCAGGGCGAACAGGCCCGGCGCATGACGCTGAGCGAGTTCAAGTCGCTGACCCGTGAGCAGTTCTTCATGCTGCTGATCGACCAGTCCGAGGCGCTGCGGACGCTGCCTGATCTGCTGCCGCCAGATCATGAGGCTAGAGACGCCGCATTCGCGCTGGTCGAGCAAGTATCGACGGCGCGTGGCGCCCTTTCGGGAGAGGCCGCCGGTCGGCTCGAAGAGATCAGAGCCCAGTTCGAGGCTGCACCGCCACTGGGCGCGAATCCCCCCGGCAACCTCCCCATCGCCGCAAGACGGAGGGCCTAGCGATGCGCTCGGCGGGCGACAAGACGCTGGGGGGGGCTGAGACGCCGCCCACCTCCAAATATGACAGGCTGATCGCGGCGGCCCGCAGCGGTGCGCCGGCGCTGACGATTGTCGCTCACCCTTGCGACGCAGCCTCCCTGCAGGGCGCTCTGGAGGCGCGCGACGAGGGGCTGATCGTGCCAATTCTGGTCGGACCGCAGCACAGGATCCGCGATGTCGCGCAGGCCCAGGGGCTGGACCTCGGTGCCGTGGAGATCGTCGACATGCCGCATAGCCATGCGTCCGCGGCCGAAGCCGTGAAACTCGTGCGAGAAGGGCGCGGCGAGCTGCTGATGAAGGGCAGTCTCCATACCGATGAATTGATGCGCGAGGTTGCGGCGGGAGCCACCGGGCTGCGCACGGAGCGGCGCATCAGCCACGTCTTCATCATGGACGTGCCGGGCCATTCCGAGACGCTGTTCATCACCGACGCCGCGATCAACATCTTTCCGGATCTCGATGCCAAGCGCGACATCGTGCAGAACGCGGTCGACCTCTGGGCCGGCATCGGCCTCGGTGTCCCTCGCGTCGCGATCCTCTCGGCCGTCGAGACAGTGACCACCAAAATCCCGACCACTCTGGAAGCGGCGGCTTTATGCAAGATGGCCGATCGTGGCCAGATCACCGGCGCGCTGGTCGATGGCCCGCTCGCCTTCGACAACGCCATTTCCCCGGAGGCCGCTGCCATCAAGGGCATCGTTTCGCCCGTCGCTGGTCACGCGCAGATCCTCGTCGTTCCCGATCTCGAGGCCGGGAACATGCTCGCCAAGAATCTGACCTTCCTCTCGCGCGCCGATGCGGCGGGCATCGTCCTGGGTGCGCGCGTGCCCATCATCCTGACCTCGCGCGCAGATTCTGTCCGGGCGCGCCTGGCCTCCTGCGCCGTCGCCGCGCTCTACGCAGCCGCTCGGCGGCATGCCGCCTCCGCGGCGGCGGTCTAGGCGCATGGACGCGATCCTGGTCGTGAACGCCGGCTCATCGAGCCTCAAGTTCCAGATCTTCACCGTTTCCCGCTCCGAGCTGACGCGGCAGGTGCGGGGGCAGCTCGACGGCATCGGGCATCGGCCGCGCCTACGCGCCTCCGATGCCAACGGGGCGTCGCTCGTCGATGTCACCTTCCAGCGCGAGGAGGTGCCGGACCTCCCGTGCGCGATCCAGAAGACCCGGACCTGGTTGCGCAGTCTGGAGGGGTTTCGCTTGATGGCGATAGGGCACCGCGTCGTGCATGGCGGTCCCGATTACGCCGCTCCGACCGTGATCGACCACGCGCTTCTCGACAAGCTGGCGACCTATGCGGAATTGGCTCCGTTGCACCAGCCGAACAATCTGCTGCCGATCCGGCTCGCCATGGAGATCAATCCGGACGTGCCGCAGATCGCCTGCTTCGACACGGCCTTCCATCGCGACCATCCGGCGCAGGCCGATTGCTACGCCCTGCCGCTGGCGCTCCACCGGGACGGGATACGGCGCTACGGCTTCCATGGCCTGTCATACGAGTATGTCTCGGAGCGCCTGCGCGAGACGTTTCCGGAGCATGCAGCCGGGCGGGTGATAATCGCCCATCTCGGCAGCGGGGCCTCGATGTGCGCTCTTCTGGACGGGCGCAGCGTCGAAAGCACGATGGGGTTCACGGCGCTGGACGGGCTGCCGATGGGAACCCGCCCCGGGCAGCTCGACCCGGGCGTCGTGCTGCATCTGATCATGCAGAAGGGGCTATCGGCCGAGGCGGTGTCCAAGCTGCTTTACCATGAGGCCGGTCTCAAGGGATTGTCCGGCATCTCTAGCGACATGCGCGATCTGCTCGGAAGCGACGACCCGCGCGCCGCCTTCGCGATCGACCATTTCGTCTATCGCTCCGCGCTCAGCATCGGCTCGCTGACGGCGGCGCTCGGCGGCATCGACGCCCTGGTCTTCACGGCCGGCATCGGCGAGAACGCGCCGGAGCTGCGTGAGCGCATCATCCGCCGCATCGCCTGGCTCGGCGCCGAGCTCGATCCAGCCGCCAATGCCGCAGGCGGATCATCGATCTCGGCGCCCAGCAGTCGCGTCGGCCTCCACGTCATTCCGACCGACGAGGAGTTGATGATCGCACGCCACACCATCCGCCTGTTCGACATCCCCCAGTGAACCGCGAGGCTGCCATGACCATTCCCGCCGTTAAAGCGAAGCTGCTGGAGGGCAAGAAGGGCCTCATCGTCGGAATCGCCAACGATCAGTCCATCGCCTGGGGCTGCGCCAAGGCCTTCCGCGCCTTCGGCGCCGATCTGGCCGTGACCTACCTCAATGAGAAGGCGCGCCCCTATGTCGAGCCGCTCGCCCGGGAGCTGGAAGCGCAGATAGTACTGCCGCTGGACGTTGCGGCGCCGGGGCAGATCGAGGCCGTCTTCGCGCGCATCACCGAGACCTGGGGCGAGCTCGATTTCGTTGTCCACTCCATCGCCTTCGCGCCGCGCGACACGCTGGCGGGACGCGTGACGGACGCTCCCCTCGAGGGCTTTTCGAAAACGATGGAGATCTCCTGTTGGTCGTTCATCCGCATGGCGCAGCTCGCGGAGCCGCTCATGAAGAACGGCGGCACCCTCTTCACCATGACCTATTACGGATCGCAGATGGTGGTGGAGAACTATAACATCATGGGCGTGGCGAAGGCTGCCCTGGAGTCTGCGGTGCGCTATATGGCCGCCGAACTGGGCCCGAAGGGCATTCGTGTCCACGCGATTTCGCCGGGTCCGCTGGCGACGCGCGCCGCCTCGGGCATTCCGGAATTCGATTCCCTACTGGAGAAGGCCAAGCGGAAATCGCCGGCCCGCGAACTCGTCGCGATCGACGATGTTGGGGCCGCCACCGCGTTTCTCGCGCACGATGCGGCCCGGCTCATCACTGGCCAGGTGCTCTATATCGACGGCGGGTATCACATCATCGATTGACCCGAGGGCAACGAGACAAGCGAGCGAACATTTTCGCTGAGGGAATGTGATTTTCGTCAGGGTGCTAATGTCTCCCGCTGCCTCGCGCCTCATGAGCCGCTGATTACGGCGGTCTTGCGCGCCCTCTTCGGTCTTGCGGACGGTTCCACCACTGGCTCGCCAACAGGTTTCGCCTTGTGTGGGGCGTGCTTCGTCTGGATACTCTCCGGCGCGGCCAGGCCCGCGGTGGGTGCGCTTGCCTTGATGCGCGAGGCGCGTTTTGGCTTATCCGCGACCGCAGACGCAGCCTCGACGATTGGTTCAGGCGCAGACGCGGCAGCCTTGCGCGACTGACCAAGGCCGGACGCCTTCGCCAGGGCCGATCGCGATTCCGCATAGCTCGGCGCGACCATGGGGTAGTCCGCCGGAAGGTTCCATTTCTGACGGTACTCGGCGGGCGTCAAACCATACCGCGTCCGGATATGCCGCTTCAGCGATTTGAACTTCTTGCCGTCCTCCAGGCATATGATGAAATCCGCCCTGATCGATTTGCGGACCGATACCGCGGGTTCCGGTTTCTTCTCCGGCTCAATCGACACCGGTGCCCCCAGCGAGCGGAGGGCAGCGTGGATATCATCAATCAGTTTCGGCAGCTCGGCGCTCGGTACGGAGTTGTTGGAGACATAGGCTGCGACGAGCGCGGCGGAAACCGCCACCAGATCGGTGCTATCAGACAGCTCGGACTGCATCCTTCAACCCCTTTTTGGTTCGTTTGCAGCTTTGCGATAGGTGGCAGTCACTCTTTCTCGATTTGCCCGCTTCATCAACTCCGCGCGCCGAGCGGTTTCGGTCCAGCGCCCCTCGGCCCCTCGGCTCCATCAAGTCTCTCAACCTGACGGAATCACAACCTACTGAAACCGCTCAACTCTTTTTGGGTTGGGACCTTAGACGTCAACGATCGGTCGAACCTCTCCGTTGAGTATTCGGGCCGCGAACATTACCCATAGCGTGATAAGGGGCGCCGCGAGTTTTACGAATACCCTTGTAGGAGGCATTTCTGGGGTTCATAAACCGCGTTCCATGAATGACGCGGACAGTTGTCTCACCATGGTTCGCGGTCGCAGGTGAGCTTGCTTCGAGACGTCTTTCTGGAGGGACGGGGGGTCAGCAAGAACGGTTCATTGAACCTAAGGAGTTCTGACATGAGCGAAATATTCATTTCGGAAGGGATTACTCGTCGACGCGGCCTATCCTTCTTGTGGTCGGCGGCCGCACTGGCCCTTGCTGGGGCCGTCTCGGTTTTAAAAGTATCAAATTCTCAGGCGCAGACCACCGGTATGGACCGACGTCAGGATCGGCGTAGCGGACGTGACGATCGACGCACTGAGCGCCGTACCGGTCGCACAACGAGACGTGAAGAACGGCGAAACTGAGTGAGGGGGGAAGAGGCGCGTGCGCGCCGACAGCCAAGACCGTTTAACGCTCGCATGACCGCGATAACTGATTGGCGCCTTGACGAGAACCGACCCCGGCCCCCTTGCGCAGCTAAGACCGATCAAAAGGCAAGAGCAAAGGCGCCGGGGCATCTGACCTTGAACAGATGCAAATCGAATTTCAACATACGCTTATCGTGGCGGGGGGGTGCTTCAAATTTGCGCTGCGCGTCTGGCCCCGGGGCCTTCTCGCGGTAAAGCCTGATAGGTGTGATTTCGGCTACCGTTTCCGCCCAACGAACCGGCTCGCCGCCTACTTCAGTTCGTAGTCAACCTCGTCCTTGGCGAACCACCCCCGCGGGCCCCCCCCTGCCACGAACTGGTTTAGAGTGTCCTCCTTGGCGGTCGAAAAATACCTCGACAAGTCATGCCGAAAGGCCCCCACTACCCATACTACCCCTGCCTTCTATGGATTCTTCCCCTTCGCAGCCACCTGGAACGAACGAGACCTAGATGCGTTTGGAATTATTAGCAAAGTCAGCCGGCATTATGCTGTTGATCGCATCCACTACAGCGAGCGCCCAGGCTCCAATCGCAGCACCTCCAAACTCAAGCGCCATCACCCCTCGGCAGAACGAGATCTTGGCGAAGGTGATGAGCCCGACCGGCGGTATGTTGACCAAGGAATTGCACACGGAATTTTGGCAGCCAGTTTATCAGATCGCGGCCCCTTCGGCAGCCGATCTTGCCACCATCAAAACAGTTGTCGACCTATCCCTGACCTATCAGAGGGAAATCTGGGCTTCCGCTCTGGCGTCGGCAAGGGCCCATCGTGAGGTGCTTTCGCCTGGGTATGCCGTCGCGCGCCAGGCCGCTCTCCAGCCCCCCACCGGCGTACTGCGTCAAGCTACTCAGTTGCAGGCGGCGGTTGAGAACGGCGACCGTGTTATACGCGCCGCAGCCACTGGCGCTGCCATCAACACCCGCGGCCAATCGGTCCATGTGACCGAGCAGATGGCCAGTCGGGTTCTCGAAGGATTGGAAGGCGTCGTCGCCCGGGCTCAGCGCCTATTCACGCTTGAATGGTCCGAGACCATGCCGCGCAGCGAGTTCTTTGCCGACATGAAGATCGCCGTTAGTTCGGATGTGCCCTTCACCAAAGGTGAGGAGACGATACAGATTGGCAATGCCTCAGTGCGTATGATCCAGTTAAGCCGAGGTATCAACGAATTTGAGCGTGTCACCATTTCAACAGCGACGCTGCCGGCCCCGTATCGGGTCGCAGAGCTGGAAGATTCGCTGAGACGCGTCGTATCAAATGCGTTTGAAAGCATCGGGGCGAGCCAAGTTGGCGCGAGTATAGTCAGTAACTTCAGCGGCGCCACCAGTGTCACCGCAACCGGAAAAATCTCTATCGGCGGAAAGACCTTTTGGATGGCCTTTCGCAGCGTCTATCGCGAAACCCATACGCAGGTGCTCGAGATTCTGACGATTTCGGACGCTCGCTCGAAGGCAGTAGCCCTGCGAGAGCGTCAGGAAAATGACATTCGGCTGCTCGATTGAGTGTGGATTGCCGTCCTGGATGTGGATGGGGGGACCTGGCCCCACGCTCTTGAGCGAGCTCCCTCGGCAGATCGCCGGGTGTATTGCTACGTATACCCGGCCTACGGATATGGCTACCCTGCCTATTATGGGCCGCGGGTCTATTACCGCCTGCGTCATTACTATGCGCGGCCAGCCTATTATGCCCCCCCCCCGTTATTACGGCTGGAATCGGGGCTATTACCGCCAGAGCTACTACTGGTGAGGCTAGGACAGACGATGAGCTCTCGCTAGGGAAACACTGATAGCTTCGCCCGATTGGCCGTGCCACTGCACGAACTGCGTCGACCTTACCTCAGTGAACCTTCAGATCGTGCCATACCGTTGTCTCAGATGCGGATCAGAGGCGGTTGTGAAGTACGGCGATCCCGCAATATCCGACGTGTCTGGCCGTACTGTCGCGTCATGGGACAAGGACACGCTATCGAGCGGCCTTCATCTTTGTCCCAACTGTGAGAAGCGAACGCTGAGGTTTGGTGATGGTGTTCTCCAGCGGCCACGTCTGATGTACGACTAAACTGCTCGGATTTTCGAGAAGGCGGTCCTAGCCGGTCGCACCGAGGGTCTGTTAGCCCACCCAATTCGGCGAGCCTGGACGACGGTACCGGCCAGCAACGGACACTTCCACCGGATGGCGACTTGGGGCAAGATGCGCAGACCGTAACCATAAGGAAGCGGGTCCACGCCCAGAGTTTATGCAAACAGCGCGACCAATCGCGCCCTCATGTACTCCGTTATAGGGTGGCCACGATGACAAAGCTCCATCCCGTGCACGATCTTCAGGCCAACCTTGAAGCAGCGCGCCTCAAGTTCATTGAAACACTAGCGGGGAAAGTGTCCCCACCCACTCCCGATGCGTTACGGGAACTTGCGGCAATTCATATGGCCCTGTCTGCTGTTCGGGAAGAAATCGAGTTGCATAGCGTAAGATTGGGATGGGGCGATAAGGACGAATTGAACTAACTGAAGTGTATCGAATCGCGTCAATTGCCCGCGACGGTGGCCTGCCCCCATCAGGTGGCCCGGTTCTAATCTAATGCATGGTGGGCTTGGCGGCCACGTTTGAGGTGGCCGGCGAAGCGGGTTGGGTTTGCGTAGCCGGCCACGCCACGGCGGTTGGTGCTGGCGGCCGGTAGCCGAGCGAGGAGTGTGGGCGCCGGGTATTGTAATGCTGACGCCAGCCCTCGATGACGATCCGGGCCTCGGCGAGGCTGTAGAACAGCTCGCTGTTCAGGAGTTCGTCGCGAAGCTTGGAGTTAAAGCTCTCGCAATAGCCGTTCTCCCAAGGACTGCAAGGTTCGATAAATGCCGTCTTCGCTCCAACCGCCACGATCCCCTCCCGCACCGCCTTGGCGACGAACTCGGGACCGTAGCACATTGGGAAGAGGCTCGACCGTTGCCTGACGGCGCGCGAAGCCTTGCGTAGCGCAGCGCGCCGTCACGGCGGTCATGGCCGGCCAGAAGGTCTCTAAAGTGAGGTTGTCGAGACAACACTTTGGAGCGAGGCCAACCATGACCAAGCGCTTTTCTACTCCCACCGGCGCCGTGCTGGTAGCGATCGACATGTCCAAGCACCGCCAGGAGGTGCTGATCGAACGGCCAGAAGGAAGGCGGTCGACG
>NZ_JBFUIY010000069.1:0-12218 GCF_056401655.1 Allobosea sp. P4_E12 | reverse complement strand
GCTCACATTCGGCGGCACCTGCACCACGAGCTTGTAGGGTTCATTGCGCACCGGCCGCCCGAGCGCGATCAACGCCACCGGGCCGCGCTGCCCCTGCACCTCGAGCGTCTGCACGATCTCGCAGATCCGGGTCCCGACGCCCTGCTGGCAGCGATGGGTCCAGTCGCCATAGGTCGCCGTCGTATTGTCCGGCTGCGAAACGCCGCCAGGAGCGGCCGGAGCCTGTGCACTCGCGGAAGGACGCTGCGCCTGGGCAAGGGCTGCGCCACTGAAGATCACGACGGAAACGAACGCGAGAGGCCTAAGCTTCGAAATCACCTGACAAGTCCCCCTTTGACGGTAGCCATGACTTAGATGGTGGCGCGCGTTTCCACGCAAGCCGTTTGGAGCTCGCTGGGAACGGTCGTCAACATCCCGTGGCGAATGACCGGTTATGGGCGCCAGCCGGTTTCCAGCGCCGGAGCATCGGCCTGGGCCTCTTCCTTCCGAGCCTCTTCGACCACCGCGAAGAGGGCGCGCAAGGCATCGTCGACGCCCTGGCCAGACGCTGATGACAGCACGATCGGCGCGCGCTTGGCGGCCCGCTTCAGCCGCGCGACCTGCTCCTTGAGCAGCTCCGGGCTCAGGGCGTCCACTTTAGACAGCGCCACGATCTCGGGCTTCTCGGCCAGGCCCTCGCCATAGGCCTCGAGTTCCTCCCGAACGGTCTTGTAAGCCTTGCCGGCGTGCTCGCTGGTGCCTTCGACCAGATGCAGCAACACGCGGCAGCGCTCGATATGGCCGAGAAAGCGATCGCCGAGCCCATGTCCCTCATGCGCTCCCTCGATCAGGCCAGGAATATCGGCCAACACCATCTCGCGCCCATCGACCCGCACGACACCAAGGCCGGGATGCAGGGTGGTGAAGGGGTAATCGGCGATCTTCGGCTTTGCAGCGGTAACCGTGGCAAGAAAAGTCGACTTGCCGGCATTGGGGAGGCCGACAAGCCCGGCATCGGCGATCAGTTTCAGGCGAAGCCAGACCCAGCGCTCCTCTCCCGGCAGGCCCGGATTGGCATGGCGCGGCGCCTGGTTGGTCGAGGTCTTGAAATAGGCGTTGCCGAAGCCGCCATTGCCGCCCTTGCACAGAACGAAACGCTGGCCGGATTCGGTCAGGTCGGCAATCAAGGTCTCACCGTCTTCGTCGAAGACCTGCGTACCCGGCGGCACCTTGAGCACGATCGGCGGGCCATTGGCGCCGTGCCGGTCCTTGCCCATGCCGTGTTCGCCGATCCTGGCTTTGAAATGCTGCTGGAAGCGGAAGTCGATCAGCGTGTTGAGCCCCTGCACGCATTCGATCACGACATCGCCACCGCGTCCGCCGTCGCCGCCATTGGGGCCGCCGAATTCGATGAATTTTTCACGCCGGAAGGAGACGCAGCCCGCGCCGCCGTCACCGGCCTTCACATAGATCTTGGCTTGGTCGAGGAATTTCATTGCTTCTCAGTAGTGGGCCGCGGGCCGAAGGGCAATGCGGGCGGCTCACGCGGCAAGCCGTGGCGCGGCCATTTCTTCGCGAAGCGCCTGTGCAAAGCGCCGGGCCGCGAGACTAGGGCTAGGCGCGACGATGAGACCGACCGAAAGCTCGAACAGCGGTGGCAGGCCCTCGGCGGCGCCAAGCCGGCGCAGGCTCGGCGGCACCGCACTCTCGGTGATCGCCGTGACGCAGAATCCGGCCTCGACCGCGGAGATCACTCCCGCCGTATGCGAGGAGGAAAAGACCAGCCGATGCGCCCGCCCTGCCCCGGTGAGCGCCGCCAGGACACGAGGGCGCGCCCGGCAGCCTTCGGAAAATAAAGCGAGCGGCAGAACCTCCTGCAATTCCGGGCGATGACCGCGCGCCGCAACCCAGACCAGCGGCTCGCGGCGCAGCGTTTCTCCCTTTGGCCGGACCGGATCCTGCGTGATCACGGCAATATCGAACTCGCCGGCCGCAAGCGCAGGCTCGATCCGTTTCGAGAGATCGCAACGCAGTTCCAGCTCGACACGCGGATGCTCGGCCGCAAATCGTGCGATCAGCGGACGCAAGTAGGCGTCGACATAATCGTCGGGCACGCCGACGCGCAGTCGCCCCGTGGCTGCCTCGCCGCCCAGATCAGCCAGCGCTTCGCGCTCGACCGCGAGCAGGCGGCGGGCATGACCGATCAGCCTTTCGCCGGCGTCGGTCGGTGTCACCCCACGCCGCGAGCGCTCGAGCAGCTTCTGGCCCAATTGCGCTTCGAGATCCTGGATGCGGACCGAAACCGCCGATTGCGTGCGGCCGAGCCTGACGCTCGCTGCCGTGAAACCGCCGGTCTCGGCGACCGTCACCAGCATATCGAGCGCCGCCAGATCGAAATGAGTCGCCATCGCCTCGCTCCATCGGAATTTCGAATGGAACGATGAGAATAATCCGTTTTTCCGATTGAAGGAAGCACCCTATATCGCCGGCACTGCCCGTCGCGGATGACCCTGATGACCACCCCGAGCCTCGCCCTGTCACGTCCGGCTGCACCCGGCCTTGCCATGTTCGTCGCCCTGATGACTGGCGCGACCTGCATCGGCTTTTCCGGCATCTTCGTGCGCTATGCCGATGTCGGACCGGCCGCCGCCGGCTTCTGGCGCATGCTCTTTGCCCTGCCCGTGCTCGCAGCCTGGACCGCGTTCGAACAGCGCAAGCCCAGATCGGGGGCCGCGCGCTCGGGGAGCTGGTGGCCGATCGCGCTGGCCGGGTTCGCCTTCGCCGTCGACGTGACGCTCTACAATGCCTCGCTCGGCTTCACGACGATCGCCAACGCCTCGCTGCTCGGCAATCTCTCGCCGGTCGTCGTCGTCCTGGCGGCCTGGCTCCTGCTCGGTGAGAAGCCGACCGGGCGCATCCTCGGCGCGCTGTTGCTGGCGATCGGCGGTGCGTTGATGCTGGTGCTGCCGAAATTCGCGTCTTCTACGGCCGCGGCCAGTCCGGGCAGCATTTTCGGCGACAGCCTGGCGGTCGGAGCAGCCTTCTCCTACGCCATCTACATCATCGCCATTCGCCGGGCCCGGGATTTTGCCGATGCCGGGCGCATCGGCCTGATCTCCAGCGCGCTCTGCGCCGTCTTCTGCATCGCGGTCGCGATCCTGCTTGGCGAAACCATCCTGCCGCAGAGTCTACAGGGCTGGCTTGCGGTCATCGCGCTCGGACTCGTCTCGCATGCGCTGGGCCAGGGTTTGATCACGCTGGCGCTCGGCCAATACGGCGCCAGCGCCGCCTCGCTGGTGATGGTCTGGCCGGCACTGGTCAGCGTTCTCGCTGCCTGGGCGATCTTTGCCGAGCAGCCCTCGCCCGCGCAGGCCTTTGGCGGCGTGGCGATTCTGGCAGCCGTTCTGCTGGTGCGGAAGGGCTGAGATTTGCTGCCGGACCTGGCCCCGCCCCTCTGAAGCGGCCTGAGATTGCTCCCCCAGCCGCGGAGCACAGCAGGGTTCTGCGGCCMGACCTCGAAACTATAGACGCAAAGCCGCTTCCGCTCGGCTCCGTCCTGCCCGTCGTGTCCTGCCCGTCGACCCTACTCCGCCGCAAGCCGCGGCGGCGGCAGCTTTCCACTCATCGCCTTGGCGCTGGCTTCGCCGGGCGATTCCTCATCCCCCATGGGCTCCCAGGCCGATTCATCCTCCGGCTTGCTGAAGAAGCGGCCGAAGAGCCAGCTGAAACCACGGCCGATATCGTCCATCACCGTGTAGAAGGACGGCACGAAGACGAGGCTGAGCACGGTCGAGACGATCAGACCGCCGATCACCGCGATCGCCATCGGCGCGCGGAACTCGCCGCCATCGCCGACGCCATAGGCGGAGGGCAACATGCCCGCCGCCATCGCGATCGTCGTCATCACGATCGGCCGGGCCCGCTTGCGCCCGGCTTCGAGCAGTGAGGTGATCCGGTCCTTGCCGCGGGCGACCTCCTCCACCGCGAAATCGACCAGCATGATCGCGTTCTTGGTGACGATGCCCATCAGCATCAGCAGGCCGATATAGACCGGCATCGAGACCGGGTTATTGGTCGCGAGCAGCGCAATCACCACGCCGCCGAAGGAGAGCGGCAGCGAGAGCAGGATGGTCACCGGCTGGGCGACCGAGCCGAACAGCAGGATCAGCAGCGCGAAGACCAGCATCAGGCCAGTCGTCATCGCCGTGATGAAGCCCTGCACGACCTCGCCCTGGATCTCGGCGTCACCGGTGGCGGCAATCCTGACGCCCGCCGGCAGTCCGACCTCTTTGACGATCTCGTTGAAGGTATCCTGCGCGGTGCCGAGTTCGAAACCACGTTTCAGGTCGGCGCCGATCGCAGCCCGTCGGACGCGGTCATAGCGGTCGATCGAGCTCGGCCCCTCGCCGAAGCCGATATCGGCCACCGCCGTCAGCGGAATCGAGACGCCGCTCGTATTGGTGACACGCAGGGCGGCAATATTCCGGATGTCGGCACGCGCTGCCTCATCGAGCTGGACACGGATCGGCACCAGCCGGTCGCCGGCATTGAACTTGGCAAGATTGGCACCCGCATCGCCGATCGTCGCGATGCGCACCGCTTCCGAGATTGCCTCCGGCGTGACGCCGAGCGTTGCTGCCTGCTCGAGTTTCGGGGTGACGCGCAGCTCCGGCCGGCTGAGTGAGCCAGCGGTCGCGACATTGAGGTAGCCGTCGACCTGGCGCATGCGCGCCTCGATCCGGGCAACCGCCTCGTCGAGCGCATCGCCGTCCTTGGAGAGAATCGAGAACGCCATCTCGCGCTCGCCGCGCTCGTTGACATACCAGGCCCGGGCATCGGGGACGGTGGCGAGCTTCTCGGCGATGACGACCTTCAGGTCCTTTTGCTTGACCGCACGATCGCTCTTTGGCGTCAGCATGATCGTGACCGAGGCGCGCCGGACCTCGCGCTGTCCGGTCGGCGAGGCGCCACCGAGCACGAAGACATGCCTGACCTCGGGAATCGTCTTCAGCGCGTCGACGATCTGGTCGGTCGTGACGCGGGTTTCTTCCAGCGTTGCGCCCGGCGGCAACTCGACGCTGGCGACGACACGCGCAGTGTCCTCCTCCGGGAAGAAGCCCGTCGGCAGCAAGGCCGTCGCCTGGATCGAGGCGAACAGGAAGATGAAGCCGACCACCAGGGTCACATAGGCCATGTTGAATGGCAGCTTGCGCCAGCGCCCCGTCCCATCGAAACGCGGCAGCAACGGCAGGCGGATCCGCGCGAGAGTGAGCCGCAGCAAGCCGACATAGCCGCGCATGAACGGACCAGGCCTGTCATCCTCGTGCTTCACGGGTCGCATCAGATAGGCCGCCATCATCGGCGTGATCAGTCGCGCCACCAGCAGCGAGAACAGCACCGCGATGGCAACCGTCAGGCCGAACTGGCGGAAATACTGCCCGGCGATACCGCCCATGAAGGAGACCGGCGCGAAGATCGCGACGATGGTCAGGGTGATCGCGATGACCGCGAGCCCGATTTCATCGGCCGCCTCCATCGCCGCGCGATAGGGCGATTTGCCCATCTTCATATGGCGCACGATGTTCTCGATCTCGACGATCGCGTCGTCGACCAGGATGCCGGTGACGAGCGTGATTCCGAGCAGACTGACCAGATTGAGCGAGAAGCCCAGCATCTGCATCGCCCAGAAGGTGGGGATGGCCGAAAGCGGTAGTGCGATGGCGGTGATCAGCGTCGCGCGCCAGTTGCGCAGGAAGAGGAAGACGACGAGCACGGCCAGCGCCGCCCCCTCGAACAGCGTCTCCATCGCCGCCTGGTAGTTGCCATGGGTATAGGCGACGGCATCGTCGATCAGCTTCAGCTCGATCGACGGGTAGCGCTTGTTCAGCTCGTCGATGCGCGCTGCAACCACCTGCTTGACCGAGAGCTCGCTCGAACCCTTGGAGCGGAACACCGCGAAGGTGACGACGGGCTGCTTGTCCAGGCGACTGAAGGAACGCGGCTCGGAATTGGAATCCTCGACGCGGCCAAGCTCCTTCAGCCTCACCTCGCGGCCACCGGTGAGCGAGATCTTGGTCTCGGCAAGCTCTGCTACCGTACGTGCCCCGGCGAGCGTGCGAATCGCCTGTTCCTGGCCGCCAACCTCGCCGCGCCCACCGGCGAGGTCGACATTGGTCGCCCGAATCTGCCGGTTGACTTCGCCAGCCGTTGTCCCGAGCGCCAGCAACCGGTCGGGATCGAGCGAAATCCTGATCTCGCGATCGACGCCACCGTAGCGATCGACACGGCCAACGCCCTTCAGCCCCTGCAATTCGCGCGCAACGACATCGTCGACATGCCAGGAGAGTTGCTCCAGCGTCATGCCGGGCGACGATGCGCCATAGCTCAGGACCGACTGGCCCTCGACATCGATGCGCTGGATCACCGGCTCGTCGATGGTGCGTGGCAAATCCGCCCTGACCTTGGCGATGGCGTCCTTGACGTCGTTGACCGCCCGGTCGGTGTTCACCTCCAGCCGGAACTCGATCAGGGTGAGCGACTGGCCGTCGGTCAGCGTCGACATCACATGCTTGACGCCCGTGATGTTGGCGACCGCATCCTCGATGCGCTTGCTGACCTGGCTTTCAAGCTCCGCCGGCGCTGCGCCGGCCTGGGTCACTGAGACCGAGACGAAAGGCACGTCGATATTCGGCATCCGCGTGACCGGCAGTGTCGAAAACGACATCACCCCAARCACGCAGAGCACCACGAAGAGCAGGATGGCCGGGACCGGTTTGCGGATCGACCAGGCAGAGAAATTGATGTTCATTCCGCCGGCCCCGTCAATTCGTCGCGATCGGGGTAACCGCGTCGCCGTCGCGCACGAAAGTGCCCGCGCGCGCGACCACGGTCTCGCCTTCGGCGAGACCGGAGGTGATCTCGATCCGGCCGTTTCCGGTCAGTCCCAGCGTCACCTTCTTGGTGCTGACCTTGCCGTCCTTGACGCTCTGCACCAGCGCTCCATTGCGCGAATAGGTGATGGCGGAGAGCGGTAGGGTGATGCTCGTCTTGCGCCCGGTTTCGATCACCCCGCGAGCAAAGGAGCCAAGCGCGACCGGCGGATTATCCTTAAGGGCGATTCGCACGCGCCCGAGCCGAGACGCCTTGTCGACCTGCGGTGCAATCAACCTGATCTCACCGACGAGCGGCTTCTGGGCTCCCGCCGGCGTGACTGCGACCCTCTGGCCGAGCTTAAGCGAGCTAAGTTCGACCTCCGCGACATCCGCCTCGAGTTCGATCGCACCATCGGCGATGATGCGGAAGAGGGGTTCGGTAGCGGCCAGGGGCGCCATGGCGCCAAGCTTGGCGCGGCGCTGGCTGACGATTCCGGCTGCGGGAGCCTTGATCTCGGTACGCGCGAGCTTCACGGCGATATCGCGCTCCTGCGCCTTGGCCAGCGCAAGATCTGCTGTCGCGATGGCAAGCGCATGCTGCGCCGAGTTGACGCGGGCGACCGTCGTCCTCGCCGCCGCGGACCGGAGATCGAAGGTCTCGATGCTGGCATTGCCCGAATCGCGCAGGGCCTTGGTCCGCTCGAAAGCATTCTCGGCCTGAACACGATTGGCTTCCGCTTCGCTGACCTGGGCCCTGGCCTGGGCGATCGCTGCTTCGGCACGCGCGATCTGTGCCTCGTTTTGGGTGTGAAGGACGTCAAGCGTCGTCCGAGAGAGGCGTGCCAGCACCTGGCCCGCCGTCACGCGGTCCCCCTCTTCCGCAAGGATCTCGACGAGCGCGAAGCCATCGATCTCTGGCGAAACCAGAACCTCGTCGCGCGCGATCATCGAGCCGGAGACCACGACGCTCTGCACGATTTCCGCGGTCGTGGCCGGGGTAACCGTCACGGCCGGGCCATGGGCGGGAGCCGTTGCCTGCGCGGCCGCGCTGGCTGGCGTCTGGGCCGAGGCCGAGACAGACGGCAGCAGCGCCAGGGTCAGCAGGGACAGGGCAGCCAGGCGCGTCAGCGCGAGGGGAAGCGGCAACATGGTGATAACCTTCGAATCAGTCATGGCTGATTTGTGTGTGGGGATTGCAGGCGCATTGCCTGAGCCAATCCGCGCATCGCGGTGAACATCGTCTCGGCAGCAGCTTCGGTGTCGAAATTCGGATCCAAGGCGCGCCGGCAGAAGAAGCCGTCGGCAAGCATCGACATCGCCTGCAGGAAGCGGACCTCGTCGAGATCGGCCGGCAGCTCGCCGCCGTCCTTGGCCGCGGAGACCGCGACCGTCAGGCCTGTCATGACCATGCCGTCGATATCGGCGCACATCGCCGCCATTTCCGGATTGCGTGCGGCTTCCGCCCAGATCTGCAACGCGATGATGGCCTTTTCGCGCGGCTCATCGACGAGATGCCGCCGCGCAAGTGCCTCGAGCTGGTCAAGGAGGTTGCCGGCGCGCGGATCAAGCGCCGCGAAATCTGCGACGATCGAAGCCCGGTCCCGCTCGGCCATCCCAGCGATGATCACGTCCTTGGAGGCGAAGTAGCGGTAAAGATTGCCCGGGCTCATGCCGGCCTCGGCCGCAACGTCATTCATCGTTGCGGCATGGAAACCGGCGCGCGCGAAGACGCGCTCCGCCGCATCGAGGATGCGCGAATGGCGCTCCGTCAGGGCGCGCTCGGAAGAGGCGAAGGCAAAGGGTGGTGGCAAACGAGGAATCCGAAATGAGAATGAACGTTCATTCTCATGACCTATCGTGAACTTGAAGTCAAGAAGCGTGCGCTCCCGGCGGAATCAGGGCGCCGCCATGCAAAAAACACCTGCGCGCCATGCAACCCTGGCGCATGAATTGCTTGCTCGGTCCCGCATGGAACCGCATTGTCAGTTCATGGATGGATGGTGCGCCACTGGGCGCGACCTTGGCGCGTGAGCGATCCGAAGCCCGTGATGAACGATCAGCCCTTTCGTCTCAGCGCTGCCCGCAAGCTCCGCTCCCCCCTTCGCCCCATCAGGAACAGGCCGGCACCGAAGCCTGTCCTGATCGTCCTGCACCAGGAACATTCGACCTCCGGCCGGGTCGGCCGCCTTCTGGCGGCGCGGGGGCACGCGCTCGATATCCGCAAGCCGCGCTTCGGCGATCCGCTCCCGGTGACCATGCGCGATCATGCCGGCGCCGTGATCTTCGGCGGCCCGATGAGCGCCAACGACCCCGATGATTTCGTCAAGGCCGAGATCGACTGGATCGGCACCTGCCTGAAGGAAGAGGCCCCCTTTCTCGGCATCTGCCTGGGCGCCCAGATGCTCACGCGACATCTGGGCGGCACCGTCTACACGCACCCGCAGGGCCGGGCCGAGATCGGCTATTACGATCTTGCGCTGACGGAAGCCGGGCATTCGCATGCGAGCGAGGCCGGCTTCGCCTGGCCCTCGACCGTGTACCAATGGCATCGCGAGGGCTTCGATTGCCCTAGCGGCGCCGAATGCCTCGCAACCGGGGGCGATTTCCCGGTCCAGGCCATTCGCTCGGGCCCCAAGGCCTATGGCATCCAGTTTCATCCCGAGGTGACCCCGGCGATGATGTGCCGCTGGTCGGTGCGCGCGCATGAGCGCACCCTGATGCCCGGGGCCCAGCTGCGCCATCAGCATCTCGAAGGCTGGTATCGCTATGATCCCGCCGTCAGGGCCTGGCTCGACGGCTTCCTCGACCACTGGCTGCACGTGCCGGTGGATGGAGAGACCTCCCTCGCATGACCCGTACCTCGCTTGTCCTCGGCGCCGGCATTGTCGGCGTCTCCTGTGCGCTCGCGCTGCAGAAACGCGGCTTCATGGTCACCCTGATCGACCGGCGCGAGCCCGGCAGCGAAACCTCCTACGGCAATGCCGGCGTGGTCAGCCCGACCTCCGTCGTCCCGCTCAACAATCCCTCGCTCTGGAAGAGCCTGCCGAACTATCTCGGCAACCAGCACGCTGCCGTGCGCTATCGCTGGGGCCACCTGCTGCGGAATCCCGGCTGGGTCCTGCGCTTCCTCGCCGAGACGCGCCCATCCCGTCTCGCGCCGCGCGTTGCCGCACTCCAGGGTCTGACGGCTCAGGCCCTGACCTTGCACAAGGCGTGGATGGCAGAGGCTGGAATCAGCCATCGCCTGCGTGAAACCGGTACGCTGAAGCTCTGGCGCAGCGAGGCCGGTCAACAGGCTGCCCGCACCGAGCAGCAGTGGCTCGAGGATCATGGCTTTCGTGCCGACTATCTCGATCGGCAGGCCCTTTCGGCGGTCGAGCCCGATCTCAACCCGATCTTTTCGGCCGGCCTGTGGTTGCGGGACAACGGCTCGGTCGACTGGCCGCAGGCCGTGGTCGCAGCCTATGCGGCGCTCTTCGCCGCGCGCGGCGGCAAGATCGTCCGCGCCGCCGCCTCAGGGCTCTCCAGGACACCCCAGGGCTGGCGCGCTACGACCGATTCCGGCAGCTTCGATGCCGGAATCGCCGTGGTCGCGCTCGGCCCATGGAGCACCGACCTGCTGCACCCGCTCGGGCTGAGCGTCCCGCTCAATGTCGAGCGCGGTTATCACCGCCATTACAAGGCAGGCGACGGGCGCAGCCTTTCGCGCCCGTTCTACGACGTCGAATCCGCCTACTTCCTCGCGCCGATGGAAAAGGGCTACCGTCTGACCAGCGGTGTCGAGCTCGCAAACCGGGATGCGCCTTCGAATTTCGCGCAGATCGACGCCGTCCTGCCACGGGCGAAGGAAGCATTTGACCTGACCGAGGCGACCGAAGCCACGACCTGGCGCGGAGCCAGGCCGACCCTGCCCGATTCATTGCCGATGATCGGGGAAGCGCCGCGGAATCCCGGTCTCTGGCTCGCCTTCGGCAGCCAGCATATCGGCTTTGCGACGGGGCCCGTCACCGGCGAAATCCTGGCTGCGCAGATCTGCGGCGAGAAGCCGATCGCCGATCCGGCCCCATTCGCGCCGACGCGATATCTCTGATCCCGAGGATCCGGTCGCGCGCCCAGGCGAGCCCGATATCGCCAATCAGTCTCCGGCGCATCGGGCGAGAGCCGAAGCCTCTCCCCGAAATGCGCCCAGGACGCCTAAGCCGGCGCAGGCCGTCGCGTCAGACGACCACCCCGTCGAATGAGTGGCGCCTCRGACCTGCCGCGCCACCATCATCTTCTTGATCTCTGCGATCGCCTTGGCCGGGTTCAGGCCCTTCGGGCAGGCATTGGCGCAGTTCATGATCGTGTGGCAGCGATAGAGCCGGAAGGGGTCTTCCAGGTCGTCGAGGCGCTCGCCGGTGGCCTCATCGCGGGAGTCGATCAGCCAGCGATAGGCCTGAAGCAGCACGGCAGGACCGAGATAGCGGTCGCCATTCCACCAGTAGCTCGGGCAGGACGTCGAGCAGCAGGCGCAGAGGATACACTCATAAAGGCCGTCGAGCTTCTCGCGGTCCTCCTTGCCCTGCGCCCACTCCTTCTCCGGCGCCGGCGTCGTGGTCTTGAGCCAGGGCTCGACCGAAGCGTGCTGCGCATAGAAGCGTGTGAGGTCCGGCACCAGATCCTTGATCACCGGCATATGCGGCAGCGGATAGATCGCGACCTTGCCCTTCGAGCCGCACTCATCGATGCCAGTGGTGCAGGCCAGCCCGTTCTTGCCGTCCATATTCATGGCGCAGGAGCCGCAGATGCCCTCGCGGCAGGAGCGCCGGAAGGTCAGCGTCGGGTCGATCTTGTTCTTGATCCAGATCAGCGCGTCGAGGACCATCGGTCCGCAATCCTCGCGGTCGACATAATAGGTGTCGGTGCGCGGATTCTCGCCGGTATCCGGGTTCCAGCGATAAACCTTGAACTCGGTCAGCTTCTTGGCGCCGGCCGGCTTCGGCCAGGCCTTGCCTTCGGTCAGTCGTGAGTTCGCGGGGAGATTGAATTCGGCCATCGGTCAGATCGTCCTCAATACACCCGCGCCTTGGGCTTGATGTACTCGATATCGTTCGAGAGCGTGTAGGTATGAACCGGGCGGTCGTCGAGCGTGACGGTCCGCTTCTCGTCGTCGATCCAGGACAGGGTGTGCTTCATCCAGTCCTTGTCGTCGCGTTCCGGATAGTCCTCGCGGGCATGGGCGCCGCGGCTTTCCGGTCGGTTCAGCGCCGAATCCATGGTGACGACGGCCTGCGTGATCAGGTTGTCGAACTCGAGCGTCTCGACCAGATCCGAATTCCAGATCAGCGAACGGTCGGTGGTCGCGATGTCGGAGGCACCGGCCCAGAC